>CAYHIZ010000140.1:0-2501 GCA_964356695.1 uncultured Candidatus Saccharibacteria bacterium | reverse complement strand
GGAGGGGTGCAATAATTACTTTGCAGGGGGTGCAATAATCACTTTGGTATGACACACAAAGTCATTCGAAGTTCCGCGAAGCGAAACGAAGTAGGAATCTTAGTCGTCTTTACCGCGCACGCAAAAACTGCCGTGCCCCAGAAGGGGGCGGCGTTTTTTGTTCTGTACACATTCACACAACAATAATTTTTACACTCTTTTGTTCCGTCCATTCCCGGAGTCTTTCGGAGACATCAATCAAAATGATGCGTGTTCTCTAAGCAGCCCTTCGGCACCGAGCCTAGCAGCTTGCGATCCGTGAGCCGCTTATTGACGCCATCCCATATATATCGATATACGGAATCACCGTCGGTTACCACAATCGATCCTTCTTCGGAATACCCAAACGACGGGGTCCAGAACAAACGCGGCCTATCGAGATTCTGTAGAAGTGAGACTCGCTCGCCTGCATGCGGCTTTCCTTCCATATACTCAAAATAGACTTTTCCGCCATAAAAATCTACGAAAATAGAACCGCCAATGTGATCTTCAAGATCACCCTCTACGGGAATACTGTATTTTCCATAATCAATATTATTTTGTGTCGTCTGCAAAATATCTTGCCAGCGCGGACACTCCCATGCTTGATAATGCCCTTCGTACCCAAAGATACCGTGCACAGCATATCCAGGGGCATCGTCTCCCTCCCGCGCTAGGTTGTACCAAAGTGAATATCCATGGGGCGCATCCGATCCATAATCGTCGTTGTAGCCTGACGAAGAGCCGATATCTCCAAAATCAGGAAATTGCGCGTCAAACTCCGCGACGGTGGGATATCTCGCATTATTGTCGTAAAAACCCTCGAGCCATGCAAGTGCCCCTTCGACCTTCGGCAATGTAGCAAGATCGTGGAAATATCCGCTGACACGAGAGTAACCGTAGAAAATAAACGGGATGGCAATAATCACAAGAATAACAACTCCTATAATTCGTAGGCTCGAATTGAATATCGAACGTCTCGCGGGCTCCATACGGTCCAGTATATCACCCACGCAAAAAAACGCCGTGACCCAAAAGGGGTCGGCGTTTCTTGAAATTGTTGCAATTTTTCACATTCACACAAACAAACATAGATACACACTCTTTTGTTCCGTCCATCGCCTTTCGTAGCTCCGCGAAGCGGAGCGTAGTAGGGCATTCCTGCGGTCTTTCCCGCACGTCAGGCATCATTTATGGATGAATGCCATTTCCCTTCTGTGCTCGATCGAGACACAGAAATCGACTTGTTAGTCCCACGCTCTTTCCGAAGAAAGGGTGGAACGTCCAATTTTTGAATGATTCCACGACCAGCTTCCGCTAGCCGTGCCTTGTTACGACTTAGTCTTTGTCATTGAGTTTGCCTTGGTACATCGCGAGGATGTCCTTCGGGCACTCCCAACTTCCCTGACTTGACGGGCGGTATCGAATTCAACATCGAATTACTTCGATGCAGTTTCACGCCACGGGGCAAGCGGTTTTCCCGCACCCTCGCGGCTTCCATAGGTTCTTGCTTTTTTCCCCAACATGCGAAGTTCTGTGCGAAGCTGAAAAATCTTCTCGAATCCTTCGTCGCTCAAATGCTGCTTATCGCAGAGCATGAGAACAATCTCTCGAAAAAACTTGTACGACTTCGCTTTCTTCGCTTGCAAGGGATACTGATCAAGAAACGGAAAGAGATACTCTTTCATTTCCCAAATGCTCGTAATTTTATACTTCGCATGTGGAAACCATCCGTACCTCTCGTACGAACAGTCATATATCCTTCCCACTCCGATAGTAACGACGATTCTCTCGAGCACTTCTTGATCGTCCTTACGGAGCTCGATCTCGAATTCCGGCCGCACTTCGTACCCTCGTTTGAGAGTCTTGTGCTTACCGATGCTCACCGAGAAACATCCTTCACCATCTATGAATCCGGCAACATAGTGCGGATTCAATTTTTCTCTATGAATTTGTTCCTTCCCATACGGCGGCTGCAACTTCTTATTGCGCCGGCGATCCTTTTCAGACCACAATTTTAACCGTCTGGTACTATGAACTCTGCTGACTTCTCGCGTTGCTTTTGAGCCATTACTCATACCTCAAGGTTAGTATAACCTGAGGACTTTGCGAGATCTCCTACGGTAACCGAATACACTGTGTATATCTATTTCGATGTCACTACACATTGGATAGTTTTTTCATAGAAGTTTCCTCCTGTACTCGAAGAGTCACCTCTATCCAATGCCACAAACTGACATTCAAACTAGATACTGCTACTTTGCCCCTTCATATGAAGACTCGCGCCTTCAAACTGGCATTTCGCTTCGCAGAACTATGAACTTCTGCGGCCGGACTTACACCGACTAGCGTACTCGATCGCATAGCGTCCCGAGTACAAAGCTTGAGAACGTATTCACCGCGGTATGGCTGACCCGCGATTACTAGTGATTCCGGCTTCATGAGGTCGGGTTGCAGACCTCAATCCGAACTGGCGCCGCTTT
>CAYHIZ010000139.1:0-2508 GCA_964356695.1 uncultured Candidatus Saccharibacteria bacterium | reverse complement strand
TTCGTTCTTTGAAAAAAGGCAGGTGTGCCACAGCAGAAAGCGACTCAAAGTATGGGTACTTTTCTGCTGTAGCCGAATCGAATTGCCGTAGCGTCAACCCATCCACCAACTTTGGGAGATGACTCCATGACGAAGGTCGTCGAAATCACAAACATCAACCGTTTTCGCACGTCCGAGCAAGTGCTCACCGATACTGGCAGGAAAGTCTATTCAAATCCTGCGGTCGTTCTAACTATGCCGCGCGGGACGGCATCAAGCGCACTACTCCACATATTTGAGGTTTACAATCCCAAATCCAGGAATGGCAGATTGCTTTGCTCGGAGATCGCCGAAGAGTACAGACAGCGTGGTCTTCGTGCCGATGTCGAAGCTCTGGCGGATTACTTGAAGAAAAATCCCGCCGCGGCAGACGAAAAATGGCTCGCCTGCCAGTGGAAGGATGCAAGTGGCTATTGGTTCGCCGCGTTCTACCGTTGGCTTGGCGAGCGCGGCGTGTACGTCGGCCGCTACGGCCTCGGCTGGCGTGGCGCTTGGTTGTTCGCGGGCGTCCCGCAAGAATCTTAGCCTTCGATCGTTTGGCTTTTGTACGAAACTTGGATCCTGTGTCCTTGCATTCGAGTCCTCGACGCATCTCGCGCCGGGGACTCAACTTTTTGATACACTTACACGCGGTAGTAGGCGAATCTGCCGCAGATCACGGTCTGTGAAAATGAAAATGTCATAAGCTCGTATCTCGGATTGTTATCACACGGGAATGCGCGTGGACTTGCCGCCAAGATTGACGCAATAGCCTGAATGAGCCTGAATGGGCGTGATATAATTTACAGAATGGCATTTTCATTTGGTGGTATTACACAGATGCTTTCTTCCGTACTCGGCGGAGGCAATGAAGCAAGTGTCATTGGAATTGATATAGGGGCATCATCCGCTAAGATTGTACAGTTGCGATCAAGGGGCGGTTCGGCGATTCTTGAAACATACGGTGAAATTGCGCTCGGACCATATGGAAAACAGCCTGTAGGCAAGGCGGTAAAACTCTCACCCGAGAAAACTGCTGAAGCGATTATGGATCTTATGAAAGAGGCGAACGTAACTTCGCGCTCTGGCGGTATTTCCATACCGTTTTCTTCCAGTCTTATTTCGGTTCTCGAATTTCCGAAAGTGGATGCGGAGACGCTTAAACGCATGGTTCCAATAGAGGCGCGAAAGTATATTCCGATACCTGTTGCAGATGTATCTCTCGATTGGTTCGTTATTCCCGAAGATGGAGCAGAGAAGAGCGCGTTTGATCGCGTATCCGGTCCGCCGGCTTCTGCCAAATCGCCCGTACAGGAGGTTCTGCTTGTTGCTATACATAACGATACGATAAACGCGTATCAAACCATCGCGGGAACTGCAGGACTACATGTCGAGTTTTATGAGATCGAGATTTTTAGCTCTGTGCGCTCTTCTCTTTCGCGTGGCATTGCTCCTGTGTTGGTTGTTGATCTCGGTGCGGCCACTACCAAAATGTATGTCGTCGAGCGCGGCATAATACGGCTTACACATCTTGTAACCAACGGTGGCCAGCACATGACAGAAATCCTTGCACGTTCTTTAGGCTGGGAGTTCGAGAAAGCCGAGCGAGTCAAACGGGAGCGAGGATTGAATGATTCGGCTGCTTATTCTACGGATGAGAACGAGAAAATAAAAACAGCAATGTTATCAACACTCGCTCGTTTATTCTCGGAGATCAATCGTGTACTATTGAGCTACGGGCAGAGATATAACAAAAGCGTAACGCATGTAGTATTGACTGGTGGCGGCGCGTCTCTTCCCGGCCTCTCAGCGTATGCAAAAGAGTCTTTGAATTCTGATGTTGCGATCGCAGACCCCTTTGCACGCACAGAAACTCCGGCGTTTCTGGGGGATGTTTTACGCCAGATCGGGCCCGGATTTGCAGTATCGATCGGACTTGTTCTTCGCAAGCTCAAAAGCAAATAAATAGAGCAAATAATATATGCCGAATACCGCGACACAGCCAAGTTTTATTCCGCGAGAGACTCCGCGTTCTTCGGTAGCACCACAAAGACAAAAGGGTCTCGCCGATCTTTTGGCACTTATTTCGATCGTTCTTCTTGTCGCATCCATAGCGCTTGCCGTCGGAGTTTTTCTATACAAAGGGTATTTGGACTCCAGTGTCGCATCCAAAATAAAGCAACTCGAAAGCGCAAAGAAGGCATTTGAACCCTCTTTGATTCATGAACTGACACGACTAGACGACCGCATGCGTTCCGCAAGTACTGTTCTTGGAGGCCATCTTGCTCCTACGGCATTTTTACGAATGCTCGAACGAGTTACGGTTGTGAGTATTGCATATACTTCTCTCAATTTTGAAGCGGTAGATATGCAAAATATGTCGATTAAGATGAATGGTGTGGCGGGAAGCGTGAATGCGATCGCGCTTCAGGCAGATCTTTTTGCGAAAGGAAGTATGGTTACGAGCCCTATATTTTCCAATATCAACAG
>CAYHIZ010000138.1:0-2511 GCA_964356695.1 uncultured Candidatus Saccharibacteria bacterium | reverse complement strand
AACGATTCCTAATCTTGGAGTTGGCTTCCCGCTTAGATGCTTTCAGCGGTTATCCTTTCCCGACATAGCTACGGGGCGGTGCCACTGGCGTGACAGCCCCCAGACCAGAGGTCAGTTCATTTCGGTCCTCTCGTACTAGAAACAAATCTCCTCAAGAATCAACGCCTACAGCAGATTAAGACCAACCTGTCTCACGACGGTTTGAACCCAGCTCACGTACCACTTTAAATGGCGAACAGCCATACCCTTGGGAGCTTCTCCACCCCCGGGATGTGATGAGCCGACATCGCAATGTCGATTTGTCTCCCGTTACCGGGAGGATCGGACTATATCTTCATCCTTTCGATCAAGAAAGGAGGTGGCGTATTAGCTCTTGCCTTGAGCAAGAACTCCAACGATTGCTCGTTGAGTCTCTACGGGGTTATGACTCAATTTGTATTTCATAGATGAAATGATGTTCGGAGAAATGAGTCTGTAAAGAGTCAGGATCGAATGTTTCTTAATTCGCACTCGTTGATACTCTTTGTCTTTGTTCAGACTGCTGTCAATGTTGAATTGAGCGAGCATTTGCCTACATTTCTCTTGATCAGGGGACGAGAATTGCTGTGTATTAATATACACATCACTTTCCCGACACCTGCTACCATCGTCCATGAACCACACAGCAAGCATCATCGGATCCAGCCGAAGATTGTACGGAGTATTTTTCTTGCCGTCGGCATAAAATATTCTGTGCAACTCGGTTAATTCTGGCATTTGGCGTGTGGTAAAACGGTATGCAATTCTGCTCCCATTTCCCATTCGCATTTTAGGCTCGCTCCGGCAGATCGACTTGAGCATTTTGAATTTCCAATCGACATATTCCTTTTGAGAGAACGAGTGATTGGCTTCAAAAAGCGCATTCTTCCGACCAGGAACGATCCTCAAATACCCATCGCCAAGAAGGCTTCCGATAATGATTGATCGCTGTAATTGAGTCAAACTTCCCACGGTATTGTCCATTACTTGAAATTATAATGGAGTCCACCGTTATAAGCCACGATTTTACCGATGTATGGTTGGGTTTTTTGGTCTATATCCATACATCCGTTCGACTACGCACTTACGTGCGTCGCACCCCGATTTGTTAAGGTGCCGAACTTCGCCGTCGATTTGGACTCTTAGGCGAAACCAGCCTGTTCAATTCTTTTACGAATTAGACTATATCTTCATCCCGCTCTTTTTTCAAAAAGGGCGGGAGATGGCGTGTTAGCACGAATGCATCGCTGCATTTCGCACTCCGCTCCGCAGTGGGAGCAAGTCGTTACGGGGTCAAGGAGAGTTTGTACGCGAAGGATGGAAGCACTTCATGCGCAATTAGCGCGTGAAGCTTTTTTGTTTCAGCGACGGAAAAGAAAAGGGCGAAGCCCTTATTCTTTTTGTCGTAGATCTTTGGCAGGAGCTCGAAATTGCGCCGGATCGCTCCCGCTGCTATTTCTGCCTCTGTTTTTGAAACTCGTCCGAGATACAAAAAACTATGTTTTTGTTCCGGCGAGTAATATCCATCGTCCATATACCACACAGCAAGTGCAATCGGTAAGCGAACATGTTCGGCAAGGTTTTCCGGTATACGCTTCTTCCCTTCCGGGTAAAAAGTCGCACGCCATGAGCCAAGCTCCGGTGTCGCGTTTGATTGCCATCGCCAGTAAATATATGTTTTCTTCGTTTGCGGATGTACTCGCTCCATACGCGTAGGAGTTCCATTGAAAAGCCCTGGAAACTGCTGTCCTTTCCAGAACAGATAGTCCTTTTGCTTTTCTCCGTGCTCCAAACGCAATCTCGCGTTCTTACTGCCTGTCTGCTGTACAAATGCATCGCCGAGAATAGTCCCGGCAAGTATCGCACGTTGACGCGCAGTAAAATTCATACACCCAAGTATACATTTTTCTTCTCCCGACTTCCCACGGTATTATAATTTATGTGACCTAAATGAATAGGTAGTTCATAAAAGACTCCACCGTTATAAGCCATATTTTTACGCCTAGTAAAAATATAAATTTTAACTAGGTTTTCTCCGAATTACTTCGGAGGGGGACAACGAGAGCCTTATTGCAGGCTCCATCCCCAGAGTAACTTTTATCCGTTAATCTTCGGTCGCATCTAATGCGAACCGTCGGTTCACTTTGCTCCGCTTTCGCGCCTGTTTGTCATGTACGACTCACAGTCAAGCCACCTTTTGCCAATGCGCTATCGTCACGGTTTCCATTCGCGACTAGCTGACCTTAATAGGCTCCTCCGTTACTTTTTAGGAGGACAGCGCCCCACCGAAACTGTCCATCAGATACTGTCTCTCTGCGGTTTCTCCGCAGAGGTTAGAACATACAGTCATTAAGAGAGGTGTTGCATTGACGACTCCATGTGCCCCAAAAGGCACACTTCAAAGTCTCCCTCTTACGCTACGCAGAACGCCCGTATATTCAATACCAAATTACAGTAAAGCTTCTGGGGTCTTTTCGTCTAGCTGCAGGAAGG
>CAYHIZ010000137.1:0-2515 GCA_964356695.1 uncultured Candidatus Saccharibacteria bacterium | reverse complement strand
TCTTTTGTTATGTTCGCAATAATGCGCAGAGAAGTAGGTGGGTGGTAAGTTGTAATGTGGACTTTACATTGGCAAGTGTTACACTGTGCAAATATGAAATCTGTAACAACATCGTCCGGTGGGCGTGCCGCGTTTCAACGCGCCGTCTATAGTATCAAGCCGCAAGTACTGACACGATTCAACACTCTGTATCGCGTGGGCGAGCGCAGCAAGCTCGTCGAGCGTTTTCTAGATGAGAAAGTAAGAGAAAAGGAACAGGCATTTGTCGATGCCGCGCGGCTGATAGAGCGTGATCCCGCCCTCCGCGCCGTGCGAGGAGTATCTCGCGATGTAGATGCGCTTGCAGGCGAGACATTCCGAAATCTATGAATGCAGGGAGGATAGTCAGGGGTAGCATCTACTGGGTCGCCTTTCCGGATCGTTCGCCTCGCGGAGCGGAGATTGAGAAAACGCGCCCATGCGTATGCCTCTCCCTCGATTCGATAAACGCTGTGCGGCGCACTGTGATTGTCGTTCCGCTCACCACTTCGCCGAAGACCGCGGCTCCGATAGCTCTGCCCGTGCCGTCCGCCGGTAAGGATTCCGTCGCGGTGTGCGATCAGGTGCAGGTCGTAGACAAACACCGTATACGAGGTGAGGTCGGGCATCTCGCCTCGCACGAGATAGAGGCGATCGAGAACAGCGTGCGCACGATTCTTGGACTGTAGCAGGGCGATACGCATCGAAGACTTGAAAAGCAAATTGAGTGGAAAGCAAGAGTGATTTTAGCCTGATTTCAAGGCCTGTTTTTGGTAAATTTTGGTAAATTTGTCTGCAATGTATGACGTGGTACAGTGGTTTGCATGAACCTCACTATTCCCCGCCAATTGCAGACCCGTTTGCGCAAACATGTGCGAGATTTTGACGTGTCGGCGAATGAATACGTGACAACCGCGCTCGAGCGCGCACTCAAAGAAGATGACGAACTGGCCGTAGAGATGCAAATGTGGGAATCGGCGTCAATCAGCGACTTCAACGCATTCGCACGCAAGCACAAGATATGAACCCGCGTGGCGGCGATATCGTCCTCGTCGACTTGGGTGATACGCCGTTTGGCAGCGAGCAGGGCGGTATCCGTCCGGCGATATTCGTATACGCCGAAGGTCGTGTCGCGCTACTCATCCCGCTCTCATCCAATACCAAACGACTCCGATTCAGGGCCACCGTCTTGATCGAATCGGACGATTCCAACCGACTCGCGTCTCTTTCGGTCGCGCTCATTTTTCAGATGCGCGCGGTCGACCATCACCGCGTGTTGCGGCGCGTCGGCACACTCTCGCCGTCGCATAAGCGAGTGGTGAACAAAGTCCTCCGCTCGACCATACTCCTGTAACCCCTTATGTAACCCCTTACCTTCGACGCGCCATTCGACAATGCAATACGCATCGAAGACTTGAAAAACAAATTGAGTGGAAAGCAAGAGTGATTTCAGTCTCCTGACTTCGGACTTGGGACACCCTCATGATTTGTGGATAACTCCGTAAAGCGTCTTTTGTTCGTTGTCCATTGCGAGCTTTGAGGACGAGGCGTTCGATTTCATCAGGATTATTCGATGATCCAATCGCTTTGATCAACGCGTACGTACCTGCGCGCTTTTCGACGATATGGACGCTCGTGGTGCCGCTCTTGTTCTTCTTTTTTCTGACAAACATTATCCACAGTGTACGCGGGACACCCTGTATGCAAAATGCGGGGGCTTAAACAAAGTGTTTTGTGCGATCTTTTAACTCAGATTTGGAGAGAGTCCGAAGTCAGGAAGAGTGATTTCAGTCTGATTTCAAGACCTGTTTTGGCAGTGTTCCTTCATATGCAACGAACCTTACATCGTTGCACTTAGAATTTGAACTCGGGGCTGGCGGTGGGGTAGCGTCATCGTGCTATACTGCGCGACATGACGAAACTACTTACGCAAGCCATAGAAAAAGTACGCGAGCTTCCCGCCGCCGAGCAGGACGAAATGGCGACGACTATCTTTGCACACATGACTGATGTCGCGCGCTACCGCTTGACCGACGAACAGGTGAGGGAAGTGCGGGCGCGTATGGCGGAAAAGAATCCTCGGTATGCCACCAAGAAACAGATGGACGCGCTGTGGAAGATGTGTGGCGTATGAAGATGCACTATCGCCTGCAAGCGATGGCGGACATCGAACGTATCCGTGGGTATATCGAGAATGACAATCCGCATGTGGCTACGGATGTCGTCGTCCGCATCCATCAGACCGCGCGATTTCTCACTTTGTTTCCGCGCATCGGACGTCGCGGAACCATACCGAACACCTATGAACTTTTAGTGCGCGGCTTACCATACATGATCGTGTACGAGATGGATCATCGGGATAAAGTTACTATTCTCGCCATCTTCCATTGCGCGCGGGAGCGATAGGGACTTGAAAAGCGAATTGAGTGGAAAGCAAGAGTGATTTTAAGCAACCCGGCCAGAACTCCCTGCCCTCTGGGCAGGGATGAATGGTCGA
>CAYHIZ010000136.1:0-2519 GCA_964356695.1 uncultured Candidatus Saccharibacteria bacterium | reverse complement strand
CTGACACCTTATTCCTGACACCTTATTCCCTGCTGACACCTTATTCCCCTGACACCTTATTCCCCTAACTGACACCTTATTCCCCTAATAATTTAGAGAAATTATGGACACAAATATAGTACAGGAAGTAATTTATGTTTTGACGGCTGTCTTTAGCTATTTCATGTGGCAAACGTATAAAGATAAAGATTATCTCTGGTTCACGTTGCTCGGGGGGGCAGCCGCAACTATCAACGTGCTTGATTATTTAATTACAAGTATATTCCAGCTAACTCTCCAGATACAATTGATCTCGATCTTAGTCTTTACAATCTTTTGGGTCGGATTCATCGCCATAGTGATAAAGATCTTACTTACAAGCTTGAGAAAATGAGATAACGGGGACAACGAGGAATGGGGTCAAATGGGGAATGGGGTCAGTCACAATTAACTCGTAAATAGCGTGGTATAGTTTTTGCATGGTACGCGCTCTGAAGCGCTGATACAATGATCGTGTGAACCGTATTGTACTCTTTGTCGCCCTCTTCATCACGCCACTTCCACTCCTTGCGCAGATTAGCCTCCCCGACGGCTCCCTCATAGCGGCGGTGGAGAATGTGACAACTTCGGGAGGCGGATCAGCAACGAGCACGGGATGGAAAGCTGATTTACCACCCGAATTGCTTGCCAACATCCTCTGCCGTTTCGCGTTTGCGAACCACCTTTATTTCGCCGTTTTGCGCCGTTAATTTCATCGGCGACGATAAAAGACAGTGGTGCGAAGCAAGTGCATCTTGGTATGCGCCTGTGTCGAGAAATGCTATGTAAAGATCTTCGACGGTACTGAGTCGCGGAAGAAGTATGTATGAACCGCCTGCAGTGTATTTATCATCGCTGTCGCACGAACTGCCACCAATCCATACACGCGCTAGCTTCCTACTATGCAAATTGTTAACCGGTATCACATGCCATCTTTGTTTGATTGCCCACGTATCGAGCAGATCGTTCATAAAAGATCCGTCTATTACATACCAACTGTTTCCGCCTTTGTTGTATGCTGGTTTTTCCGCGGTGATTTTGTAGATCGTCATCTGTGCGGGCGCGACTACGTAACGACCCCACTCTGCGATTAGATTCGGGTGTCGCACTTGAAGACGATCGCATTGTTTCTTTGCGGTTTTTACAATCTGGCTGATAAGATTTCTTCCGATATAGAAACGCTTGCGTTTGTCGTAGGGGACACCCGCTCCGCCTCCAATGTCGAGAGTGTCGAGTTGCGGATTTTTTTCGCGCATTTTCGCATATAGTGCAAGCGCGCGTTTTAGCGGTTGGAGAAAGCCGTCGATTTTTTCTATTTGGCTCGAAATATGGTAGTGCAAGACAGCGAGATTCTTTATTTTTCCAAGTGCCAAAAGCTCTTCTTCGGTAAAACCGAAACGGTTGTATCGTTTGTCCCAGTGGCTATCGACTTTTACATTTAGATCCACACGAATTCCGACCTCGCCCTTGAATTTCTTCATGCGCTCAAGTTCCACCGTATCCTCGATTATGGGTATTACAACCAGGCCTTTGTTCCTTAGCTCCTCTATAAGCTCCATGTAGCGCTCCGTTTTAGGGCCGTTGCAAATGACGCGGATTTTTTCGTTGAATTTGTCTTGCTCAATCATACGTTTTACGAGAAAGAGTTCGTTCGCGCTTCCGACATCGAGATTTGCGCCTTCGGCGATTGCGGGAAGTACAAATTCACGATTCTGATTGACCTTCATCGGATAATGATAGGAAAATTTTCCCCGGTATCCCGTCACTTTTATGAAAGCGTTGAATGTATCGATCAGGTCGCGCACGCGGTTCTCGACGATTGTCGGGAAAAAGATCTCTGTCGAGGTGCCGTATTTTTTGACGATATTGTAGATGTTGTATTGATAGTTGCCTTCGCGCACGAGCAACGTCCCTTCTGGAGAGATGTCGAATGGCGCGGTATTTATCTCCTCGCGACCCAAGAGCCAAAATTTCTTATGACCGTTTTTCTTTTTTTTCTTTTTGCTTTTTACCGATTTGGAATTATCTGCACTCATTTGTGATATGGCACTATGAATAAATTGCACGTATTTTTCTTTTTTCTGCGAATGTTCGTAACCAAGCCAAAATAGTACAACACATATTCCAAGTACGCAAGCCCTATGCGACCGGCTCCGCTTCGCTGTTCGGACTTTTTGCAACCGTGCCTTCCACGAGACTTTTTCGAATATCTTTCAGAAGCTGATTCAATACTAATTTGTTCTCGTGCAGATACGTGCGCGCCGCGTCGTAACCGCGACCTAGTTTGTGCTCGCCGATGGAATAGGATCCGCCGGAAGATTTTGCCACGAAGCCGAATTTTTCTCCGAGCGCGAGGCATTCGCCCTCTTTCGAGATTCCTTCTCCGTAGAGCATGTCGAATTCAGTTTGACGAAAGGGCGCGGCGACTTTGTTCTTCACGATTTTTACGCGATGCCGTCCGCCGACTGTCTCGTCGCCTTTTTTGATCTGCGCGATTCTGC
>CAYHIZ010000135.1:0-2551 GCA_964356695.1 uncultured Candidatus Saccharibacteria bacterium | reverse complement strand
TCCATCACTAGCAACTTACAGTCGGAAATGAGTATGAGTATGAATGTGGGAGCAACCCCCGCCGTTTTATAATTTTTCCTAAAACGGCGGGGGTCTGGGGAGCCTGCTTGCCTACGGCATGTAAACCGGCAGGCAGGGAATCCGCGCGGGCTTTTTTGGAATTTTAACGATATTTACTTCTTATTTATGAATCATAAATCCCCGCACTACTCTGGCTCCAATTTTGGTGAGCAATTGACGAGAGAAAAATCGATTCATAAAACTAATAATTTGGTTGCTAATACCTGCTATAGCAACGGGTTGTTTCCCAAGTTTTTTTAAGCCAAGTTCCACAACTTGAGCAGGTTCCATTCCTCCACTCTTTGTCCCCGCGACTTTCGAAAATTCAGTACGCGTACCCCCAGGACATAACGCCAGTACATCCACGCCTTTTCCCTTCAACTCAAACCAGAGACCTTCAGAAAAATATAAGTTATACACTTTTGAGGCGGAATAATTTGTCCAAAATGGCATTGGTAAAAAAGCAGAAGCGGAAGAAATATTGATTATCCCTCCTTTACCTCTTCGTACCATTTTGTTTCCAAAGACATGGGCAAGCATGAGTGGTGCGCGACAATTCACGTACAGTAAAGATAGTTCGTCCTCAATCTTGTGATCCAAAAAATTACCAGTCAAAGCAAACCCCGCATTGTTTACCAGGAGACCAATATCGAGCGGGTCTGTCACGGCTCGGATTTGTTTCAAAAAGTCAGGGCGCAATAAGTCAGCAGGAACGACTCTTGTTTCAATACCATGTTTACTCATCAATTCTTTAGCTAACGATTCCAATTTTTCTTTCCGGCGTGCAACGAGAATAAGATTTAATTTCAGGCCTGCTAATTGCCAACAAAATTCTTCCCCGATTCCGGATGAAGCTCCCGTAACGATAGCCCACGGACCGTATTTGGCATAAAATTCTGCTGGTTTCATATTTCTGACTGATCTGCGTGTAGCATTTTCATACTAAGAGGCAAGAGACCAATCAACATCAATAGCGAACCAATAACCATAAAGTTTTCGGTGCCAGCAGCGGCAAGAATAATGACACTTCCAAGAATGATGAGGGAGGCAGACCACCTTGGAATTATCCTGCTTTTGTAGAAGCCAAAGCCGAGGACAACCATACCGACAAATACAAGTACGGACAATATTATTGATACAAATAATATTCCCTTCATTGCCGTTACTGCATTGAGTGCCAAAAGAAGATTCGCCTGGTCAATAGGTATGCTTGCAAGAGCAGGCAGTGACAAGTAAGCGCCCAGTACGCCAATAAAATACACGGCACCAATAGTAGTTAGTGTCGCTCCTACTAGTGCGTGCCACGGTGCTTTTTTAAATAGAATCTTTGCCAAGAATAGAACCGCTGCGATTAGTATCGGCATTGCTGTGTAAATAAAATAGTGCGGCAATAAAAAGAATCTAAAACCATTATCTGGGCCAGTTATTGTTGCAAGAAACTCCTGCCCCGGAACCGATTTACCTGAAGTCAAGTACGGATTAGAAAAAGTAGCCCCAAAAAAACTAGCAAGGCTGTCGTAATTCAATGCCCAACCAATGATGAGTAACAAAGGCGCTAGGATCAGCGAGAGACTTCCGACAGTGTTCATAAACTTCTTCACACTAGATGTATTTTGATGTTCCATGTTGTTATTATTTTCCATAATATTTAATTTGATTAAGTCTAGTAATTATTTATTTGTTAATTTACCAATAAACTCATTCAGTTGTTTCTCTTTTATGCTCGACAAATGCTTGGTTATTCGACCTAAAAGCACAAGCATTTGTTTTTTCTCTGATTTTGAAAACTCGGAATATAATAGTCCTGTTGCTTTTGCGTAAGGAAGAATAATATCTTTGAGTGCTTTCCTTCCTTTGCTTGTTATCTCAAAATGCCACACGCGTAAATCATCAACTCCTACCTTGCGACTGATAAATCCCTTCTTCTCAAGAATTTTAGTTTTTTGAGTAATGCCCGCCAAGGCTAGATTCATGACCTCGGCAAGTTTGGTAGTCGTGTTTGAACCGCTCTCTATGAGCGAAAGTATTTCGTGTGTTTTTATAGTTAAACCATAGGTGGCAAAAATTCTGTCACCAACCTTTTCAAACAATTGGGTGGCGATAAAAAGTTGCCTGGTTATTTGTATATCAGTATTCATATTGATTGATAGTTAATAACATAAGTAGTATATATTATTAACTATATCTCTGTCAATAGCCCGTAGAGGGATATCTTAACTAAAGGGAGCAACCCCCGCCGTTTTATAATTTCTCCTAAAAACGGCGGGGGTTGTTGTGCGCGCACTGGGCGGGCGGGGTAAGCACAATAAGATTTGTTTGTGCCTTAGCACAATCCACTTAAAGAGTTAGGATTGGACTCGGTCGAAAGCACAGAGTTTAGAGCTACAACCAAACGCGGATACGGGAGCGCCTCGGTCGCCGTGAGGGCGGAGAAAAGAGCAAACAAAAATGTTATAATATGATTGCTCTTTTCGGAGACTGAAACGGCGAA
>CAYHIZ010000134.1:0-2639 GCA_964356695.1 uncultured Candidatus Saccharibacteria bacterium | reverse complement strand
CCGACATCCCCTTCCCGACGAAAGTTGGGGCGTCCGCCACCTGATTGGCGAGAAGACGGGTAATGGGAACTTGACTCATATATTGGGAAGTGGGAGTAAAGAGAGAAGCAAACTGTGACGAGATAGACGAAAGCAACACACGGGGACTTTGCACTTTGACGCGCCATAGGATACGACGTCAAGCCCCAATGCCCGTGAGTTGGTTCTTTTTTGGTGTCTTTAGTTGGTTTGCCGGGACAAATCTCTGTTAGCCACCAATCCGGCCTCCCGCAAAAGAGGAAGGGAAACGACGTTAGTAGCCGAGAAGAGACCTGTGTCCAATTCGCTCTCGGTGTCGCAAACTATGAATAGGAAGGAAGGATGTGTCACGCGTGTCAACGCTACATACAACGCGCCGTGCGAGAAAACGGGGGCAGACAGGTCTACGTACAGATTTGACGTAGGCGACCCGAGTGATTTACCTTGGCTTTTGTTGATTGTGACGGAAAAGCACGGAGCCAGAGGGAATTGCATGCGAATACAACTTCGGTAATCGCCGAGCTTCAGAGTGAAACAAATGCGAGGGACGTCGAAGAAGGAGCCGTCCTTCAGTGCGATGCTAACCGTCAGACCGTTAAAGGCATGTACATGCGCCATGGTGCCGTTGCACACTTTGGCTTCCAGTGAGATGTTGCGCAACACCATCACCGGGCAGCCAATGTGCACCGACATGCAGTCTGGCGGGTAGCCATCTGCTTTGTGACTGGTCAGCAGATGTGTGTCAAATGTGCACTGTGTTTTGTTTTGAACGTATCGAGCTTTCAAAATGCACGACGGACGTTCGCGTCGTGACTTTTGCAGCATGTGGTCGTTGACTTGTCCTACCGTCGCGTTGCGAGGCGCGAGCATAAGATCGTTCTCAGTCATGTCGCGCAGCGCCTTCTCCTTATTGATGACGGAAATGAATGATGGAAACTGCACCGTGTCGCACATCCCGTTCCCCACGCGAGATACGAATGCGTTGAAGCCAACATGAGTGCAACGGACGGGCTCGCTCAAGTAGAGTTTCGCTGCGTGTCGAAAAACGCGATGCCAGCAGATGCTAGCGTCTACACCATCACCACCCCTGCTGACCGGAGTCATCTGCTGGAAGTCGCCCGAAAACACGACGGGGACGCCTGCGAAAAAGTCATGCGACTCGTCGTGCCTTGCGAAGCGCATGGCGGCGTCCATGGCGTCGAGCACGTATTTGTGGAGGACGCTGAATTCGTCGATGATCACCATGTCGCAGGTCCGCAACACCTCAGCGGCGAGGGTGCCTTGTCGCATTGACGAAGTGACTGATTCCATGGCTTCGCCGTCATCCGTGACGGGCAGGACGAACAGCCGATGTGCTGTGACACCTCCGTCGAGCAGCGAGGCAGCAACTCCGGTCATTGCGCATACCGCCACCTTTTTGCTGGCCGCCTTGAGACGACGAATCGCTTCGAGAAGTGTGGTTGTCTTCCCGCAACCTGCCGACCCGTTAATGAAAAGTACCCCGCCAGGCTGGAGTTGCATGATCGCATCAACCACCGCGTACTGACCCTCGTTGAGCTGAACTGCAGGCGACGGGGTCACCGAAGAGGGGAGATTCCGTCGCTGCCAATACATGGCCGCCAAATGTGTGGTAGCCAGCGGAAGCGTCAAACCCAGAGCGGCGACATTGAGTAGATCCTGCAGCTGAACACCGTCGTTGAGAAGCGTTGCTTGCAGCAAGCTGAGCACTTCTCCGGGGGAATGATCGCCGGATACGTGTGCTGAAACCTGAGCCGCTTGGGGGTGGAAATTTCCCATGTACGTCCAATACTTATGAAACAGTATCTCGGCGTTTGACCTGGATCCAGTGATGAGCATTGTGCAAAAGGTACGGCGAAACTGATCCGGTGGGAGACGTCTCGAGCACATGTCGTCGAACACCAAGCACCAATAACCTGATTCTTCGTCAAACAGACCGCGCGAGAGGCATGCGTCAGTGTAAGTCATCATACCTGCGCGCAGATCCGCGTGTGACCGCGCGGGAAACTTTCTCAAGAGGCAGTACATGCTGAACAATTCGCGCCGACCGTAGTACGGCACTTTCATGCAGGCGACGATGGGCCTCTGACGGAGCTTGAATGCCACGGGAGGATACTGTGCAGCAGCAGCGACCGCTGTAGTGACTGTGCTAATCCCAAGTGGGTCGTCAGCCGTAGATCCTTGGTTGATCGCTGCATTGAATGCGTGTTCCACTATAGGTTCAACAGGACCCTCTTCGTTCGGCAGTTGATCAGCATCGTGATCGTCGGCCATCTGCTGATCCTCTGCAATGTCGAATAAATCAACTTCGCTCTCGTCATCCTCATCGTCGCTGTTTTCGTCTCTACTCTTTGTGTATCGAAACCGTGACCACGTCTCCTCATACGTCAGCGCGTCGAGTGACACCGGGCGCCCGAAGTACTGCGTCAGTGGCGTAGCCTTTGTCGCAGCCCTGTCTGCCGCTGTGTCGAAGTTCGATGCGTGGAATGTGACGTACTGCCCATTTTCTTCGTGAATCGGCAGTATGTCGACGGCAGGCTGCAACTGGTGGAAGGGGAACCCCATGATGATCCACGCAGCCTCGGCGGAGCACATGACCCTCG
>CAYHIZ010000133.1:0-2705 GCA_964356695.1 uncultured Candidatus Saccharibacteria bacterium | reverse complement strand
ATGGATGAAATCGCCGTCCGCCACTATCTACCACCGATATTGCGTATGATCCATCTTCATCCGTCATACCAACGTCGCTGTCGGGATGGAACGCGATCACGTTCATGCTATCCGTAGCGGTGTTGAAGCTGTGTACCGTCTCTGGCTCAATGACGAACACGCACCCCTCGACGAGCGGCACCACCTTATCCTCCTTGGGAACTAAGCACTCACCGCCACCCCGAAAAACGATACCGGTGCGAACCGACGGATGCGTGTGCGGCGTCTGCTTGATTCCCTTCGGTAAGTGGAGGTGATTCAAGCACGGATCACCACTGCGAACCGGAGGGATGAGTAGGGTGGCGGTGCAACCATTAATGTATCGAAGCCGTCCCTTCTCCTCAAGTGGTCCGCCGAAGACATTCATACCTCGGTAGCTACGCGCGGAGTTGATCAAGCCGAGACCGGAAGAATTGATCACGGCAGGACCGACGACGGAAAAGAAATCTCCCGCCACCAGGTGTCGCTCTCGATATTCGTAGGAGAGTTTAATCTCTCCGCTCGTTACGACACCGAAGTGTGTGTAACTCTTCGGTAACTGAATCCACGAGCTCGGTGTGAATCCGAAAACCAACACGTTGCCGTCGTCATACTCATACGGGCACTGCCCCGGTTCGAGTATTATGAACTTTCTCGACATTTCCATGCCCTTCCATTTTTGATCAACACACAAGTTGACCCATGAACGATGTTAATGTAAGGTTCGCGAGTGGCCAACGCTACCCCATGGTGGCGGTCGCTACCATAAGATATGTATCAAGAAATATTGGCGGATCTTGGGCTTAGTCCGAACGAAGCAAAAATCTACGAATCTCTTATTGATCGGGGAGAATCATCAATAAGCGAGATCGCTATCGCGGCGAATATCCACCGACGCAACGCATACGATGCCATTAACCGCCTTATCCGGAAGGGACTATGCTTTCAGATTTTCTCCGCAACCGAAAATCGGTATAGCGCCGTTGATCCCGATAAACTCGGAGAACTGTCTGCAGAAATACAACAACGATTGCAGGAGATTCTCCCGATTCTAAAAAAGAAATTCCAGGAACGAAATGTTCTTGAAGAAGCCTACATATATCGAGGGTTGGAGGGACAAAAAAATATTTGGAGGGACATACTTCGCGTCCGAGAAGAGAGTTATTATATTGGTGCGAAGGCCTCGTGGTTTGATCCGTGCCTCGAAGCGAACCGAATCGCGTTTTTCAAGGAAGCGAAGCGTACAAAGATCAAATTCATCCAACTCTTCGACAATGAAGTCAAAACCACCTTACCAAACTTCTTCGAAAAGTTTCCCGGGCATCTTGAGTATCGCTTTCTCCCCCCAGAGTACTCTACCGACTCTGCGATTCAGGTTTTTGGAGACTACGTCATTACTAATACCGGTCTAGGGATTAAAAAAATAAACGAGCACGCAGTATTTTTCGTGATACACAGCAAGGGTCTCGCGGAAAGCTATCGGAAATGGTTTTGGTACATGTGGGAACAGTCAGGGGACGGTAAGCACAGGCGTATCAGGCGGTAGATTTTGAGCGTGCACGGAGTATAGTTTGCGGAGCACATGCACAACCGGTAATCAGAAGATAACAGTGAGCGCAAACAAAGGTAAGTATTGTATTTGTTTATATTGTTGTTACTATTGCCCGGTGAGTGTCATAAAGTGTGATCCTCTAGGAAAGTCGCGTAGATCCCGCCACACGGCGGGGTTTGCGTTTTTGGGGTATGATGTACGGGGTGCGCATAGCGTTGAGCGACGAAGTACCGAACTCAACAACGCGAATGTGCGACTGAGCGTTGAGCGACGAAGTACTGAGCGTAGCAACGCGAATGTGCGCAGAGCGGAGGGCGGCGGCACTCACATTAGACTTTCTACTTTGGAGCTCGCACCCGTTCTCCGCCCTGCGCATTTTTCTTTTTTAGAAGTTTATGTTTTACATTTTAGATTTCTTTTTTGAATTTAATTTATTTTTGAGTTATCCCCACATGCGGCGCAAAAAACATTTATATCAACGCATCAATGCAATAATTAAAAAGTAAACGCATTTCTGCATGGAAACAGCGGAAGCGCGGGTCGAACTTACCACCCAATAAAAATAATATTTATATGGCAAAAGCAAAGAAGGCAAAGGCAAAGACAAAGGCAAAGAAACGCCGATAGTCTTGTATCTCTATGCTAGAGAAAAACAATCCCTCCTTTTCGGAGGGATTGTTTTTTACGGATGTGAGATTTCCAAAAAGTGCTTAAGTGTGAAATGATAACGAATATGTATGGAAACAAGGCAAAAGATGTGTTTAAGAAATTAAAACAAGAAGGCATTATTGGTGCCGAAGGAGAAATAAGCTTTGATTTATTGAATGTTGAGGTTGATATTTCTGATAAAAGTGCCATGGGTAATTTGCTTCAAGAGTGGCTTGGTGAATGAATGTAAATAAGATTTATCACAGAAGTCATGAAAACTCTCAAATGTCGCCAGACTTTTTTTTGAGTAAAAGTGACGAGACAGATTTATTAGAAGTAAAAACTTTTGATTACGCTGAGAGTCCAAATTTTGATGTTGCCAACTTCGATGCATACGTGCGAGATCTTAGGGAAAAATCTTTTCGTCTGGATGCTGATTATTTAAGCAACCCGGCCAGAACTCCCTGCCCTCTGGGCAGGGATGAAT
>CAYHIZ010000132.1:0-2716 GCA_964356695.1 uncultured Candidatus Saccharibacteria bacterium | reverse complement strand
ATAATATTGTGATGCTCCCCGAACGAAAGGGGAATCGCATGGAATCTATCGTGGATACGACGCGTGTTGAAAAAGAATTTGGCTGGAAACCGGAAAATAATGTACGTGATTACATAGCATCATTGAAACGTCGATCTTAATAATGGTTTGGTAAACCATGTCTATGTTATTGCGGGAGTCATAGATTCAGCCAAAGTTTTTCAATGATTCCACTTAGCAGATTTACCGGATGCTTCGCAATCAGCTACCAACTTCTCCATGTATACATCCAATAATCCCACACAACTCTACCTATAGGTACATTTACATGGTATCGTCATCGGCATGGGTAAGGTAGAGTCCGAGGCGAGAAGTGTGCGCAGGCGAGGATATTTGCAAACTGCGGTACTTACGGCGCTTGCAGTTCCTGGCGTGCTTTTAGTTGCGATGGTGGCTCCCAATACATTGCAATTACTCGGGAGGTTTGGCGTGATTCGCAGACTGAACGATCAGACAAGTTCCGCTCTGACGCGGCTTGTCAAAAAAGGATTCATCAGGTTCGAGAATATAGGCGGTAAAGGGTATGCACGTATCACTGAAAAAGGAAAGAGTTTTCTTCTATACGAGCAACAAAGGGCGGCGCTTTCCACGGGGCAAAGGCGGCGATGGGATAGACGGTTTCGTATCGTTATGTTCGATATTCCGGAACGGCGCCGCCCTGTTCGAATCAAACTGCGCACAACAATGAAACAGGCAGGGTTTTTGCGCCTTCAAGACAGTGTGTGGGTATATCCGTACGACTGCGAGGATTTTATAGCGCTCTTAAAAGCGGATTTGCATGTAGGTAAGGATGTTCTCTACACGGTTGTCGAGAAAATAGAAAATGATGATTGGATACGTACGCATTTCAAATTACCTCACTCATAGTAGCGCCACGCAATATTACCTATCGGCAGAATTGCGTGGTGTTACTGGATGGAGAAATGGTATAGCATGATGACAGTAGATTGACGTGTATATTGAATGATGTGGCAGGATGATGACTTTTTGTATATTATTTATGCAATGAAAAGAGTTTTGATATTCTCGCTAGCGTATACGCCGTATGTTGGCGGGGCGGAGCTCGCCATAAAGGAGATAACAAATAGACTCGATTCGAGCGAGTATTCGTTCGACATGATCACCCTGCGGTTCGACAAGAAACTTCCTACGGTAGAAAAAGTAGGAAATGTAATGGTGCATCGTATCGGATTCACAGCAGAGAATGTCAAAGTTTCGGATCGCGAACTTCCGTGGCAGTGCAGACTCGCAAAGATTTTGTTTCCATTCACGTCATTTTTCAAAGCGATTTCACTGCATCGTTTGAATAGATATGATTTTGTTTGGGCGATGATGGCGAATCAGGCTGGATTCGGTGCGCTGTTCTTTAAGTACGCGCATCCGAAGGTCTCGTATCTTCTCGAACTTCAGGATGGCAATTCGCTCGAACAGGTGCGTGTGCGAAGGCCTATCACGAAACTCTTTTGGCGATTGTATACGGCGATATATCAGAGAGCTAATGTCATCAAAACAATCTCACATTTTATTGAGCGTTTGGCTCGAGAAGCGGGATACGAAGGACGAATAGAGGTTATACCTAACGGCGTCGATGTTACAAGATTTTCCACAGCGGTCTCCGAAGACGAGATAGTGGAGATGAAAGAGAAATATGGAAAAAAAATGGGCGACATATTTTTATTTACCGCGTCGCGTTTGGTGCTCTCCCGTGGCGTCGAAGATGTGATTCGTGCGCTTCCGCACTTACCAGAGAACGTGAAGTTTCTTATAGCGGGAGACGGAGAGGATCGAGTGGATCTGGAAAATATTGCAAGCGAGTCTCATGTTGCAGATCGTGTTATTTTTGCCGGACACATAGATCACAAATGGCTTCCGGTATATTTCAAAATTTCGGACATCTTCGTGCGCCCATCTATCGTCGAGGGGATGGGAAGCGCATTCGTTGAGGCATTTGCTACCGGAATTCCCGTCGTAGCAACTCCAGTCGGTGGCATTCCTGATTTTCTTTCTGATCCGGATCTATCGCCCGACGACGAGCCCACCGGCCTTTTTTGTAACGTACGTGATCCAGAATCAATCGCGCGCGCAGTGAAAAAATATATGGAGAATCCCACTCTAACTGCGAGAATCATAAAAAATGCCAAGATGCTGGCGGAAGAAAAATATGATTGGAATCTCATCACACGAGATATGAAAACACGCATTTTTGATCCGCTCGCAAAAATATGAAAATCTTGATTGCCACCGGACTTTATCCGCCCGAAATTGGAGGGCCTGCCACGTATGCGAGATTATTTGAGGAAAGACTTCCGCGCTACGGCATACAGGTTTCAATATTTCCGTTTCGGAACGTGAGACATTTGCCGTCGCTAATTCGGCACATTGCGTATGGGTGGAGGATTTTTAGAATGTCGCACAGCGTTGATCTGATACTGGTTCAAGACACAGTCTCGACGGGATTTCCGGTTGCGGTAGCTTCTTTTTTCAGTGGAAAGAAATTTATTGTTCGCGTCCCGGGCGACTATGCATGGGAGCAGGGAGTTCAGCGTTTTGGAGTAAAAGAAAATATCGATGATTTTCAAACAAAATCATACGGACTTGCCGTCGCCGTTTTTCGAGTAATTCAGAAATTCGTTATTCGAAGGGCATTGCGAGTGATTGCTCCCAGCCAGTATCTTGC
>CAYHIZ010000131.1:0-2720 GCA_964356695.1 uncultured Candidatus Saccharibacteria bacterium | reverse complement strand
TTTGTTAAAAGACTATTTGGCTAGGGATGGGTTTTTAATGAGACACGCATGGTATAAACGTATGTTGGCCGGCTTGGGGATTGCGGGTATTTTAGTTTTTTCGGGTGTCGGGCTCGCACAGCCTGTATCTGCTCTTACCGCTGATGAAATACAAAACCAAATAAAAGAATTGCGCGCAAAGATTGCAGATCTTACGAATCAATTGAATGAATTGCGAGTGCAACAGGTACCGCCGATTCCAGAAGTCAAACCAGAGAATTTTAATAAACATCGTATTTGTGCTGTCTTACACAGAAATCTTTCGCAAGGAATACAGGGTGACGATGTGAACGCTCTGCAGGAATTCCTACAGGGTGAAGGATATTTCTCGGGCTCGGCAACCGGCTACTTCGGCCCCCTCACGGCAAAGGCGGTCGCCAAGTGGCAGGCGGCGCAGGGTGTCTCGTCAATCGGCTCGTTCGGCCCGATGTCGCGTGAGCACATAAAGAGATGGTGCGACGGCTCTGGAATCGGCCAGACTCTTCAAGCAATACCAATGAGCGGTACAGCTCCACTTACAGTATCGTTCGAAGCTATATTAGTAGGTTCGGGTAATTCTTACTCGATCGACTTTGGCGATGGAACTTCAGACCACGTGAGTGAACAATGTTTTAGTTGGATGGCAGGTGAGATTGTCACTCTGGAGTGTATGTTAGATCCTTCGGCACAACATACTTATACCTCGAATGGCACTTATACAGCCGTACTCTATCAGACGAACAGAGGCGGTTGTTCTCCGGAAGCCGAACAGCAAGGGTGCTTGGGATCGCCGGCGAGTCGAGTTGTGGTCGGAAAAGTTCAAATCACAGTCGGAGCGACCGCCTGCACCAAAGAGTACCGGCCTATCTGCGGATCGAAGCCGATCGTCTGTATCACGACTCCGTGCAATCCCGTGCCTACCACCTACGGCAATCGTTGCATTATGAAAGCTGATGGCGCGTCGTTTTCCTATGAGGGGGCGTGTCGCTCTGCCTGTACCCCGCGCCCCGTGTGTCTCGACACCGCACCGTTTTGCGAGATTGATCCGCAGGAACCAACAGGAGGATGGTGTCCATTGAAATGCAGACCGCGTCCATCATGTCCCAACAGTCACTTAAGCGGGTGTCCTGTCGAAAATGAACCAGTGGGTGGCTGGTGTCCGAGCACTTACATCAGTAAACCACCTGTCATTTCCGGTTTCTCCGGCCCAACGACCCTTGCCGTCAACGAAAAGGGCACATGGAAAGTGAGTGCGAGCGATCCGGAGGAAGGTCCACTTTCTTACGACATAGCATGGGGAGATGAAAACATTCATCTTTCCGCATCCCCTGATACATTGCAGTTACGAGACGCATCGTCATCGCAAAAGACGACTTTCGCGCATGCTTACTCTAGGGTCGGGACTTACACGGTGACAGTAACCGTCGGAGACAACGCCGGAGCGACAACTAAGGCGACCGCGACGGTTCGCGTAAGTAGCGACAAAGTTGCTTGCACGAAAGAATACGCTCCTGTCTGCGGTGCGTTGCCGGGACCTGGCTGCACCCAACTCCAATATGATAACGGATGTCTGGGTGGTGCGTTTCCAATACGGAAATCGCAAACGTTTGGAAATAAATGCTCCTTGAAAGCAGCGGGGGCAGAACTGCTCCACAGTGGAGTGTGCGCATCTATTCCAACATCACCGAGTTATGATTCAAAAGAAGAGCTTTTCCCCTTCCCTAAACTCAGGGCGAGCATCAAACAAGTCGCGAAAACATCAGCGACCAACATCTCTCAATGCAAAATTATGGAGATCGGGCACCGAGAGTGCGGAGGACCTGCATCCTATGTGATTTACTCAACGGTCGCAGATGAGAACCAGCTACGAAGTCTCGTTAAAAAATACACTGCGTTGGAGATAGAGTACCAGGAGTACCAGCGTAAACACGGACCACAAGTATCCGGCATCTGCTCGATTGCGGAAGAACCGATTATTGTCCTGAAAGACGGTCATTGTCAGGAATCGATTAGGGAGGGCTGGGCGCCTTTATCCTTCTGAAATCACCTAAAGTGCGGCGTTAATCTTCTCTTGAATTTTTTGCGCCTCGCTTTCCCTATACGCCCTCTGCAGCCAGAGTGCATGCCCGTCGTTTTTGACGCGCGGAATGATATGCACATGCGCGTGAAAGACCACCTGTCCAGCGCCAGCCCGATTATTCATTGTTAGGTTCACGCCTTCGGGCGAAAGTGATCGCTCCAAAGCGTGCGCCATGATGCGCGCAGTCTTCATAACTGCATCCCATTCCGCATCTTCGATCTCAAAAACATCTGCGACATGTTTCTTAGGCACCACAAGCGTGTGTCCCGGGTTCACAGGATTTATATCGAGAAAGGCGAGTGTTTTTTCGTCCTCGTACACTTTGTACGATGACACCTCTCCTGCGACAATTTTGCAAAAAATACATGTTGATTCCATTCGTGCATACTATCAAATTGAAGTTCGAGAACAACTTGCTTTATCACTTCGTACGTACGAACAGATAAACAAGTGCAGTGAATATGCCGGTATTAGTCGGATGGATCGGTTCTTGCCGTATCCAAAAACGACTTAGTATGCGCCGCGCTGGCCGACACCGGCTTTGATATTTCCCAAATCGCCTTGAACTGCGTCTTCTGCATCTCGGCGAAATCTTTACTGTGAATGACGAAGCCGAAGGTCT
>CAYHIZ010000130.1:0-2744 GCA_964356695.1 uncultured Candidatus Saccharibacteria bacterium | reverse complement strand
TGGATGTTTTGCAGATCGCTTACCTTTTGATCGTCGAAGCGCAAAAGACGCACTTGTGCCGGTGATCCTAGAATGAAGAAGCCAGAAATGATGGCAACCAGTACCAGCACGCCAAACACAATGCCGACATTTTTTGCACGAGCAGGGTTCGCATTCCAATATCCGCGCAAGTCGGCAAGAAAGTGGAAAAACACCGCACCGGCGACAATCAGAAGAATGACTACTTTGAGAAAAAAACGCGCTGTGAGTTCTCCTCCAAGAAAGTAATTGATGAGAGTTATCAAATCGCCCACAACTGCCGCGCCGGCGACAAACACCGTAAGCACCAATGCCCAGCGCCGCACCCACAAATCGCTCTTCAAAGGATTGAGCGCGATATCGCTCCTGATAAACCGCATGAGAATGATCGCTACAGGCACGAGAACGATGAGCGTGGCCATCGCAAAACGTATACTACCGGAATAAGGATCGGCAGAATAATTGAGAACATCCGGAAATATATGATCAATATACTCAAACAAAAGCGCGATGAGGGAAATCACGCTTCCATATAATGCAACCATCGCACCTGCCCAAAGAAAGAAATCTTTCGGCGTAATTTTATTCGAACTCATGTCGCCAATTCTATCGCTATTTTTCTGTAGGCGCAATTGCTTGTGTAGATATGGGTGGATATTTAATCTCCCTCGCTCGTTCTTTAATATCAATAGGATACACGCCAGTAAAACACGAGGTCGAAAAATCGCTCTCCGGCCGACCGGTAGCCTCAATCATGCCTTCGTATGATAAAAATCGCAAAGATGTCGCACCAAGATACTTCTCGATCTCTTCCACGGATTTGGTGGCCGCGATAAGATCGTCTTGCTTTGGAGTGTCGATGCCATAAAAATCCGGAAATCTTACGGGTGGCGAAGCGACGAGAAAATGTACTTCTGTCGCCCCTGCCTCGAAAACCATTTTTACAATTTGGCGCGATGTCGTCCCGCGAACAATTGAATCATCAAAAACTACGACGCGCTTTCCGCGGAGCATGCCCGGAAGCGCCGTGAGTTTTGCCCTAACCCCTTGCTCTCGTACATGCTGTTCGGGCGTGATGAACGTACGATGAATATAGCGATTCTTGGTCAATCCCATTTCAAAAGGAATGCCGAGCGCGTGCGCATAACCTATGGCGGAAGCGATGGCGGTCTCCGGCACGGGAATGACGATATCGGCCACAAGAGGATATTCTTTGGCAAGTTGAATTCCAAAATTACGCCGAACCTCGTAGATAGATTTGCCGAGAAGCGTTGAGTCGGGGCGAGCGAAGTATACGAATTCGAAAATGTCGAGCTTTGGATTGGGTTCGGCAATCTGTTCACTCCGTACGCCACTCTCGTCGATTACCACCATTTCGCCCGCTCCTATATCGCGTACAAACTCCGCGCCGATGGGAGAAAACGCGCAAGTTTCGGATGCAACTACATAACCTCCATTTATGGAAGCGAGCGCGAGCGGACGAATACCGCAATGATCGCGCACGGCCACCAATTTATCGTGCGACATTATGAGAAGAGAAAAAGCGCCTGTGAGAAGCGGATAAATATCTTTGATCGCGGTGGGTAGATCGAGCCCTTCGCCCATTCGCACGGCAATGGCTTCGACTATCATCCTCGAATCGGAAAATTCAGACGTATCAATGCCTTTTGTACCAAGAAAATCGGATAGCGCGCCTGTACTTGGCAGATTACCGTTGTGCGCGAGCGCAATAGCGTCGTCCTGCGGAGCAGAACAAAGCGACACGGAGTCGTTCAAGCTAGGGTGCGGATCCTCGTAGGAAACTTTCTGCAAAGAAGCAAGACCTGCCGCAAGCATCGGCTGAGCATGCTTCACCTTTGATCCGCCGGCTGTCGAATATCTATTGTGCCCGATCGCGATGTGGCCTTTAAGACTATCAATCAGATGGTCGTTGAATACCTGCGAGACCAATCCCATTCCCTTGTGCAACGTGATAGTTTCTCCATTAGCGGTCGCTATTCCGGATGATTCTTGCCCGCGATGCTGTAAAGCGAAAAGCCCAAAAAAGGAAAGTCGCGCAACATCAAGACCTTTCCCATAAACTCCAAAGACTGCGCATTTTTCCCCGGTGATTTCCATAGAGAAGTAGAGATTATAACAGAAAAAAATGCGGGCGCGGGAGGTTGATAACTCCCGCGCCCGATTAGAATTTCTCCCAGCCGCTTATCGCTACTGAAGCGAAACAGCCAGAATGCCAATCTTACTCATAACCGAGTCTATAATTGGCGACATGCATTTCCAATCAAACCCACCCTCATCATTCGGCCGATAGATTGCCCTTTTATGAAGGTGCGTTACGATGAATCTAAACTCATGTTCTGTCACTTTCACATCGTATAGAATCTTCAAAGGCAACGGGAGATCCTTGTCCATTAGTTCCCCCATCACCTTTTCGACAATATGCTTCCTACACGAATAGAATGGATTATATTGATCCATCGTTGTAACGTATTCCCTAAACCATTGTTCGAAATTTTGCCTGAGGAGTTCAGTGTTTCTTCCCATGACCATCTCTCCTGTGAAAGAACGCATCGTCAGATGCGCTCTTTGATTGATTGCATCTACGCTTACAGATTTCTTTGTACCACATCCTCAATTTTTTGCAAGAAGTATGATAGTAAGGATTCACCCGTTCCCAGCCCGCTGTCTTTGCGAGGCTTTTGGCCGAAGCAATCCAGAATCCTACC
>CAYHIZ010000129.1:0-2757 GCA_964356695.1 uncultured Candidatus Saccharibacteria bacterium | reverse complement strand
GAGCCGATGTTTCAAGAGAAAACACGCAATTTCGCGGGCAAGGAAAAGATTTTGGGAGCTATGCATGAGGGAGGACTGCCGACATATGAGATAGGACTGTGTCCTCTAGCCGAGCGCGTACAAAAGCAAATACTCGCATTCAAAACGAACTATTGGGATTGGTCTCGCGCCGAGAAACAGGCAGAAATTTTAAGAAAGACGATCAAATATTTCTCATGATCAACGGAAAGAGGGTTGTTGCAACAATCGAAGGCAGAATGACCTCCACGCGCCTTCCGGGAAAGATAATGATGATGCTCGCAGGTCAGCCCGTGATGCAGCACATGATAGAGCGTCATCGCAGGAGTAAACTTACAGACGAAGTCGTGGTTGCGACGACAACGAACGCGGCGGATGATCCGATAGTCGAACTCTGCACAAAAATAGGCTGTGCCTGTTTTCGCGGCAGTGAAGATGATGTTCTCGCCCGCGTTGTGGGCGCAGGAGAGAAATACCGCGCCGATATTCTTGTGCAGGGAATGGCCGACAGTCCGCTTGTCGATTGGCGCCTCGTCGATCAATGTATCGAATTATTGGAAAAAGAAAACGCTGATTGCGCGAGCAACGAATTCGTCGAGACGTTTCCTATCGGCTTCGATGTGCGCGCGTACAAATTTGCAACGCTTAGAGAAGCGGAAAAAAATGACACCGATTTGGCATACCGCGAGCACGCAGGCTACTCGATACGTTCGCATCCTGAAAAATTCAAGCTTGCAAATTGGGAAGCAAAAGGCGACATGCGCTGGAGCGAATTGCGCCTTACGCTGGATACAGCCGAAGATTACAAACTTATATTCGCAGTGTATGACGAACTATATCCGAAAAACAACGATTTTTCCGCGGACGATGTCGTGGCATTCTTGAAAAACCGTCCTGATCTTGTTTGTATCAATAAGGAGATCAAACAGCATATCCCCCAAATATCATTCTGAACGTGGATATGCTATCTTAACCGTCATGCTGAAGGTTGATAAATTACGCACGGTAGCCGTTTCTGGAGGCTTTGATCCTCTGCATGTCGGGCATGTGCGCCTTTTCAAGGATGCTCGCAAACTTGGGGATAGGCTTGTAGTTATTATCAACAATGATCATTGGCTTCATTCCAAAAAAGGATTTGTTTTTATGCCGCAACGTGAGCGTGCGGAAATTATTCAATCGTTTTCGTTCGTTGATAAGGTCGTTATCACCGGCCACAAGCTCGGCACAAGCGATGCCTCAATATGTAAAGAGCTCGAGAAAATTGGGCCTAGCATTTTTGCAAACGGAGGTGACAGAACTGTCGGCAATATTCCCGAATACGCACTGTGCAAAAAACTCGGAATTAAAATGGTTTTTAATGTTGGCGAGGGGGGCAAGGTGCAATCATCTTCTTGGATGATCGATACGGCGAGAAAATCCGCCGCGCGTACCGTTCGACCATGGGGCGTATATTATGGATGGGATAGCGGTAAAGCGTGGTATCTGAAAACAGTATATGTCAATCCAGGAAAACGGCTTTCGTTGCAATATCATAATGGGCGTAGCGAACACTGGATACTCGTCGAGGGCGACGCTACCGCCACGATCTTAAATGCATCAAAGCTCAAGGAAACTTACCCTCTAAATCTTGGGGAGGCGTTTCGCGTAGGAAAGGGGACTGTGCATCGGCTTGAATCCAAACACGGTGGAGTCATCGTCGAAGTGGCGCTCGGGCGTTTTGACGAGAATGACATAGTCCGTCTGGATGATGATTTCGGACGCACGACGAGAAAAAGATCGTGATATGATGTCCGGAATATGATGATCGTATGATGATCGAAAAGACTTTGCGCCTAATCGTGTTGTCGGGGATTTTCGCGCTTCCATTTATCGTTTTTATTGTCGCGCAGTCTCTTTTTTTTCCGTTCATCACCGGAAAGAACTTTGCATTCCGTATTATCGTGGAGATTATTACCGGCGCGTATCTCGCGCTCGCGCTCGCAAATCCAATCTTTAGACCGAAACGCTCATGGCTGTTAGGACTTTTCGCGCTCTTCGTGATTGTGGTGGCGGTTGCCGATGCTTTGGGTGTTGCGCCTTTCAAGAGTTTTTGGAGTAATTATGAGCGCATGGACGGATGGGTCACGCTCGCGCATCTATTTCTCTATTTTCTTGTAGCATCGAACGTTTTGAATACCGAAAAATTGTGGCGCACGTTTTGGCATGTTTCCTTATCAGTCTCCGCTGTAGTTGGTACATACGGACTCTTGCAGTTGGCCGGTTTTGCAAGTCTCAATCCTGGATTTTCCTCTTTGTCTCGTATTGATGCCACGTTCGGAAACCCAATTTATCTCGCCGTGTATATGCTGTTCAATATCGGAATAGCCGCAATGCTTTGGGCACGCACATGGCAAGATAGCAAACCTGGCAAGCGTGTTTGGTTTTCTGCGCTTTACGGGGGTGTTATCGCGCTCGACTTACTTATTTTATTAATGACTGGGACAAGAGGCACGATTTTGGGGCTTATCGGAGGTGTCGTGCTTTCTGCGCTTCTTATTGGTTTTGCTTCTCCTACAATGCGTCGTTTTGCGATTATCACTGTTGTGGGAATATTAATTGCCGGTGGAGGTTTTTGGTTGGTGCGCGGGGAGGCATGGATACAAAAAATACCGGTTCTTCATCGTCTTGCAACAATTTCTCTCGAGGACAATACAACCAAGGCGCGTTTTATGAACTGGGGCATGGCGTGGGCCGGAGTAA
>CAYHIZ010000128.1:0-2764 GCA_964356695.1 uncultured Candidatus Saccharibacteria bacterium | reverse complement strand
TGGATGAAATCGCCGTCCGCCACTATCTACCACCGATATTGCGTATGATCCCATTGTTTCGTGCTAACAATATTCCAGAAATGAAAGCTGAGATTCAGAAATCAGGTGGCAAAGTGCTTGTTATTGTGCACCCATACTATGAAAAATACGATCCGTTCTATACTCGACATCCTCAAAACGCAGAAAAGGCGCGCCGGCTCGAAAACCGTCTTGAAAAGTGGTTAAGTAGTTCAAGTTCGCGACGACCTCCTGTATTTGTACTTGAGGAAGAAAGTGTGGTGTGGCGTACGTCTGATCATTTGTCGGAATTAGGTGCGAAACATGTGTATTATGTGCCTACGGAGGCAGAGAGTCCCACGCCCATTTTTCAAGCTGTGTATTCAAACGGTCATAACACCGATGGAAATTGGGATCAATTCAGTAAAGTGCTCAAATCTCTCGGTGTCCGTAAAATATACATCGGGGGGATGTGGTTGGAGTCGCAGGACTCCGTAATTGGATGTGTCAATGGTGCAACAGATCAATTGCAAAAGACTTTTCCTGTTGAAATCACATCGTTTTCCTTTCCCCTTACACGGGCCCACTTTAAACAATCGAAAGTCGCTTCGTCGCAGATTGCTCGTGTAAGCATGTAATACTATCTCCATATGGGGGGATTTAATAATTTGGAAACAGGCAAACATATTGCCGGAAACATGCGCGAGACCGATAGTTTATACAAGAGATTAACGGGGCGAACATTGGAATCGGTTGCCGCAGAAGCAGATGTCGCATCGCGCGAGCTCTTTCCTCCGAACAGTAATGTATTGTACATCGGCGATCCATGGCAAAAAGCACGCGGGTTTGATACGGGCGCGCAAGTGAGCGTAATCGATTACGCGTACGGAGATGAGGTCGAATTCAATGGCGATCAAGAGGGTGTTTTGGATGCGCTGATCGCGGAACCGATACACATATGGGTATCGTTGAGGCACTCACAGATCGCGTCAGAGATCTAGCCACATATACAGACGAATCGTCACGTAAAGGATGGATCGATACTGTGCTCACGCCCGCGATACAAGCGGCACAAGAAAAATCACATACGATTGGAGATGGTGTTGCGAAATACCCTGATCTTACGCGTGCATGGCAGACTGTACTCGGTGTCATACAGGCACGACTTGATGCAGAAGCGGCCGAGTCGGAGGATCCAGACGAGATATACCATCCTGATCGCGAGACCGACTGGTTTGGCGTTGAACGTAATGATCTATGGTATGCAATAAATCGTATCAAAAACACATACCGTAATATACATGTGTATAAGACGGCGATATTTCCCGAACTCGATCGTTATCTCTCTGGAAATCAGGTGATCTCGGACTTCCACGATCGCATGGATGCATACCAGCGGGAGCATCCAGACGCAGGTCTAAGTACGGATGAACAATTTGATATTTTCAATCATTTTGTTGATACAAAGAAAGAGGGATTAATCGGAGACGCATTACTGAAGAAGAAGCCGGGGAACGGTGAGGTGTTTAAGGCCGTTTTCCCAGAACTACCCTTCGCCGACCGATATTTCGAACGCGTGGTGGCTTCATGGTCTATATCCGCTCATGCATTATCCACACTTAGCGCCGCAGAGATGGTTCATTGTTGGGAAGAAACGAGCCGTGTGCTGCGCGTTGATGGAAAGGCATATATTTTCCCCCTCAATTACGATACATCCATAGATTTAGAAGATTTGCTTACATCGCTTGCGGATGCGAGCGGGAAATACGGATTTACATGGCATTTGCAGTCTCGCAGGCACGGAGCACTCTCTGCGGATGACTCTTTGGCACGCATGCGGCGTGCCAAGGATCTCTATGAGGCGGCGCAGGATAATCCGGAAGAATGGATACTCGACGCTTATCCAACGCTCGTAATCGAGCAACGCGATGCGAGGCCGGAAACCGGTCATCTTTCGTCGGGCGTATTGCCCATCCGTCTATGTATAGACAATGTCATCGAAAGCGGCAAGGCACAGCTCGATCAATATCGTGAGAAACTTGCCAACACGACAAAGCAGATTGACGTACATGCGCTGGCGGTATCGTTGCAGCGTGACGGACATGTGGCAGGAGGCGATGGAGATGATCGATATGTGCTCTCCGCCATCGGCGAGCAAACGCATCGAATAGAAAACTATGCTGATGCAACAGGCATTTTCATGGCGGGAATTGACAATGAAACCGGCCGGAATATCGGATTCATGTCATATCAAAAACCTCACGCGGTTTTGAAAGCACATGGCGCGTTCTTTCCAGATTTGCAAAAACATATTACCCGATTCAATGAACGCTGCAAAGCCGGTTCGATAGACGCGGTTATTTTTGGGGGCAGAAGGACGGAAATAGGAGAAACTGCCGGCGCGACATCCGCGCTTGAATACGGAACGATTATTCCGTATGATCAACGAACAGTTGGAAATCCTGTTAGGGCACAAAGGACAGGTGATTGGCGAGCCCTTGAGTTCTTTTGGGCGGACTGCTTTCTATTCCAAACCTTCTGACCGCGAATTGCACTCGCGCATTGAAAGATAACGCAATCGCGGATGGTCGCGCTCGCCATGACTTGCCATGACTGCTCGAATCTTTCATTTGCGTGTGGCGGAGTCGTTTTGATGCAGGATTACCGGGTGAACCCGGATCACTCCGACTACCCACCAGAACGTTGTGGAAATTTCCTGACTTCGGAACACCGCAATTGACCACCTAAAATAACGAGGTTTTCTAAC
>CAYHIZ010000127.1:0-2783 GCA_964356695.1 uncultured Candidatus Saccharibacteria bacterium | reverse complement strand
AAAGAGCGCATAAAGGATCCGGAAAAGGGAATTTCCTATACTGAATTCTCATATGCGCTTTTGCAGGCATATGATTTTTTTCATTTGCACGAAAACTATGGATGCGATCTGCAGGTCGGCGGTTCCGATCAATGGGGCAACATTGTTTCAGGAGTTGATTTCATACGCCGCCGGACTGCGCAGGCAGGCAAGACCGGCGACACAGTCTATGCATTTACCTGGCCTCTTCTTGCCGACAAAGCGGGTAAGAAATTCGGGAAAAGCGAGAACGGCACGATATGGTTGGATTCGAAAAAAACCTCCGCTTTCCAGTTCTATCAATTTTGGCTCAATGTCGAAGACGACTCGCTCCAAGAGTATTTACTGAAGATGACAACGCTCTCAAGGGCGGAAATAGACGCAGTTCTCGAATTACACAAGCGTGACAAAAAAGAGAGGCACGGTCAGCAGATTTTGGCGCGCGAAGTTACGAAGCTCGTACACGGCGAGGAAGAGGCCGGAAAAGCGGAGCGCGTGTCGCAGGCGCTTTTCGGCGAAGGGAATTTAGGGGAGCTTGATGAAGACGAGCTTTTGATGCTAAAAATGTCTGGGACTTCGCAGGCAGTACAAATGGGTATGAATATCACAGACGTACTTGTTTCAACAGGACTTGCCAGTTCCAAAAGAGAGGCACGCCAGTTCATTCGAGATAAAGCGGTTCATTTGGGTATTCAAATAATAACCGACCAGGATCGAACACTCCAGAAAAGTGACTTTTACTCCGGTGTCGCGCTTCTCAAGCGGGGCAAGCGAAATGTGTGCGTACTCGTGCTTTCTTGATAGAGTAGCGTGGTCATGGCAAATTTCACACTCAAGTCGGAATATAAACCGGCTGGCGATCAGCCGGTCGCTATTGATGCGCTGATGAGCGGTCTCCGGGAAGGGGAGCGGAACCAAACGCTTTTAGGCGTTACCGGTTCGGGAAAGACCTTCACAATTGCAAATGTGATTGAAAAATACGGCAAGCCGACTCTTGTAATTGCGCACAACAAAACGCTCGCGGCACAGCTCGCCGCCGAGTACCGCGATTTTTTCCCGCATAATTCCGTGCACTATTTCGTTTCTTACTACGATTTTTATCAGCCGGAAGCGTATATGCCGATTACCGATACCTACATCGAAAAAGAAGCGATGATAAATGAGGATATAGAACGCCTGCGTTACGCGACAACCGAGGCGCTTCTCACGCGATCCGACGTTATAGTAGTTGCTTCCGTTTCCTGTATTTACGGACTTGGAAGTCCTGTCGAATATCAGAAAGTAAATCTTAAACTGACCAAAGGGGAAAAAATGACACGCGCAGAGCTGATGCACAAACTCGTTGCCATTTACTTTGAGCGCGCAAGCGATCTTTCTCCGGGCACTTTCCGCGCGCTTGGAAGCCGCATAGAAATAATGCCGGCAAGCCAGCGCGTAATATACAGACTCGATCTCACGGGTGGAGAAATTTCAAATATAGAGGAGATTGACGCGACGACACGTGAGATCGGCGCTCGGCACGACGCCATTTTTATATTTCCCGCTCGACAGTATGTAACACCCAAAGATGTACAAGACGCGGCGCTTGCCGACATCAAGCTTGAACTTGCCGGCCAACTCAAAAAATTTGACGCTTCGGGGAAAATTTTGGAAGCCGAGCGTCTCAAACGTCGCACCAGGCAAGATGTATCTATGATTCGCGAATTTGGGTTTTGCAACGGCATCGAAAATTATTCACGACATTTCGACAGACGAAAATCGGGAGAACCGCCATATACCCTGCTTTCGTATTTTCCAAGTCCGCCAGCTGGCGGATTCTTGACCATCATAGATGAATCTCACGTAACCATTCCGCAAATCGGCGGCATGTATGCAGGGGATCGCGCGCGCAAGAATACTCTTATAGAACATGGATTTCGTCTGCCGAGTGCCGTAGACAATCGTCCGCTCACATTTGAGGAATTTGAGAAACGCGTGGGGCAAACTATTTACACAAGCGCCACACCGGGCAAATACGAGCTTGGGCGTGGTGGAGAACCTGTTTCGCAGGTGATTCGCCCGACAGGCTTGATCGATCCGGAAATTGTAGTGCGGCCAATAGTGTCTACCGAGACTTTTGCAGGACAAGTAAAAGATTTTATCGCAGAGGCCGAAAAAATCACAGAACGCGGAGCGAGATCAATGGTTACGGTGCTTACAAAAAAAATGGCGGAGGACTTGACCGCTTTTCTCACCGAACGGCAAATACGCGCGCGTTATGTGCACAGCGACGTAAAGACAATCGAGCGAATCGAAATATTGAGAGATTTTCGCAAAGGCGTATTCGATGTTTTGGTTGGTGTGAATTTACTGCGCGAAGGACTTGATTTGCCGGAAGTGGAATTGGTCGGCATTTTAGATGCCGACAAAGAGGGTTTTCTGCGCAGTGAGACTTCGCTCATTCAAACAATCGGTCGTGCCGCGCGCAATGTGAATGGGAGAGTGATTTTGTATGCGGACATTTCTACGGGTTCGATGGAGCGTGCTATAGGCGAGACGAATCGCCGTCGCGAGATCCAGATTGCATACAACAAGAAGCACAAAATAACGCCGAAAACTATTCAAAAACGCATTCACGATATCGTGGGCGATATAGAACGAACCCGCAAGAGAGTTGTTTCCCAACTTGTAGAAATGGACAAATCTGCCTTTGGTGGAGACAAAGCCAAGATGTTAAAAGAAAAACGCCGGCAGATGCACGACGCCGTCGACCGTTTGGATTTTGA
>CAYHIZ010000126.1:0-2791 GCA_964356695.1 uncultured Candidatus Saccharibacteria bacterium | reverse complement strand
GGCTTTGTTAAAAGACTATTTGGCTAGGGATGGGTTTTTAATGAGACACGCATGCCATAGTACCCAACAGCTCCTACGGTAGTGTTACTGTTGGACCGACTAAGACCACAACCTATACGATCACTTGCAAGGGGCATGGTGGTTCGGCGAGTCGATCTGTGACAATCACGGTTATCCCGCTCAACAAAAACATAACATGGGGCGCCACTCAAACGATAGATGAATCCTCATCCTGCCCAGACGGATCAGTTGTGGTACATGTATACAATTTTGGCTCGGTCACTAACCCCATTAAACAAGAATGCCGTTCGATCTCCGCGCCCGGTTTGACATGGGGCGCCACTCAAACAGTAGATGACTATCCCTGCCAGGAGGGATCACTCATGGTGCGTGCCTATATCTCCTACCAGGACGGTTCCCAATCTTTAACAAAACAATGCCGTTCAGTTTCCATTCCCCGCTTTCAGTGGGGGTCGATAATGCAAGTGCCTCAATCCTCGGCCTGTCCACAGGGATCGGTCATGGTGAATGCATACCATACCTCCGAAACTATCCAACAAACCTGCGTTTCAATCTTTTAGTAAGCTACATTGCCACAAGATGAACAAGGAGATACTATGCGCGACAATGAAATACCATCTTCACACCCTAGCCAATGGATTGCGGATCGCACTCGTGCCAATGCGCGGTACTGAAACAGCAACTGTTATCGTGATGTCTGGGACAGGCTCTCGCTACGAGACCAAAAGCGAAAATGGTCTAGCACACTTTTTAGAACACATGTTTTTCAAGGGCACAAAGAGGCGTCCGAACGCCCGTGCTATCAGCGAAGAATTGGATGCTGTCGGAAGCGTCTACAATGCCTTCACCGCAAAAGAGCGTACGGCTTATTACGCTAAAGTCTCCAGTCGCTATATAGATACTGCGCTCGACGTACTAAGTGACATCTTTCTCAACTCCAAACTTCCGGAGAAAGAAATAGCGAAAGAGCGCGGTGCGGTCATTCAGGAAATAGATATGTACGAAGACATGCCGATGCGCACGGTTGACAACGTTTTCGACGAGCTTATTTTTGGTAAAGAGGATCCGCTTGGACGCACCATTCTTGGACCGAAGGAAAACATCCGCACCTTTACCCGCAAGGAATTCGCTACATATTTAAAACGTAACTATACGCCCACAAATACTGTTGTGTGCGTGGCAGGCGCATTTTCCGAAAAAAAAGCCCTTGCTAAGATTACAAAGGAATTTGGCCAGCTTAAACAAGCTGGCTCACCCGCTCACGTCCCCTACTCTTCCGTGCAGGAGTCTCCGCGCATAGAAATAAAAGAAAAGAAGACCGACCAAACGCATTTTATTCTTGGAGTACCCGCGTATTCATATCTTCACAAAGACGAATTCGTTCTTGCCGTACTATCGACCATACTCGGGGGCGGAATGTCGAGCAGGCTCTTTTTGGAAGTGCGCGAAAAACGCGGATTGGCTTATTCTATACATGCATGGGCGGAACGCTACCCCGACACCGGTTATTTTGCCGTACAAGCGGGCGTAGAGCATGCAAAATTGGAAAAGACCGCTTCGACGATTCTTGCGGAATTTCGAAAAATTAAGAACGTCAAAGTTTCCCCCGCTGAATTAAAAAAAGCGAAATCATATATAAAAGGCACTACCACCCTCTCTCTCGAAACAAGCGACGAAGTCGCAGGTCACGTGGCGACATCGATGATCAACCTCGGCCGTATCCGCCCGCTCGAAGAAATACTAAAAGGTGTCGACAGTGTTACTGCGGAAGATGTTCAACGCGTCGCCCGCGACATATTGCAAACCCCAAAACTCAACCTCGCCATCATCGGTCCGCATCTATTACCTAATAAATTATCGTCGCTTTTGCGCGTTTAGTGTACGAAATCTCAAGTAAATCTCGAACTCAAGTATTTTTGTAACAACTTCTCACTCATCCGGAGCATCTTGAAAGAAATTGGAGCGAAGAAGGTAGCAATTAAGAAGCAAGCAGACTATTTCTTATCATCATATTTAAGTCTATCAAGGTCTCACCTTGGTAGAGATATGGTATTTTTAGCCACATGACACAACGAGCCGTTCCTTTCGCGCCAGGTGAATGGTATCACTGCTACAACCGTGGCGTAGATAAGCGCGTCATTTTTACAGGTCCCAAAGATCACGAACGATTCTTGATGCTTCTTTATGCGTGCAACAGTGTGGAGCCAATCCACATCAGCAATATCTACCAAGGTAAGACCTTGGTAGATTTGGTCAGCGCCGTTAGGAGAAAAGAGACACTCGTTGATATCGGTGCATACTGCCAGATGCCCAATCATAATCATCTACTTTTGCGTGAACATGATTACGGAGGCATCACATCTTTCATGCGCCGTCTTGGGACCGGATATACGATGTATTTCAACATCAAATACAAACGCAGTGGCGCTCTATATCAGGGCGCTTTCAAGGCGAAACGTATCCTTTCGGATCAGAATTTTAATAGAGCCGTTAGCTACATACATGCAAATCCCGCAGAGCTGATAGAACCAGAGTGGAAGCAGGGCATTATCCTAAATGAGGAAAAATTGAGAGGATTTCTATCAGAGTATCGTTATTCCAGTTTTCCTGATTACTCTGTCGAGAGACCAGAGTCTTCCATTATTAACAAGCAGGCGATCTTGGAGACACTTGATGTTCCACAAACGATTGACCAACTTATCGAGGAGGCAAGTATAGGATCATACGCAATATCGGTGGTAACCAGCGAATAGCGGCGGGCGCGCTTTTG
>CAYHIZ010000125.1:0-2822 GCA_964356695.1 uncultured Candidatus Saccharibacteria bacterium | reverse complement strand
GGATGAAATCGCCGTCCGCCACTATCTACCACCGATATTGCGTATGATCCCGAATGATTGCCTCCTTCTCGCAACAGATAACATCCTGCATCTTGCAGATACTGAATCAGTTTGGCGCGCTTCATGCGGCAACGAGATCGCGAACACGCACAACCATATTCTCGCGCTCTGTGCGACCATTTTTTCTCATCGAAAGCCTTGCCCGCTCTTCCAAAATAAGCGCGAGAGCCTCTCGTAAGTTTGCGCGGGCCTCTTTTTTAGTGCGTCCCTGCGTATTTACACCTGAGATCTCCTCAATCCAAGCGAGGAACCATCGGCCACTTTTTTTGAAAACCGCAGTGTATTCTCGTTCCATATTTGCAACTATAGCATCATGCTCATGAGCACGCAATTTCACTACCGTTGTCCCGTGTACGCATTTTTCGCCGTCTGATCTGCTCGGCCACGGAGACTGGTACCTCGACGGATAGGTCGGTGGTGAATATTGTGAAGTCACCTACTCAAGAAAAAAATATAAGTAGCGGAGACAACTCCAATGAACATCAATACTCCCACTATATATGGATGTCGTTCGACGCTCATGTCCTTGTAACCGGAAGCTGTCTTTTCCACTCCCCACAAGGGTTTCGATAAGAAATGATAGGTGGATGATGGTAAAACCATTATACAAAGCATGAACAAGGAAAAAAGGACGAGTATTCGTGCCAACCCCAATTCTTCAAAGAAATCTGCCGACGATGAGAAAAGAGCGGGGTTGAAATATTGAAACAACAGATAGGACACCCCGGCAATCCATGCCACAAAAAAAGAAAGAACGGACTTATTTTTCGGCATGTAAGGAATCATGGACCTAAAATCCCGAGAAAGATTCTGCTAATTTTCTCATGATTTCATCAATATTTGCAGGCGGTACTCCGTAACTAAGCTGAGAAAATACGATGGTGATAGTTTTGGTGCCCAATCCCAAATAATACCGCGTATGAGAATCCACGGTATTTCTAACTTCATACCCCGATAGTTCTCGAGAAAAGAAGTCAGTGATAGCGTTGCGGGCATTTTTGGATCATAGGAAATATCACTGGTAACGCTCAAATAAAGGCGCCTCGTCTTTGCGAGCGGAGCGAAGCAATCCAGAATATAGTCGCATAATGAGAGACATGGTTCCTTGCGTGTATGTCCTTGCAAGCGGGCAATGGCACCTTGTATACAGGTGTAATCCCATCACTAATTAACCCTTCAGTAATAAATATCCGTCTTTGCGAGGCTTTTGGCCGAAGCAATCCAGAGTTTATGCACATATTCTGGATTGCTTCGCTTCGCTCGCAAAGACGGAATACCAGTGTTTTTGCGCATGATCCATGATTGTCTCAACATTTGCCACCCACACTGGAGTACCAGTGAAATATCCTATGATCCAATGAATCCAACGTGGTGAGAATTATCGAACGCATTGTAGGATGTCCGCCGTCACGTACAATGAATACATTTCGGATATTGACAAGGCAACAGACGCACTCGTTGCCTTTCTCAACAAAACAGGATTCGAATATTCCTTTCTCGGCAAAAGTCGGATTTCATAGTGTGGGGTCAATAACGATGGAGCTTCGAAAGCAGAGATCCCGCGCTTTCACGATGCAGAAAGAATGGGTCGGCAAGCTGAATGCCAACCGATGATGCGATCTGCGGATTCGTGCCGATTCTAGCATCTCCCCACGTCGGCCATTCGGGATACGAGCCCCAGTTTATATTGATGTAATTGAACTGTTTGATATTGGGGTAGTGAGATATGAATCCGAAGAATGGTGCGTACCAAGAATACCATGGCACAATCCCAGCTCCCGCTATATTGATGGGACTCGGTGAAGCTTCTCCGATCATGACCGGCTTTCTGTGTTGCATCGAATCACGCATGAACCACTGCGAGGTATTGGATGTGAAATCGGCAACATAGAAAAGGTTGATACCCCACCAGTCTACATACTCATCCCCAGGGTACCATGGCCAATAATCTTTCGGGTCAGCCGGTGAGTAGTTCCACACAAGAGCAACGTTATTCAGTTTGCGGTTACGAATAGCATCGGCAATTCGTTTGTATGCTTTGACATACGCACTCGACTCATAACCATTCCAAGAGGCGTTGAATTCGAATCCTATGCGCACATACGCGGGACGATTGAGGGCAACGAGACCGTCCGTAAATTGTCTAATTTGGGCATCGTAAGCTCCAGCGGCGACCTTGTCTTCATAGTGGTATTTTGCTTGCCATCTATTCATCGCGAGTCCGATGTGAGGGATAATCAAGTCGGAACTCTCCGACTCTAGATCAGATTTCAATTTTGCCATGACACCAGGTACATCGGTTGCCAAGTCCACGTAGGCCATATATATGGCGGCTGGCGTACCGACATCTGCATTAAAATATCGATAATTCTCGATGCCGTACTGACCAGCACCGATCAACACGTGATCTCCAATGGGTTCGAGCTTTGCCCCGAAGTCAGTACGTGTGACATGATTCCACCATGGGGCAGGCGCGGAAGTGGCGACTGTGGCGCCGATGGTTGGCACACTCGCAGTGTTTGTTGTGTTTGCCACCGTTATCGTCGCACTTGCACGCAAGCAATCACTCGAGTTGTTGCAGGGGGCGACGGTGTCCTCAAACAATCGCACCCAGTACGTACCAGGTGCCGTGTATGTGTGCGACCCCGTCCATGAAGCGGTGCATGCCGCCACTCCGTTTTGGCTTGGCTTGCAAAGCAGTGCAAGATTTGGATCATACGCAATATCGGTGGTAGATAGTGGCGGACGGCGATTTCATCCAT
>CAYHIZ010000124.1:0-2850 GCA_964356695.1 uncultured Candidatus Saccharibacteria bacterium | reverse complement strand
CCCCGTCGTTCTTGAGAAAATAACCGCGAAATCCCGCGACCTTGACTCCCCTTTCATAATCAGCCATATCGTGCATTAGCATAAGTTCCGTATGATTTTTGAGATCGAAGCCGAACTTCGAAACCTCTCCCCACGTTCTCACTTCTTGATTATCCGCATCGGAATCACCTTCGGGCACCGACATGTCGGGCACATTTGGTACCTGCACCATGAGCAAACGCCACTCTTTCATAACTTCGGCGAGCGATTCCTCCGCGAGCTTGAGCGTTTGCTTCACCTCGCCCATCTGTGCGATTATCGCCTCTTTCTCTTCAGGAGTGGCGCCGGCTATTTTCTGCGAAGCGACATTTTGTTCGGCACGCTTTTCGTCTACCTTCCCCTGAAGCTCTTTGCGCTTGTCGTCGAGCGATAGTAATTTTTGGAGATCGATCTCTATGCGTTTCTTTTTCGCGCCGGCGGCAACAATCTCTTTATTTTCCCGAATAAACTTAATGTCTAACATGCTAGGATAATAACACTATGGAAGACGAGCTCAAATTGATTTCTCCACAAGAATTTTCACCGCTCCTTCGCGAGATTCCGGGCGCGCCGAAAAAATTGTACCTGCGCGGAAAGATGCCGAGCTTCGATTGCGTCTGGCTCTGCGTCGTAGGAAGCCGTGCAATAACAAACTACGGAAGACAAGCATGCAGACATTTAATAGAAGGCTTGCGCGGATATCCCATCGTTATTGTGAGCGGTCTCGCATATGGCGTGGATGCCGAGGCGCACAGGGCGACACTCGAAGCCGGACTCCCTACAGTTGCCGTGCCTGGCTCCGGTTTAGGCTGGGACGTGCTTTATCCTCGTGCCAACGTCGGATTGGCTAAAGAAATACTGAAATCGGGCGGTGCGCTTATTTCGGAATTTGAACCGGAAACCGGGGCGGCAAATTGGACATTCCCGAAGCGAAATCGGATTATGGCAGGCTTATGCAAAGCCACATTGATCATCGAAGCGAGAGAGCTTTCGGGCAGTCTCATCACGGCACGGCTTACCGTGGAATACAACCGAGAATTACTCGTTGTCCCCGGCTCTATTTTCAGCGAAGAGTCGAAAGGAACTCACCAATTTCTGCGTCTCGGCGCGACCGCCATAACATCCTCCGAAGATATTTTGGTGGCGCTGGGGATAGCGAAACGCAAGGGCGAAAATCTCACGTCTCTGCGCGCCGATCTGTCGGAGCTAGAGACACGCGTTATCGAGATCATCCGCGCGCCTATTTCTCGCGACGAGCTTGTACAAGCGCTTGATCTGCCGATAACAGAAGCAAGTATTCTTCTTTCAACAATGGAGATTAAGGGACTTATAACGGAGAAACTGGGCCTCGTATGCATACGATAAGCGCGTGAAGCATTGGAATCATTCATTTTCGTTTCAACCGTCTGCATGGTACGCTCTCTCGTATGAGAACAGGCGTAAAACAAATTGCCCATTCTCTTCCGCGACGTGGCGGAGTGCCTGATTCGTGGAAGAGGGCGTTTGGCATTCTGCGCGGTCGCAAACCCGATCCTTTGCAAGAATTGAAAACGACTCGCAAAGAGTGGGATGCTCGTTTGAAGAAATTGCACCGCTCACGATCATGATGCTTGATAGCAATATCGTGATCGGATACCTCAATGGCGACGAAACAATCCGGACGGCCTTGCATGCATGGCGCGAGAAAGGAACGGTGTTTTTCATATCCCATGTCTCGGTCGTGGAAGCTCTCTCATATCCATCGCTGACGCAGGATCAAATCTCGCGCATCGAGGACTTTCTCGGTGAGTTTATCATCCTACCCATCGACATGGACGTCGCGCGTCGTGCCGGACTTCTTCGTCGCACATGTAAGCTCTCGCTACCGGATTCGATGATCGTTGCAACGGCGATCGCGAATCACCTGCCACTGGTAACCAGAGACAAGAAACTGCGTGCAATTACCGGCATCATACTCGCCGATATTTGATCTCCGTTTTTTTTCATTTCTTTCGACAATGGAGATTAAGGGACTTATAACGGAAAAACTGGGCCTCGTATGCATACGCTAATAGCGAAACCCTATTTGCATACTGCGACGAGATGTGGTTGTATGCGCCCATCGTTCCAAGGGGGACGAAACTGGAGGATTGTTCTATGTCAATAGGAAATCGCCCCATGCCGACCGTTGGAGTATGGCATCAACTCGCAATGGAACTCGCGAAGGTCACGCAGGAGCAAGTTGTCGTAGCCGGCGCGGGTTTGGAGGAAAACGAAGACACCGAAGGGTTCCACGCGGTCGGCGTGGTCAGTGAGGGAGACGTTATTCGTCTCCTGTGGACGTTGAAAGAAATCCACATCGACCAATACAATACATGGGTGGATGATTTGGGCTATCCGAAGAAAATAGGGCGGAACAAGGAGGTCGCCCAGTTGCGTTTCCTTTTAGGAAGGATCGCTGGACGCATCGGAATCCTGGAAGAAACGATCTGGAACGAGACTCGAGGTCGTTTCGTCGAACTCAGCGACAGGCCAGTGATCGGCATTCGAGCAGGATGGAAGGTGGGATGGGTCGAGGAAGAGACGACACCCGACCATGTCGTCACCGCGGTTTTCCTCCCGCCCGAACTCGCGGCTCTTTTGATGGGAGGTAACGGCAAAAAAGGCCACTGACGCTGATCACCCCGTAAAAACGACAATGGGCTTCCGAGAAATCGGGAGCCCTTACTTTTTATGGGAAAATGCCATGTTCCGATCTTGTAATACCACCTCCAACTAACCTATCCCCACGTTTGTCTTTGCACCACAAGGGCATTTCCATTTTTCTAACATGGATTACCATGTTGAAAAATT
>CAYHIZ010000123.1:0-2888 GCA_964356695.1 uncultured Candidatus Saccharibacteria bacterium | reverse complement strand
CGAAGTATCCGATGCCCGAGGCGGTGATGTTGGTGGTGCTCGCTCCGCCGTTCATTGAGAAAAGTCCTGATGTGATTGTTGAAGAGGCGTTTGAAAGGAAGCCGTTGGTGAATGTGGCGAGACCTGTTTGTGTGAGAGCTCCGCCCACGGTCGCCGCGCCGCTCGTCTGCAAAGTTCCTGCAGTGGTGTTGAGCAAGCCAACACCAAGTCCGCCGGTGAGGTATGTATTATGCGCGATGATGCCATTGGCGACGAAGTTGTGCGTGCCTTCGATTTCCAGGTCGTAGACCTGTTCGGCGGGGAGACGTGTGATGCGGACGATCTTCGTCCATGCAAAAACGTCTACTACCTGCTTGTCATGATACAATGACTTCGCTGTGGGGGTGGGTTGGTCCGAGGGACGACTTACCATTCGCTCCCTCACGGGTTCAATTCCCGTCACCTCCACAGCGCCTAGGGCTACACTAGAGTTTTCCACAGACCTATTGACAACATCTAACGGTTTGCTATTATGACTCGTAACGAATGGTAAGTCGTCCCCTCGGGTCTTCCTGAGGAAACAGAAAACCGTCTCTTCGGAGGCGGTTTTCTGTTTGTATGCCGATACCGCGATTTCATCTCCCAAATCCAAATCAGAAACAACGATCCATCCCGCATGATCGATGGGCGATGCGTGCTTCGTTCTCTTGCCTGACAGGTTATTGACAAGGTATGGGTGGTTGGCGGTCGTCCTGATCATTCTGCCGTCTTCCGTCTCAATCTCGAATATATCCTTCACCCCCATATCCATCAGCGCGTTTACTTTTGAGAAAACTATTTTGCCCGTCTTTTCATCAAGCGATGCGATCTCCTCACCGCCTTCTACTTCATCCACGCGCAAGTGCGAGTAGATGTAATCTGAATCCTCCCACTCGCCCGCGTCTTCATCGGCGTGCTCGCCCTTCTTCTTTCTGCGGCGGCGCACGAGGCGGCTGTCGCCGGTCACGCAGTGTCCGCCCACGGCGAGCGTGGTGGCGGGGGAGGTGGTCCCGATGCCGACATTGCCGCTTGCCATAATTCGCATCTTGATGCTGTTGAGAGTCGAAAATTCCGCAATGGCTCCCGTAGTCATCGCGGCGGCAGCCGGTGTTCTTCCATCGAACCTCAACGCCACGTCGGTACTGTCATCATTTTCAAGCGGTATTCCTATGAAAAATCCGCCGATTGAAAGATCACCCACTAAATAATTCGACTGGCTCGTAAAACTGGGCAGAAACATTCCCGCAAGGTTGGTGCCATTTGCTACTTTGAAAACTGCACTCGTAGAAGCGATTCCGGTTCTCGTCACATGGAATGGCTGCAGACCGCTCCCCGTAAAATCTCCTTCTAAAGTTAAGAGCGCCGGCAATGTACTCGTCCCAATCCCCACATTCCCGCTCCCCTGCTGGAGCACAAACTGCGATCCGCCGATGGTGAAGCCTTGGCCGGAGGCGATGGTGGTGGTGCCGGATGTCGAGCTGAACGCGCCGCGCGGAGTGGTGAGAGTGGTGCCGTCGAATGTAAGCGCAGTCCCGCTTGTAATTCTCGTCCCATCAAAATAATTCACACCGTTGGTAACTTGGGTTGATGTTGCTGTGCCTCCGTTTGCAATAGGAAGAATTCCTGTTACGTCCGCCGTGAGAGAAACTGTCGCGCATGTATGAACTCCTGCTCCGTTTGTAGATCGGACGAATTGATTGGTGCAGGAGCTTCCTGCGTATGCGCTTGCTACTCCGCTTGCACTTGTGGTGATGAGAGATGATTGAATGCCGGAAACCGTGAGGTTTGTTGTGCTTGCTGTAGCAGAAAAGATTGTTCCACTTGCTGTTGCGTTTGTTGTGGAGGCGCCACCGTTCATGGAGAAAAGTCCTGATGTGATTGTTGAAGAAGCGTTTGAAAGGAAGCCGTTTGTGAATGTGGCGAGACCTGTTTGTGTGAGGGTTCCTGTGTGTGTGGTGTTTCCAGAGACAGTGAGTGCACCTAGAGTTGCCGTTTGTGAGAATAGATTTGTTGATGAAGCTGTTGTTGAGAAGAAGTTGGTGGTTGTTCCTGATGTGAGTGAAAGAGTTCCGAGAGTGGAGAGTCCTGTAACTCCAAGTGTTCCTCCTGTTGATATGTTGCTTGCAGAGAATGTTGTGCCGTTCCATGTGATGGCAGTGCCAGAGGTGATGCGTGTGCCATCAAAGAAGTTCACACCGTTTGTAACTTGGGTTGATGTTGCTGTGCCTCCGTTTGCAATCGGAAGAATACCCGTCACATCCGCCGTGAGCGACACGCTCGCGCACGTCGCCACCCCCGCGCCGTTGATGGAGCGGACGAATTGATTGGTGCAGGATGTGGTGCCCGCATATGCAGAGGCGACACCTGATGCAGATGTGGTGATGAGAGATGATTGAATACTTGAGACGGTGAGGTTTGTTGTGCTTGCAGTTGCGGAATAGAGCGTTCCGCTTGCTGTTGCGTTTGTGGTGGATGCACCACCGTTCATTGAGAAAAGTCCTGATGTAATTGTTGAAGAAGCGTTTGAAAGGAAGCCATTTGTGAATGTCGCCAAACCACCGATTGTTGCGACTCCGCTCGTCTGCAAAGTGCCACTCGTCGTATTGAGCAACCCCACGCCAAGCCCGCCGGTGAGATAGGTGTTGTGCGCGATGATGCCGTTTGCGACGAAGTTGTGTGTGCCTTCTATTTCGAGGTCGTAGACTTGTTCTTCTGCAACGACTTCGATACTTGAAATCTTGGCCCAGAATATAGCTTTTTCGGATTTGTTATTTTCGTTCAATTGTGTATCCAAATTGATATGTGCTACACTATTTGCGTTACGAACAAGCGCATTATCATTTAAATTACTTGCGTATGCAAAATCTAAC
>CAYHIZ010000122.1:0-2914 GCA_964356695.1 uncultured Candidatus Saccharibacteria bacterium | reverse complement strand
ATAGTTTCCAAAATATGGCGCGGTTGTTTGATTATTAACGAGACGCTAGTGGTACATTATATGATTTGTCAATGCTTGCTTCTGTAACTGTCCACACATCAAAACACCACAGGAACCTGCTCACGATGTGCCGGTAAGGGCGAATCGTGGCCTCATCGAATAGTACGCATGTCCCCGGAAGGACTCGAAGCATGCAGAAAATATCTGGCTGCATACATAGAACCCTCCCCGAGGCATGCCCTCGCCCAGATCATGAGTCTTGTTGCACCTTTGTGCGTACTCTTCTTCAGCATGTCCCTAATCGTCTTTCTATTTGGGCGACTTGACGACGTATACATGGGGATTGCTTTTTGGGTGGCGGTGGCGTTGGCTCTCGCATCTCGATCTTTATCGTATTGGCTTTTGTGGAAACGAAAAGAGAGGCGGGCAAAGGATGTGCCCTATGAGCAGTATCCAGTGCTCAAAAAGGCCCCATTGGCGGCTGAAGGAGCATGCCTAACGCTTCTATGTCCGGAAGAATAAAAAACGTCGCCGCTCACCAGAGCGGCGACCAATCTTTTATGTTATTCAGAAATCCTCGTATCAATCCTCGTCATGTCGCGCGGGAAAGTCGATGCTTCTTTTACATTAGAAAGTTCCAACATACGGGCGGTAAAGCGCTCCAAACCGGTGGAAGATCCGCCGTGGGGCGGTAGCCCATATTTGAACGCCTGCAAATAGAATGAGAATTTTTCGGGATCGAGTCCGCGTTCTTTCATACGCGCAACTAGTACTGTGTAATCGTGGATGCGCTGACTGCCGCTGTTGATCTCGAGACCGCGGAATAAAAGATCAAATCCGCGAGAATATGGCGCTTCCGACGGATCCTCGTAAGTGTAGAAAGCGCGTTTCTTTGTAGGGAAACGTGTTATGAACACAAAATCAGATTCTTTTTCTTTTTTTGCCCACTCGCATATTTCGCGTTCGTCCTCCGGTGCCATGTCTGGCGCTTCTTTTTTGCCGAGCATTTTCAAAGCTTCTTGAAGCGTGAGTACGGGAATTTCGCTCGGGAGAAGCGGCGGCGCGATGTTGAAGCGCACAAACATATCGCCATGCTTTTTTGAAACATGCGAGACTACGTCCCCTATTACTTTCTCCAATACAAGCATAGGTTCGCGTTCGTTTTCAATAAAGCCCATTTCGAAATCCATTTGTGTCAACTCGGAAAGGTGGCGCGTTGTTGCGGATTTTTCGGCGCGAAAGATTTTTGCAATAGTAAAAGCCCGCTCGAACGGTCCGATCATTATTTGTTTGTAAAATTGCGGGGAGGTTGCAAGATATGCGATTGTGTCGTTGTAATACTCAAGCTTAAAAGCGGCGGCTCCGCCTTCGGCGTCGCCACCGACGATAGCCGGAGCCTGAAATTCCATAAAATCTTGTCCGCGAAGCGATGTGCGATAAGCCTCAAGAATACTCGCCTGCATAGTAAAGATATCGCGACTGCGCTCGCTTCGCAGAGTTAGCGGCAAATGATCAAAGTGCGTGTCGATATTAACTTCCGTATCAAGCGCAAAAGGCATTTCCTCCGCCTGTGAAATGATTTGTATATTTTGCGCGACCAATTCTATCCTGCCGATAGTCCCCTCGCCCGTCGCATTTTCTGGGCGCGCCTTCACTTCCCCCCCAATCGAAACGACCCATTGTGATCGCAATTGCTTTGCAACATCAAGCGCTGTGGATGCTTTCGGCGTAACAACAACCTGCACGACTCCTGTTCTGTCGCGCACGTCCAGAAAAATAAGCTTTCCATGATCTCGTCGCACATTCACCCACCCCGCGATTGAGACGTTCTTTCCTACCATGCTCGGCAAATCTTTGTTTAGTGTTCGTTCCATATTATTTACAAACTCACGCCGATCTTTTTTCGCACGTCGGCCATTTTTTTTGAGGCGCGTTCGCGTGCCTTTTCGCCACCCTCTTTAATAATGCGTTTCGCATCTTCGTCGGAGATAGAGTCACGCAGCGCGCGCATTGGCGCAATAAGCGATTCCAGATCCTCGATGAGCGCCTCCTTCAACACCTTGTATTTTCCCTTATTGGTTTTGTAGAGTTCCGAAAGCTCAAACTTTGATTTGAGAAGCGAATGTATGGCATAGACGTTTTCCGGACTCTCCGCTTTCGAATCTGTTACGATACCCATGACTAATCTCGAGATTTCATCTCTATTCCCAAATAATGGAATGGTATTGCCGTAACTCTTGCTCATTTTTTTTCCATCAATGCCGGGTACGGTAGCAATCGATTGGAGAATTTTTTCTTTCGGCTCCTTGAACGTTTCTCCAAAGGCGTTGTTGAATTTCGCCGCCGCTTCGCGTGCATATTCAAGATGTTGCCGTTGATCTTCACCAACAGGAACAACGTCGGTATCATAAAGAAGCATGTCGGCCGCCATAAGCATAGGGTATGCGAAAAGCCCCGCGTTCCTTTCCAGTCCCTTTGCAATCTTGTCTTTATATGCGTGTGAAAGTTCGAGAAACGATACGGTAACAAGACACTGAAATATCCATGAGAGTTCGGTGTGTTCGGGCACGTCGGATTGCTTGAAAATTATAGTGTGCGTTGGATCCAGTCCGGCCGCCACATAATCTTTTACGAGCGTAACGATGTTTTCTCGCAAGCTGTTTGCGTCTTTGAGCGAAGTCAGTGCATGATAATCGGCTATCATTACCATGCCCTCATATTCTCTGCACATTTCTACGGCAGGCTTTAATGCTCCGAAATAATTTCCTATATGCAAGGTGCCCGAAGGCTGGAGACCGGTAAAAAGCTTTAGCATGACCCTAATATAGCAGAAATTCGTAACTATTCACTCGTTCCTAGCCCGCTGTCTTTGCACCACAAGGGCATTTCCATTTTTCTAACATGGACTACCATG
>CAYHIZ010000121.1:0-2928 GCA_964356695.1 uncultured Candidatus Saccharibacteria bacterium | reverse complement strand
CGGCAAGGAGATGGAGAGTGGACACTTGATTGTGTCCGCGCTCAACGGCGAGTTGATGCGCCCTATGAATCGCTTCTTTGGCTTTCGTCGTGTAATTATTGAATGGTGTCATAAATCATAAGACTTTCAACCTCCGTAGTTTACAGTAAACATTGCAAGAATTCAAACCAAATTCAAACTCATTATTCACCCATAGCCGCATCTTTTGCGCTTTTGTCTTTGCCCGCAAGAATTGATGCGGGAATAAAACCGTTTTTACTGGACTCGCGAGAAAGAGATGTGCTGATTCCCAAAAGCACCCCCTCCGTACTGATGAGCGGACTTCCTTCCATTATAAAATCCGAGGATACATTTGTGTCTACGATCGGATTTTCACCTTCGGTGCGTGGAATTATGGCCGTGACGAGTCCATCGGTAATACGTGGAATACTTTTCCCGGAAAGAACGACAATGGTTTGACCAAGTACCGGGCTTTTCATTGAAAGTGTCGCAGGTGTAAAACGCGCAATTTTTCCATCAGCGGTAGTCGTCGCAGGCTTTAAGAATGCAATGCCTGTGCTTTTGTCTTTCGACGATATGCTTGCTGAAAGCGACGCGCCGTCGAATAAAGTAATAGAAACCTCGCGCAGATCGCCAAGAACAGAAAGAACAGAGTTGTCGACAATGACACTTCCTTCCGCATCGAGAATTATACCCAGCCCCAGGAAAACGGAATCTTCTGCGGAATTTGCGTATACGCGTACGAGACTCGGCGTTATTTTTTCAACCGCTTGCACGATAAGATCGGATTCCTTAATGATCACTGTCTTTTCTGTCGTCACCACAGCCGCGCTTTGGCCAAGTGGGGAGGGCACCACCTTTTCGACAGTACGTTCAATAATGCGGTTGACAGTCTGCGCTACCGCTGGAGGCGCCTGGTCCATCAGAGAAACAGTAACTATGCCCGTTGCTATCGAAGTTACGAAGCTGACGAGAAGCGTCAGGAGAACGATTTGGGATTTTGAGAGTTCTTCCATGCGCATAATACGCACATATTAAAACAAAACTCCACAAAACGAAAGGGGTAATATATAATGCAATCACATGTCGTTTTTTGAAATACCTAAAATGAAAGAGAAACCTAAAGAGGAACTGTATGGTCCGGAGCAGATCAGAGATGCGATGGAGATGTCTGAAAGCTCCGAAGGCGTTTGGGACGAGACGGTCAATTTGTTAGTCGAACGAGCGCGTGCGCTTCATGAGGGGACCACGATGAAAGAAGATGTGAAAAAAGGAAATATTGCGTTATTCGTCGCTCCTGGCGCAATACGCGGGGCTTATGGTGGCGGAGAAGTTATCGAATTTCACAAAAGAGGTCTCACGGAAGGACTTTCTACGGTTGTCGGTGTTTCCGTAGGAGCATTGGTGCTAGCGTATTTGTTGTCTAAGAAACCGGAAGTGGGCGCACGAATATTCAGCGAAGAGTGTTTGAGCAAAGAATTTCTCGATCTAAAATATCGCCTCATGGATAAGGACACTTTGAATATAAAATTTTTACAGGAGGTGATTACAGGAAACGGCCCCGATCCGAATAAAGCTCTAGACGAAGAATGTATACGAAACGCATCCCCGGACTTTTTTGTTGCCGTGGCTAAGTATTACAGCGATAACAACGAGGGAGCATTGTTGAGATTGAATAATGCGAAAAAACCAAAGAACATAATCAAGACACTCATAGCGTCTGCGACAATACCATCGTTGTATAGCAAGCCAATACACATACCAGATGCGCCATACGAGAGTAAAAATGAGGACGCCAGCAATGAAGATGTTCTACCCACCGAATATACTGACGGCGCCGCATGGAGACCGCTTCCCATAGCCGAGACGCTTTCAGAATTGAAAAGACTTGGCAAGCCCTTGCCGACGCACATCATTGTATTTGCGAACACTCCAAATCCCGAAAAGTTGCACCGGATCGATCAAATCACAGATAGGGCAGATAAAATCCTAGCATCTGTTAATTTTCTTCCTACAGATGTCGCAGATGGATGGATGAATCGTGAGAAGCGTTTTAGGGATGGCCTCGATGCGTTGAAAAAATCAGGCATACGCTATACAATATTTTGGAGTGATAATACGGTAAATGATTTGGAAACTAACAAGGGGAAGATAAGGGCGGCAGTAGAAGGAGCTCGTATGCATATGAGCGATCAGATAGAACAAGCTCTTGCTCGGCATGGCGAAAGAACGGCATAAGCAGAAACATTCGTCCATCTGTGCCGCATCACTTTGCGTTATATTTCTCCAAAATTTGCTCAAGTTTTATCGCGGTGTTCTTTATGTCGCGCTCGGAGGTTTCCCGGCCTAGAGAGAAACGCAGAGTGTTTTGCGCTCGATCCTCCTTCGCTCCTCCTTCGCGTAAAGCTACGGAAGGACACAGCAAGGCTACGGAGGACACGGCATTCTTCGCATCGCCCAATGCTTCCACTACATGCGAACGCGATTCTTCACCCTCGCGACACGCGCTCTTTGTTGAAATTGCGATGCCCGCGCGGTCGATCGCGAGCGCAATGTATTCGCTGTTGATATGCGGAATAGAAATATTCAGCATGTGAGGGAGGGCGTGTTGCAAATCTCCATTTACGATTAGAGAGGGGATACGCGCAAGAAGCGTGTCTGCGAGCTGGTCGCGCATTTTTCTTAATCTATCCGCTTCGTTTTTCCTGTCTTGCGCGATAATCTCGAACGCGGAGGCAAGCCCTGTTGCAAGCGCGACGCTCTCCGTTCCCGCGCGCAGGCCTCTTTCTTGCTTCCCCCCAAATACTATTGAATTGATAGAAGTATTCTTTCCTACGTAGAGTGCTCCGATTCCATGTGGCCCATACAGCTTATTTCCTCCGAGAGAAAGCAGATCAATGCCAAGACTATGAACAACCGTCGGCAAAT
>CAYHIZ010000120.1:0-2928 GCA_964356695.1 uncultured Candidatus Saccharibacteria bacterium | reverse complement strand
GAATGAACATCGGTCTTTTGCCGATTACAGGGACTACCATGCCGTTCATGAGCTATGGCGGCTCTCATCTTCTAACAGAATACTTTGTTCTCGGCGTTATCATGGGCATGCGCCGCCGCGCACGTCCCTCCATTCAGGCTCGCGATGAGACGGAGATTGTGGGAGCGGTATGAGTTTGCGTTTTTCCGTATCTCTGCAATATTGAAAAATGCAGTATACACATTGCTATAATTGTACGTGTTTGAGTAAAGGTGAACAAGATATTAACATATGTGGACAACTTGTTGATAAGTCACTGCGGGTGCGATATACTGCGGGCAAAGAAATATGGTGCATAAAATCAACGTGAGGGAGGAAAGAACTAAGCACGGTATGACCCAAGAATATCTGGCGGGCAAACTCGGCATTTCACGACCCACTTTGATCAAGATTGAAAAAGGTGAGCGCATATTGTCGCATTCCGAGGATCAACGAGTACGCGATCTTTTCGGTATCATTGCCGAACATACGGTTACCGAAGGCGACATGCGCATCAATGTGCCGCAAAAAAACATCGAAAAATTCAAACAAGTACTCCTCTATGTCTTGGAGAAAACCGCAGGCAAGCCAAATATTGGCATGACGGCTCTCTACAAACTCCTATATTTCATCGACTTTGATTATTACGAAAAGTACGACAAGCAATTGATGGGGCTGACATATATCAAGAATCACTACGGTCCGACTCCGCGGGAGTTTGTGAAAGTAGTGGAGGACATGAAAAAAGAAGGAGACCTTGAAGAGGTGAAGAGTCCTTACTTTGCCTATGAGCAGAAGAAATTTCTTCCTCGTAAGTCGGCGAATCTTTCCAAGATGAATGCCCAAGAGACCGCTATGATAGAGAGCGTGCTTGCACGGTATGGCGATATGACAGCAAAACAACTCTCCGATCTCTCGCATGAGGATACGCCGTGGGTTGTTGCAGAGGATGGTCAGAACATCGAATACGAACATGTCTTTTATCGAACCGATGCGTTCTCTGTGCGCGACTACGATCCGCTTTAGGTGTTTTATATATGGAATATGAAGAGTTGCCGGAATTCTCGCGCGAGTTAAAGCGTTTGAGTAAAAAATACCTATCGCTCGGTGATGATCTTGATGGATTGAAGCAAACACTTGCGAAATTCTCAGTGAGTAGCGGAGGAAAACATTGGAATTGTTTACATCGAGACGAGTCGATGTGTGTCTATAAGATTCGGCTTGCATGCAGATATCTGCGCGCTACGACCATGCGTGTTATTTATGCACAGTATACCGATTCAGCGCGCATCGTTTTTATTGAGCTGTATTATAAGGGTGACAAGGAGAATGAAGACAGAGAAAGGATCGCACAATACATGAGAAGCCGGATGGAACGCAATTAAATAGCGAATTGCGCGGTCTGTTCACCATGTTTCCATGGGGCGAGGTGTATAATTGAAATATAAAAAAATCAAATATGACCGACAAGAAAAAAATGTTGCGTGAGGCGGATCACCTGACGACTCCGTCGCGGCTTGAGGGCAAGGCGAAAAACGCCGGCATGAATCCGGTGCACAAGACCAAGAAGACGGCAGTAAAATGATGTTCTACGACAGAAACGAAGCGGGGAGACTCCTCTCACAGAAGCTCGCCACCTATGCGGAAGCGGATGCGAGCATGCTCGCACTGCCGCGCGCGTCCCTCCATTCAGGCTCGCGATGAGACTGAGATTGTAGGGGCGGTGTAATGCGAAAGATACATTGCGATTGTTTGTTCAAGCATGGATTCTAGCGAAAAATCGCGGGATATTTTATCAGCGAGTTTTTGGCCCATGCGCTCGCGCAGTGGCGCATCCTGTGAGAGCCGTAGCAGTGCGGCGGCGAGTGCTGTCGGATCTTTCGGCGGGACGAGGATGTCTGACTCGCCGTCTTCGACGATATCGCGGATGCCAGGGATGTCGCTACCGACAACTGTGAGTGGTGCTTGTGCCGCTTCGAGTAGTACATAGGGTAGACCTTCTTTGACCGACGTGAGCGTGAATATGTCGAATGCTCGCATATATTTTCGCGCGTTGGATACGAATCCGAGAAGAAAGACAGTATCAGTAAGATTTTGTTTTTGTATCTTGGCTGTGAGTTCGTCGTGCAAATCGCCACTGCCGAGAATGAGAAACGCGAATTTGTGCCCGCTTTTTTTGAGCAACGCGCATGCGTCGATAGCGTATGACAATCCTTTATTGCGTACCAGCTCGGAGATCGTGCCAATCCAGAATGCTTCTTGAGGAATCGAAGGGTTTATCTTTCGCAGGGATGCGCGCGCTTCCTCTTGCGCAAGCATCGCGAAGGTTGAAATGCCATTGTACACAAGATGAATTCTATGTTTCATCAGCCACATATTCTTTGCACGTGCCGCTGTGTCTTTGGAAATACAAATGACGACGTGGCAAAGCAAAAATGTAAGCCACGTGCTCATGTAAATCAGCAATTTTTGAATCACCCCTCGATCTTCGTCATACGGCAAACCGTGCGAAGTGAACACGATGCGTCGAATCCCGGCTATGCGACCGGCAAGCGCTCCCAATCCTCCCGCCTTCGAGCTGTTGAGGTGGAGCACGTCAGGCTTTATTTTCCTGATGATTTTTAGTATCTCGAAGAAACTTTTTATATCTCCGACGATTGCAAGGTCGCGGCCGAGTGAGGGGAATCGTAACACCTGGATTCCTACAGTCGATAGATCCTCTGCAAGTTTGCCGTGTGCTCCATAGGCGACAATGGGCTCGAACTGCTCTTTAGGCATATTGGTTGCGAGGTCGTATACATATTTTTGCGCCCCTCCGTTAGTCGCTTTGGTTATGATGTATAGAACTTTCTTTTTGCCCGCAGTATTTCTCATAGTGTTTCTAATCTTGTTTTAAGCCAAATTTGATGT
>CAYHIZ010000119.1:0-2942 GCA_964356695.1 uncultured Candidatus Saccharibacteria bacterium | reverse complement strand
ACGCTTTACGGAGTTATCCACAAATCATGAGGGTGTCCCAAGTCCGAAGTCAGGATAACTCTTCGTTAGATTACCCTCCGGATCTGTCTTCGTTATCATCTCAAACCCCGCAAGTTTTCTATCGAAGGCATTGTTGTAGTAATAACCCCCGCCGCCGTAGTTGTATGTTGTAGTGCCTATGGTACCGAGTCCATCATTGGATCCAATGGCACTCACCGTGTACAGTACGAAAGGAAGATCTGGATTTGCGACAACTCCGCCGCTTCGGTATTACGGCGACGGCGTGTACGCATAGGACGATGAGCCGCCCGTATCGTTTTTGGCATATGTGAGAAGGTCTATCTTTTTTGTGTTGTTTAGTTTAACCCAATTCACAGGAGGATTTGAATCGTATTTTTTGAATGTGTCAGGCAATCCATCCCCATTGAGGTCGGTGATGCCAGTACCAAAATCCGTGAGCCATTCACCGCTCGGAAAATTCCATGCAGAAACCTCTGTCCATGTTCCATTGCCATTGTTTATGTACGAGATTCTCGAAGAACTTATAGCCCTAGCGCCGACAAAGTCTGACAATCCGTCACCATTTAGATCTAGGTAGACGTACCCGGCATTTCCGTAGGGCTCATCGCCCGCAGGCATCGACCATCCCGGCGTAAGCGTCCAACCGTGACCGTTGTTAAGATAAACGTCGTTTATCGTACCCCAATCGCGATATATGTCAGGCAACCCGTCACCATTCAGCTCCGCGATTCCGGTGCCATATGTTTGATCGTAATCAAGATAAATAGGCGAATCCCATCCAGAGTCTTCTGTCCAAGTACCATCACCGTTGTTAATGTAGGTTTTGTTTACGGACGCATAACTTCTTGCATGCAGCACGTCCGTAAGGCCGTCGCCGTTGACATCTACCAAGTAAGAACCCTCCTCCTGGTAATCGATATCGGGCATCTGCCAGCCTGTTTGCGTCCAATGTGTCCAGCCGTTGCCATTATTGAGCCATACTTGATTTGTCGTATTCCATTTCTTGTAGACATCGACAAGTCCGTCGCCGTTTAGATCGACAAGCCCCACTCCGTAATTTTGGATAAAGTCAAGATTTACCGGTGCATCCCAATTGGAGTCTTCAGTCCACGTGCCGTCACCGTCGTTTAGATACGCTATATTTAGCGTTCCATCAGATTGAATGGCATCAGTCAATCCATCTCCATTTAGATCGATAACGTGAGTGCCAGCATTGATGTAATCGAGATTGGGCATTGACCAGCTTGCACTGGTGGTCCAACCAGGTGTTGTCGTTGCGTAATCAAAATCATCTACTGGTAACGTGATTACGTTGGAAAACTCATCCTGTCCTGATTCGGTTATGGTATTTAAGACGCTCCTAACGCCGCTACTTGATGTCGCATAGGCGAGTGAATATTTACGAACCCATGAGTTGTTTATTTCGACCATGATTTCGCTGACTTTGTATCGCGTAATCACAGGAAATGCGGTCGCTGATGAAGTGGCAACGTCCGCTCTCGATTCGATAGCAAACTCGACCTCAAATTGACCGTCAGTCGTTCCATTGCCCGTGTAGGTAATCCTAGATGGATAGATCTGGCCTCTATCTTTCGTGTATTCGTACTTGATGTAGTTGTTATTTGCATCTCGCGTCTCAGTCAGCATCCACTTATAAATCTGCGACGAATCGTTCGGATTATCTTGTCGAGACGCGGTCGTGTATCCGAATTTGTATACATTTCCCATTTTGTCGATGGCAGTCCAAATATCATTGCTGAACGTATACTTAACAAACGATCCGTCATCATTTTTTGCGGCAAAGGCAGTTGACGATGTTGTCGTGGCGAGCTCTCCTGAAAGTGATGAAAAGAAGTGATTTGGTGTCGTTGTGCTATAGAGCTTGTCAGTTCCCCGTTTATTTATGCGCTCAATGTAGGGAATATTTATTGCCCAGCCGAATCCAAACCAGTTTGCGATGTCACTATTGTTGCTGTCATACGTAAATCTCAAATCGGGCTCTAAGCCATTTCTGCCAGGCGGTACTTTGATGTCCACCGAATGAACTAGGGATCCCGTAACTTCGTCGTGTCGAGTTCGTACGCTCCTATCTACAGATCGAATGCCCGGGTCAGTTGCCCCTCCTATCGGCCCCATTGCCTGAACAAAAATCGGAAAAATAAGAGCAAAAAACACAACATGCACAAGTCTACGAGACTGACCTTCCGTTAGCATGATTTAACTGTAGCACATGTCAGACAAATTTTTCGCATTGCGCTCACACTACGTCGCAAGTAGACTTACTCGTATGAAGAAAAAAATAATAAAAATTGGTCTTGTGCAGATGCGAATGTCTGAAGACCAGAATAAAAATCTATTGAGAGCGATCTCATTTGTCGAGAAGGCTGCGAAAAAAGGTGCGAAAATAATTTGTCTGCCGGAGCTTTACCGAACTCTGTATTTTCCTCAACAAAAGTCCGACAAAAATACATATGCGGAAACTATTCCGGGAATCTCTACAGATGCTTTTGCACCGCTCGCCAAAAAATATGGTGTTGTAATTATCGTTCCGATATATGAAAAAACAAAAAACGGTCACTACCATAATTCCGCGGTCGTTATCGACGAGCGCGGTCGTCTCCTGCCGACATACCGCAAAATCCATATCCCTCATGATCCTCTTTTCTATGAAAAGAATTATTTTGAAGGCGGAGAAACGTATCGCGTATATAAAACTAAATTCGCTCAATTTGCAGTCCTTATATGCTACGACCAGTGGTTTCCAGAAGCGGCTCGCGCTGTGTCACTCTTGGGCGCAGAGATAATTTTTTATCCAACCGCCATAGGACGCATCATTCCAAGACGAGAAAAAGATAATGACTGGGCAGATGCGTGGGAGACCGTCATGCGCGGACACGGAATAGCGAATGCAGTCCATATAG
>CAYHIZ010000118.1:0-3011 GCA_964356695.1 uncultured Candidatus Saccharibacteria bacterium | reverse complement strand
GAATCGAATATTCTTTCCTCGGCAAAAGTCGGATTTCATAGTGTGGGGTCAATAGTCTCATATTCCAAGCGTAGCATTTCCGGATTTTTGCTTTCCAAATGCGAGCAATTTCTTACCGACCGTTTCGCGATACTTGCAGTAATCGCACTCAGCAGAAGGGTCGGGCAATGCGGTGCCGTCCAGACATTTCTTGATATTTTGGATGATGTCTTCAACCCAATCGGCGTTGCCTTCGTACGGTACGAGCGTAATTTCAAATTCTAACTTGCCATCAAAAGCCTCTTTATCTTTGTTGGCATTAGCATAGACCCAGTAGGCTGTATTGGACACTGTGAAGCCGTTTTTTCGCAACAACCACTGATAGACCTCCAACTGCCGTTTGTAGCCCTTATGCCATTCTTCCTCGAGTGCTTCTATTTTCCCGTCCTTGCTCGTCGCCTTGTAGTCGACAACAATAAGCTCCTTTTTGGGATTTATCCAGATGTCGTCTACACCACCAGTGATAGTGATGCCCGTTGGATGATCAAACGTAACCCCGCCACGAAGGGCGTCGCGCCACTCGTCCATCTTTGCATGTGCAAAAGGAACTGCGTCGATGCCGTACTCCTTCATCAAGGGATGCGAGGTGTTTTTTGCTCGATGCAGATCGAACTCCTTTTTTAAGAGCGCGTCGACTGCGGTGTTTAGATTGAATGGATATCCTTTTGGGCGTGCAGTGCCCAATTTGTTGTCTATATAGAAGCATCGCCGACACTCCGAAAAAAGATCGATCTTCGACCTTGAAAGCCGCCATTTAGCGCCTCCATAATTCCAATTTGGGTTTCTATCAGGCTTGTAGTACTGGCTCATCACGAATCAGTGTATCATTTTTTTATCACATAGGACTTACGCAATAGGGTGCAGTTCGAGGCGCGCGAGGAAAATATTGTGAGCCATACATGGCGTATGGCGAACGATATTTTACCGAAGCGCAACGAAGAAATGCGCCGATTGCGTAAGTCCTATAACGGTCTGTGATCGGTGTCGTGCTCATGATCCCCAAACCAATTTCTGAAACGATTTTCCACATACCACATGCCGGTAAACATTAAAAGCGTTAGAAGTGTCGCAAAGATGGCGACAGTATACATTCCGAATCCCACGGCCATCCCCAACGCCGAAACCATCCAGAGTCCTGCCGCAGTCGTTACGCCGTGTACAGTATTGCCACGAAAAATTATTACTCCAGCTCCGAGAAAACCGACACTTGTCACTACGCCTGCTGCAAGACGCATAGGATCAAATGTCATAGTTCCCAAATATGCGCCATTGACGTAATTCGACATCACAATCAGAAGGCATGCTCCGAGTGCGACCAGTCCAAAAGTACGAGTGCCCGCGGCTTGTCTCGCAAGGATGGCGCGTTCGGTACCGACTATCGCGCCGAGCAACATCGCAAGAGACAATTTCGCGAAGATAATAATATTGGGATCCAAAAAATCGGATGGAGTAGGCATATACATAAGTATACGTTACGTATCGCAAAGTTGCGCAGTTTCTTGCAATATCTGTGGAATTCGCGATGGTCTGATGCCATATGCCTCAAGAACATGTGGCGACGAAATCTGCTTGCAGAGAACTATCTTGTTGTCGAGCAGGTGGCGCTTTTCACCTTCTGAAAGAGTGGTTAAGCACGTCAAGGGGTGTACATGAGCTTCTTCTATCATAGCCATAAGATTGCGAGTGCGCGGATAATCCCATCCGATCAGTATAAGATTGGAACATTGCGCATAACGAATTGCATTTCTGGTAAAGCTAGTATTCGTTACAAGCCAACCCTCGTCTACACGCGAGGAAGATTCGGGAGTGGCGCGCAAATCATCGTATCGCGCTTTCACATAAAGCGCGTCTTTTATGTCGGTTTTCCCGCTAGGTTCATTGTGAAATTTCGCCTCGATCCCGATACGCTTGCCGTCTTTTTCGGCAAGAACATCGACCTCATGCGGAGCACAACGGCCTGTAAGCGCTACCCCCGTTCGCGCACTCCAGCCGTGCGCGCGCAAGACCTCCGCTAGGAATTGCTCGAATGGAAAACCCGAAGGCCCTAGCTGAAAAAGCGCGCGCTTCACGGAATAGCGCGCGGCGACAGGATGCGGCTCCTCGCGCTTCAGCATTTCAAACGCATGACGATAGATGTCGTCTGTCGTTATTCCCGATCGTAGTTCTTTGAACACATGCGTCGCGATACGCGCCCGCGCAGTCGAAGACGCGCCCGAATGTTCGAGAGATTGCTCTAGCTTCGCCACGTCGAATGGCTCTTGTTCGCCATCCGCTTTTGTAATTAAAATATTATGTGGCACGCCTAACATTCTATCGCATGTTTGCAAATACTCGTGCGGATGCTACGGGCGGAAGGTGCGCGCAACGCGACGATACGCCACGTCGCCGTCGCGCTTGTCTATGATTGGCACTTTCAGGATGTCGCCCTCGACGAAATAAATGATGCGATAATCACCGGAGCGCAAACGACGCAAAGGCGCATACCCTTCGAGTTCTTTGGAGCGGGGAGGTCTGGGATTCGCGGCAAGTGATTCTATCTTGGCGATGATCTGGCGCGCATGCTTACCCGATATAGCTCGTAGAAAACCTTCCGCCTCATCGGCGATTTTGATCTCAAGTCCCATGGAGGATGCTGTCGAAGAACTTCCTCGTTTTCTTCACCCCCAGGAAATTTCCCCTCTTGATCACCTCCACCGCCCGCGCGCCTAGATACCAATCCTCCATCGCCTCCATCTTTTTGGCGGATACTACATAAGCGATGGGGCGGCCGTGCTTCTCGATGGCGACTGGCTTGCGCTGTGCGGCATCGAGAAGCTCGCCGAAATTATTCTTCGCCCTGCTCGCCGTATATACCGGGACCGATAGCGCACTCATACAGCCATGGTAGCCAAATTGGCTTTTTTGTCAAACGTCCGCATCCCGAGTTCAAGAATTAATTGCAACACACCGGTAAGCTACAGTACCGGATATGA
>CAYHIZ010000117.1:0-3024 GCA_964356695.1 uncultured Candidatus Saccharibacteria bacterium | reverse complement strand
GTTAGAAAACCTCGTTATTTTAGGTGGTCAATTGCGGTGTTCCGAAGTCAGGAAAAGATTTTTTTCGATCTACAATCATATATGGAAATCAATCTAGAACATTGATTCTAAAGGACATCAATACTTGGTCCTGTTTTCGGACACCCCAGTCATCAGAAAAATCCAGATGGCTTGAAACCTGTCTTTTCTCAGCATCGGCTGAAAATTTGTCACACTAAACATTCTTTCGTAGAGTTGAGATGTGAAGGAGATGTCTGGTCTAGAAAAATTGTCGTCACACTAATGTCCGAAAACAGGAATCATATATGGAAATCAATCTAGAGCATTGATTCTAAAGGACATCAATACTTGGTTTGTCCTTTATAGATTATCTTCGAGCGCTTGCTCAAAAAGCCTGCAATGGGCAGTTCTTGTTGCTTCGTGTAGAATAACTCCAACTACGTCGATTTGGAATTCCCTGTCATCTTTCTGCTCTTCCATATAGAGCGCTGTCGTTCTTGCGATCTTGCGCAATTTTTTCATATGCACTAATTCTTCCGGCCGGTAATCCATTTCACGTGAACCATTGGGAAAGCTTTCACGTGAAACTGCCTTCACCTCAACAAAATGAATGTGATCATCTTTTTCCGCAACAATATCGATCTCGCCCCATTTTCTACGGTAATTCCTATCGATTATTTTATAACCCTTCCGTAAGAGGAATTGGCAGGCGATTTCTTCGCCGCTCCTCCCAATGTTCTTCCTGATTTCATCGGGGGTCACTCAAGTATAATACATCATACATACATACATAAATGGATATTGCTATTTCAATGTGTCTCATAAGGCATTTCACGTGAAAACACTGTAATAATGTTTCTTAGAAACGCATTGTGACGAAGTGTTGTCTAATTTCTGCCAATTACACTCTTTTGATAATTGGGTATACATGTTGGATGTGTGTTTGCATCTATAATTTGGCTTAAAATATGGCATATTCCATCCGAATGGACATAACTGATTTGTCCTTTATCCACATGTCCACAGAGTTGTCCACATGTGCTCGAAAAAGCCTTATATAGAGCCACATAAGGGTGCTAATGGTGCGCAGTGTGTCCTTGGGGCTGTCCTTTATAAAATAGATACTGTTGCTTGTCAATACTGCAACACATTTTTCGCTTGACGAAAACATGCCTCCCATACTAGCGTGGCATGACTATGAAAAAAATCACATCGGTTATTGGCGTGTCTTCTGCAACTGCTCTTATTTTATGTATCGGGATCGTTGCAGTGAATGCTATTTTACCATCACGTGCGTTTGCCGCTGAAGTATCGGTACAGACGGCGCAATTGCTACCGCTCGGTAGTAATACATGTGCTCCGCTCAAGGTGTCTGACTTTATTCCATATGTATACAACAATGCTTTACATTCGTTTAGTCTTACCTTACAAGACAGTTCCTATGTTGCAGTAGTAGGTAAGGCGGGAGACACGAGCATTCCTCTCAATCTTATGAGGCGCCGTATTGACGCTTCTGGGGCACTGCGTGTGCAAGCTGATATTACAACAACTTCAATTCGCGGATCATTGCCGATTACGGTTACTTTTATGTCTGCAAAAGGACGTGGATTGCCTGTCTGTGTTTCTGTGGTTACGGCAACGTTAATCGGAACTGGGGGCATTTCGGAGAAGGCCGTTGAATCAAATGTAATATCTGCATCGACCACATCTGGGGCGGTGGCGAGGGATGTATCGCAACCGTCTGTCGCAGTCAAAGTTACGACATCGGATGTAGTATCTCCCTCTAATCTTGATCGCGGTACTGTTGATGATGATCAAGCATCGAAATCCGCGTCGGCATCCGCCACACTTGCCGTAACAAAAAGTGCCCTTACTGTACTGGGGGACATCTGTACTCCAAAAAATACTCCGACCCTATGGGTTATTCTTTTGGCTGTTTACGCAGCATTGGTCGCCTATGTTATTTTTGAGAAATCTACAATGCCACTATTTATGCACTCTCAAGAGTCAGTCGCCGCCTCTATCGTAGTACCGTTCTTACTCTTGTTCGGATTGTGGTACTTTGTAGAAAGTTGCAGAATAAACGCGTGGGTGCCTGTAATAGCAACAGCCATAGCCCTCGTGGCGCTTTCAATGGCGTTTTGGGATAAACCAAAAAACATGCAGGGGGTGATAGAATTGCCGAGTGCAAAGATTTAAGACTCTTGATTGAAATTGCTACTGAGCAACGAAGCTGTATAATCCACCGGTGTTTCGCCATTACAGTTTAAGATAGTATTATTTTGGTGAATGATGCTGGCTTCGTGTGGTTGTGTGTGTTTAAGAAAGTGAGAGCATATTGCGGGTATGGTTTAGTGGTAGAACGCGTCCTTGCCAAGGACGAGAGCGGAGTTCGATTCTCCGTACCCGCACAGATTACTGATTTGCTCCCGCCAGGATTCGAACCTGGAATAGCAGTTCCGAAGACTGCTGTGATATCCGTTTCACCACGAGAGCGATGCACGTATCATACATCACAATTCGCTCTTGGTGCTAGAATGCACGCATGAAATACGCTATCCCCGAAGCTGTGCTTAAAGTGCACAAAACACTGCGCGAAGCAGGTTATCAAGCGTATCTCGTCGGCGGATGTGTACGTGATCTGCTCTTGAAGCGCGAGCCGAAGGATTGGGATGTGACGACAAATGCAAAACCGGAGGAGATACAGGCTCTATTCGAGGAGACATTTTATGAGAATGAATTTGGAACCGTTGGAATTGTAACCGGTTCCGATAATCCGCGCTTAAAAGTTGTCGAAATCACTCCGTACCGTATAGAAGGAAAGTACTCAAATGCGCGACATCCCGATGATGTACGTTTTGGTGAGAGTCTTTCCGAAGACTTGAAACGCAGAGATTTTACTATTAACGCTCTCGCATACGATCCCGAAACGTTGGAGCTTATCGACGAGCATGAGGGAAAGGCGGATTTAGTAGCGAAGCGTGTACGGACGGTCGGCAATCCACGTGAGCGATTTGAAGAAGA
>CAYHIZ010000116.1:0-3043 GCA_964356695.1 uncultured Candidatus Saccharibacteria bacterium | reverse complement strand
GCGCTAAGAGGGATGCTCCGAGCGCGATGTTCATGAGCGACATTCTATCACTGCGCATTTCAAATCAAAGTGTTGTATTTTTTTCTTTAACTTTCCAAGTATCGTTACTTTAAAAACCAGCCTGCGACAGCGCCTATACCAATTGCGATGCCTCCGATAATCGCCATACGAAATGCGCTTCGCCAAATACCTGTTCGCGAGAGAGCGCCGCTGGTTATGCCAAGGAAAAACAACGTGGCAATAGAGGCGGATATCGAAAAAATGGGAGCTGACGCCGCATCTGCAACGGCATATGGAAAGAGAGGAACGAGTCCTGCAATAAAATACGAGATGAACATTACAAAACCGGCGATTATTGGGTGCTTTGTGTCCGCATTTTTTCCCGTAGAATACTCTTCGGCAGAAGTCTCAGATAGGAAGCTCCCGGCCGCCATCGAGAACGCCTCGACAAAAATGAGTACAACACCTGTGAGAAATATAGTACCGACTGCAACACCCGCAACCGCGATGCCAGCGAGAACACCGACGGTTGATACGAGACCGTCTTCAACGCCAAAAACAAAATTTCTAATATATGTGGCTTTCATGTTTTTATTGGTTCAAAATAAGTGAGTTGCGGATATCATCGAAGGCACGAATCAGCGCGCTGTGATCAAACTCCCTCATAGCCGGTTCCCCCGCCTGTGCAGGCGGAGCATCTCCGATAGCGGTCGAATTCAAAGAATAACGCACGGCCACGCATGGAGAGCTATTCTTTACCGCGAAAACTTGCTCTTCTAGAAAATTGTCCGACGCAACCGCAACTCCAGAGGTCGTTGCAACGGAATACGTTGTACTTCCCATTGTAAGATCGATAGCTTTCACATCTTCTAAAATATAAATATCGGCCGTACACTTCTTGGCGCGCGGGAGCATCTCTACAGAAACGCCCGTACCCTGTGCGGATAGATTCGTGCCACTTGCAAACGATTCTGGAATCACAAATTTTACGCCGACGATCGACTTGCCCTTAAACTTTTCGTACGAATATGCGTCGTCGAGAATATAGTTCGGAGGATATTGAATAGAAAATGTAGAAGTTGCGTAGGTATTTTTTGTCTCTGCGATCGGCGCTTCTTCTGTTGGAATAACCGATTGTGAAAGCGCGACCCAAATGAAATAGCAAATTGCTACAAAGATTGCAACGGCTAAAATACCGATGGATGTATTTTTCATGTTACTCATACCCATATTTTTACATAAATTTTCATTTTGTGAAAGATAATTATGTGACAGTCGTACTGACAGTCGCACTTTTCGTATAAGATGTTGCGTTTAGAATTAGTGCTATAATGAAAGAAACCATCTCGCAACTTGATTAGAATTGGTTGATTGGAGCAAATTATTTCGCTGAATAAAGCCTTATGACTGCACTAGAGCGCCGCATACTTCACGAAATGGAAAAATATGTTGACGTAGATTCTAAACAACATTCTTTATTGGATATTGCGGATCTGTATCCTCATTTCCCGAGCATTGATGAAGTGCTTAGTACGGGCGAGAAGTGGATTGATACGCTCGACTCAGAAAATCGTCCAGAAACGCCCGAAGGAATGCCTGAAGAAATGATGATTCTTTTCAGACAACTCAAAGCAGCAACCGATATTCTGGAAAAATCATTGTCGAATCAAGACACGCTTGGTCTTGCAGATAAACGCTGGATGCGTGATACAAAATCTCTCGACGAAGCATTCGAACGCGGGCGACTCGTCGTTGAGCTTGATGTGCGGCAAGATAAAGAGGGGAATTTTTGGGTATCACACGCCGTAGGCGCAAACGCCAGTTTTCTGCCGCCTTACATTCATAATCTATCCACGAAAGAAATGGAAACTAGCAAACGTTTTTCATTGGGAGAAGGATTGAAAGCATTGCAAAAATATAAAGAAAGAGGTCATCGCTTTATCTTAGAACTGAAAACATTGGGTGACGGAGATGAGGTGGCACGAGAACAACAAGTCAACAAATTGAAAGAAATATTAAGCTCAACAGGCACAGAAGGCTCGATTGCAGTTGCTTCACTATCGCCAGGCATTTTGATGACAGTAAATAAACTCATGCCAGAAGTGCAGTTGATGTTAAATGGCGGCATTATACCCGGTTTTAGCTACACAAAGATGGGAGAAAAAGTGGCACGCATGCTCCCAAAAGATTCGCGCTGGCATGCTGTTGGTATTCCCCATATGGGCGAAGTTGTGATGTCGGCATCAGAAGAAAGCGTCGTTCGTCCGGATGGATACGGTACTCAAACAGGCTATATGCTGACTTCTCTTCCAAAAGATTTACTGGAAGTATTGCAAAAGCAGGCACGACAGCCAGAAAAATATGGAAAGTTTGGCGGTGTTGTGTCTCTATCTGCGGTAACGATTTTTGCAAATGCTCTTAAAACATTTGGTGCGGACCAACAAGCAAAAGATATGGTTGGATTCTATTCAAAGATTTTGAATAAGCTAGGCGTTAATATTATGGTCACAACATGGGGACAAGGTGCGAGCTGGATACCGGGATTGCGTCATTTACAATCTATGGAGCAATTGGCTGTATTTAAAGAAACGCTTGGTTTTGACACTATTGTCTACACCAAGGCACCGGAAGATTGGGCTCACCTCGTGCCGCCAGAGATAATTGATTACGTGCGGCAAGAACAAACGAAAAAATTACGACGATCGACTATGTGACGGGGAAATGACGGTCATTGTATCAAAAGTCCGAACCCATTTCCGGTAAACGAATCGCTCCCTCGCGAAGGATCGTGGGTTTTCCATCCGATAGATCAACAACGGTCGATGGTTCGCATTTCGACAATTCACCGGCATCAATTATCAGATCGATGTATCGCGCATTGTCTCCAAATTGGGTGAGAATTTCATCGACTGTTGAAAGAGGCTCCATACCGCTCACATTTGCACTGGTTGTTGTATATGGTTTTCCGAATTTACGAGCAAGTGCGATACAAAAATCGTTATCTGGAATTCGAATTCCAATCGTATCAATTCTTTTTGCAATG
>CAYHIZ010000115.1:0-3056 GCA_964356695.1 uncultured Candidatus Saccharibacteria bacterium | reverse complement strand
TATGTATGAAATTGTATCACGCTATTTGTGCGATTACTTGGTGTGATGTGAATAATTAATCATAACCAAAATATATGAAACGATATTTGTTTATTGCACTCGTGCTCGCGTCAGGTGTTGGTTTTTTTGGTGCGACAGAGTCCACTGTAGCCGTAACAAGAGACGCATATGCTCAGATCCAGGAACTTATCGAAAGAATATCCTTACTGCAAAAACAGTTGAATGTCTTGCGCGGACAACAACCTCTGTCTCCTGTGCAACCCGTCACACCACCAGCAACGAGATGCGCATCCGTAACGCGCAATCTGAATATCGGATCACGCGGAGACGATGTGCGCGGTTTGCAGGCTTTCCTACGTTCATCCGGACATTTTTCCGGCACGGATACCGGATATTACGGTTCCGCGACATCCCGCGCGGTCGCTTCGTGGCAGACGAGCCAGAACATTCCTGCCATCGGAACGATAGGTCCTATTTCGCGCAGAGCATTGGCTACGGCTTGTGGGCAGGATCCGCTACCAGACATCGATGTGACGACTTGTCCAGGTTCGCTTACGGTAGGTGTTGGTCGAAATGGTGAGGTATTATGCGGGCCTGTAGAACATCCTCAACCGCCGATAAATTATCCACTGCCGGATTATTCTTATTCGAGCGAAGGACCTCTGACAGTACATACCTTTCAGTATTCGGATCATTTGATTGTCAACGTTACGGTCACACTACCGAAGCACACCGATTATACGATTGATTTCGGAGACGGAACAAAAGAGAAGGGCAACAGTGGCAATTGCAGAGAAGAGAGGCAAGTGCATTGTGCCGTCAATGAACTCTCCCATGTCTATATAAAATTGGGTACTTATACGATGAAGTTGCTCACCAAAGCCGGGGTTGTGCTTGACGAGGCGACGATTGTGGTGAAGGGAGACGCAAGCACCGAGTGCACGAAATACATTGGGTCGGTGTGCGGCCAACCGTCTGGGTGCGTCGACACTTGTAAGGGGGCTCAGATCTGCAATCTGATGTGCCAATTCTACCCCCCTAAAACATATTCGAATCGCTGTAACCTCACCATTGCTGGAGCCCAATTTCTTCATATGGGGGTATGTACCGCAACGTCCTATGAGGATTACGGGATCCCGAAGTAGGCTACCCGAGACCCAAGCCGGGTTCTGCTAGATAGTGAAAATATTCTGCACGTACATTCGATGCAGTGATCGTTTCGTACCAAACACAGGAGCTTCACGCTTTATGCAGTGTTACGTAAATATCTTCCAGCGCTTTCACGGCATCGCCTGCCGCAATGTTGTTTTGGTGGTATATGCCGTCGGTTACGTCGCCGGCAGCCCACACGCGCGGATGCGAAGTGCGTTGTTTGCGAGGGTCAACTTTTATTTGACCTATAGGACTTTTTTCAAGCGCATCGCCGATCCATTCTGTGTTTGGCAGTAGACCTATTTCGACAAAAATACCCTCCACCGGCAATAGTTCTTCTTTCCCAGTTTTAAGGTCTTTGTATTTGAGTCCGGTAACGAATTTGTCCCCGACGATTTCCAAAGGCTCCGCGTTTGTGACTACTCGCACATTGCGATGCGCTAAGACTGCCGTAACTGTGGTTTCGTCGGCTCGAAAGGTGTCGGTACGGTTGAGGAGTGTGACCGTTTTGCAGTAAGCGAGGAGTTGAAGCGCAGTTTCAAATCCTGCGTTTCCTCCACCTATAACAATCACATCTTTGTCGGCAAAAAGAGGACCATCGCACGAAGCGCAGTAGGTGAGGCCTTTTTGGTCGAATTCTTTTGCGCCCGGAACATCGAGCGTGCGCCGTCGCGCACCGCTCGCGATTAGAGCCGCACGCGCATCCATTTTCCTGCCGTCTTTCAATTCAATGGTTACTTTCTCCTCGCTTGGCGTAAGCGCGGTCGCGCGCATGGGGAAAAGGATTTCGACGCCTTCACCTTTGTAGGCTTCTACATGCGTTCGTAGATTCTTGGCAAGTTCGGATCCGGAGATTGATGGCGTGCCGATCCAATTTTGAACATCGGCAGAGACACTGCTTTGCCCACCCCATTCTTCGGTGACTAGGAGTGTTTTCAGGCGTTTGCGTGCAGCATAAACCGCCGCCGATGATGCCGCAGGACCACCTCCGACGATTATTAAATCATAAATCATAAGTAAAGAATGGACAGAAAAGAAGCATACCATAGAATTTTTCCTTTCCTGTTTTCAATTAGAACATTAACATTGAAGAGACATCGGAATCGGTGTAGTCTTTATTGAATGGCTGAAAAACAGACCGTTTTAGTAACCGGTGGAGCGGGGCTCATTGGCCCTTCTCTTATCGAATTACTTCTCCCTAAGTACCGAGTCGTCTCGCTCGACAATTATTTCATCGGTAGCGAGAAAAATCACATTGAGGGCGCAGAGTACATAAGAGGACACACGAAAGATATCGAGACGCTGATTGGAAATGAATCACCCGTGATCATTTTTCATCTTGGCGAGTATTCACGCGTCGAACAAAGTTTTACAGATCTCCCCTTGGTATGGGAATCCAACGTCCATGGTGCTTTTCGCGTATTCGAATATTGGCGCAAGCGCGGATGCAAGTTTGTGTATGCGGGTTCAAGCACCAAATTTGCCGACGGTGGCTTGGGACGCGATCAAAGCCCATACGCATGGATGAAAGCCAGCAACACGGAACTGGTCGAGAATTACGGCGCATGGTTCGATCTGCCATATGCGATAACGTATTTCTACAACTCTTATGGTCCTCGCGAGTTGTCCGAAGGGCAGTATGCGAGTGTTATGGGCAGATTTAAGAAACAATATGCGGCAGGCGAACCCATAACTATTGTTTCTCCGGGGACGCAGAGACGGAATTTCACACACGTTGAAGATATAGCTCGCGGACTCTTTATGGTTGGCGAGAATGGGCAAGGTGACGAATACGGCATCGGTTCTCTGGAATCATACTCGGTCTTGGAGATTGCAAAAATGTTCACGTATAATATTGTGATGCTCCCCGAACGAAAGGGGAATCGCATGGAATCTATCGTGGA
>CAYHIZ010000114.1:0-3065 GCA_964356695.1 uncultured Candidatus Saccharibacteria bacterium | reverse complement strand
GCGAAGGGTTCTAGAAGGTCACGAAGACGAATACTGGGAATCGCTGAATCCTTACGCACTTGACAACACCCATATTCCTGATGCATACATATGACATTAGTAGACACTAGTCGAAACCCTAGTCTATATTTTAAGCCATATTATGAAGCAAATAACAATAATCTTAGCGTTTATTCCAGTCTTGGCGACCATATTATTTGCCAGCGTGGTTTCGGCACAGACCTATTATCCCAATTATTTGTACGGAGCAGGCTGTGTCGTTCTCTCAAGTGATCTTTCTTTTGGATCCCGTGGCAGTGAGGTAACCAAGCTACAACAGTTTCTCGTTAGTCAGAATTATCCGGGCGGGGGCAATTGGATGATCACGGGCAATTTCAGATCCGCGACCCTTGCTGCGGTGCGGAATTTCCAACAGTCTGCTGGCATCTCCACAACGGGTTTTGTCGATTTGCAGACGCGTTCCGCTATCCAATCCCGTTCATGCGGAACTCTAGGCAATGACTACTTGCAAAATTATTTCAGTTACGGCAACAGCAATGTCAGCTCGTACAATTATTCGTATACTATTCCAAACTATACGCCGACTTATACGATTCCCGGTTATCCGTATTCTACGAATTCAACCGGACTCTCTCCCATCATCTATTCTCTATCAGTAACGAGTGGAGGACAGGGGACTGTAGTTACAGTTTATGGCGCAAATTTCGATGTGTTTGGCACGAGCGTTCGCTTTGGAGTCACTTCAATCGTCCCGGCGATCAATGCGACACAAACTTCTTTTACTTTCACAATTCCAAATGTTCCATCGAGTTCGTATCCGGTATCCGTAACCACTTCTCGCGGTGCTTCAAATTCTTTGTCTTTCAACGTGACTGGAAATACCACTTCATGCGGTTGGGGATATCCCTATCTTTGCGCGCCTGTTCAACTCTCTTCGCTTAGTCCGATGTCTGGCGCGGTTGGCACTATGGTAACGATTTATGGCAATGGCTTTTCGACAACGAATAACACGGTATATTTCGGAGGCGTTACTCTTCCGAACGTATCTTCATCCAATGGAAATAGCATTGTCTTCTCGGTTCCGTTTCAGGTTACAGGATACGGTCAACAAATAGTCGCGGGTACGTATCCGGTTTCTGTGAGAAACGCGCAAGGACAAACGAGCAATACACAGAACTTCACAGTCACATCCGTATCCGGAGGGGGTAGTGGTGCGCCGGTTGTAGCGAGTGTTACAGGTCCGACATCTCTTTCGGCCGGTATTCAAGGCACTTGGACATTAACGCTGAACGCGCCTTATGGCACATATGTCACAACCTCCGTGCGCTGGGGAGACGAGACTCTATACGCATATTCTGCGGCGACACCGCAGTCGAATTATGTTTCCGGTCAACAAACCATTACATTCACGCACTCGTACGCGAGTGTCGGATCTTATACTCCGGTCTTTACGGTTACTGGCTCCGGCGGATCCAACGTCGCAAGCGCGAGTGTAAATGTAACTGGTGGCGGTACTACGGGCTCGCTCTCGCTCACGTCTATCAATCCCGGCTCCGCTCGCGTTGGTACTTACGTCACTCTTTACGGAAACGGTTTTACCCAGACCGGAAATGATGTTCACTTTGGCATCGGCGGTACGAAAAATCTATCGAGCAGTGGAAGCACAATCTCGTTCACAATTCCTTCGTGGGTGTCGCCGTGCGACTTCTTCCAATCCGGGTATGTCTGTGGCGCTCCCGCAGTGCAAGTAGTACAGGGCGTCTATCCCGTCTATGTTACCAACAGCATCGGTGTTACGAACGTGATTAATTTCACGGTCACGCAGTAATACCAAACCCAAAAAACCATTCCACAATAGATATTCGTCTTTGCGAGGTCTTTGGCCGAAGCAATCCAGAGTCCGTGCACATATTCTGGATTGCTTTGCTCCGCCTGCAAAGAAAGGCGGGGATAGGTTAATTGGAGATGGTACGACACTACTTGCGTTACGTCTTTCCGCACAAATTGCACCTTTCGATTATCATGATATTATTTGTTAATAATAATTATATAGATGTTTATGTCGAATACTATGATTGTTCCCGTCTCGATGCCGAGCAATATGGCTGCGATGCTTGACACGCGAGCTCGCCGATTGGCGATGACTCGTTCGGAGTACATACGCACGCTCGTACGCCGCGAAGTGACAGCAACAGCCGACGATATGGTCGTCGCACGTATGCTGGAAAGTGCCGAACGCGATTTGAAACGCGGCACTGCGCGGACACTCAAGCCCGGCGGACTCTCGAAGATGTTGAAGAAGTGATATGCGCCCCGCAATCGCGATCAGCGTCATACGCTACTCGACGCATTTTAATCGCGCGTTCAAGAAACTTAATCCATCACTTGCGAGCGAGGTCACCGAACGCGAACTGTTGTTTCGTGCGGATTGCTTCAACCCATCGCTTGATACTCATAAACTTCACGGCAAACTCAAGGGATACTGGGCGTTCTCCATCACATACAAACATCGCATTTTGTTCCAATTCATTTCGACGCACGAGGCGTATTTCATCGACGTAGATGACCACGATATCTATCGATAACGGAATCGACAGCAATTATGGCAAGGCAGCTGCCACATGATTCCCTGCGCCACCCTCTACCACTTCGGTGTCCTTGAAAGCGAAATGCACATGGCATGGATGCGCGCGGTCGCTGGTCGTCTCAAGAGTGACTACCGTTACTCAAAGGACATTGTCTACAACAACTTCCCCTGGCCGGAGAACCCGACCGCCGAGCAGAAAAAGGCGGTAGAGGAAGCGGCGCAAGCCGTCCTCGACGCCCGCACCGCACACCCCGGCGCCACTCTCGCCGATCTCTACGACCCCCTCACCATGCCTGCCAATCTTCTCAAAGCACACAAGCAATTAGATAAAGCCGTAGACGCCTGCTACGACACCAAGAAATTCAAAGACGAACCAGAGCGATTGGAGTTTCTTTTTGAGAGGTATCAAAAATTGGCTAAATAGTTCTTTACCACTAGCGTCTCGTTAATAATCAAACAACCGCGCCATATTTTGGAA
>CAYHIZ010000113.1:0-3066 GCA_964356695.1 uncultured Candidatus Saccharibacteria bacterium | reverse complement strand
GGAGGGGTGCAATAATTACTTTGCAGGGGGTGCAATAATCACTTTGGTATGACACGCCAAAATCGATAGTAAAAGTATCTTGATTCCTAGAATGACTTACTTTTCGGAACATAACAATGAGAGGCGCCGATCCAACTATCGGAGTTACTTCAAGCTTTTCGTTTGGCGTCGTAATAATCTCTGTAAAACTTTTACCATTCGGTGGATAGCAAACACGCGGGTGACTTTCAGCTACTGGGTAACCTGCTTTTTCACATTCTTTGAAAGAGGTAACGACCGGTGATTTGGGCGTAGATCAAGGACAAACATTTGGTATATCTATTTGACAATATGGAGCAGTATCGAGACACGCTGGTCGCGGTACGCATGCTGTAGTAGGAGAAGGGCAAATAGCTTCACACTTCGGACCAGTGCGTCCTACATAACTTCCATCGGGACACAGCACTGCGTCTTGTGTGCAGGCGTACAGCGGTGGATCGTTCGGGTAAATGATTCCTCCTCCTGTTTCTCCACCACCGCAATTCTGTTTCAAAAAAGCGCGTGACTTCGGACCAAATGCGCCTACTTGGGGAATACCTGATGCTATCTGCCATAATCCTAGAGCAACTTTGGTCTGCGCACCGAAGTAGCCGGTCATATTATTTTGTTGAAGTAAACCATCGCCTGCCAGCATTTGTTGCAACCGTAATACATCGTCGCCTCGCGAGCCTACGGAGAGGTTGCGTGAGAAGTAATGACATGTGTTAGATATTACAGAATCCCCCTGAACACTTGTCTCACCAACATCTTGTACCACTGCCGAAGTATCACATCCATTACCGACACAATTTCCTATGAAATCATTCGGTATTGTTTGAGTTGGCGAAGCAGTATTTAATCTGCGAATCTTTTCTTGCAATACTTGGATTTGTGCAAGGAGGGATTGAATGAGGGTCTGCAAACTTCCGATGTCTGTGCTTGAGGTAGGTGTGTTTGTGGCCTGTGTGATGTGGGTAGAGACGGAAACGGGAGTGGGTGTCGGGCTTGTTGATGTCACCAACTCGATACAATCATAGATCAACGGCCCACATCTACCAGATAACGGGTTATCATTACCAGAAAAGATGCTTATGCGAGTCCCAATTGAAAGATTTGCGACGGCATTCCATACATCCTCGGTTACTATCATTCCACTACCAGAAGAATCAAGATGTATTGACGGTAAATGATCAGGATAGCATCCTGCCCCATTATGGTCGCGTGAACTATATACTCCTGTTGAACCAACCCTAGAATTTGTAAATCTGTTTAGCGGGCAAGAGCCCTGTGCACCTATTGCACTCGCCACAAACGGAGTGCCGATGAAAACAATTGATACCAGAGCTGATAAAATCCGAGAACGTGTTGATAGGTTCATATTTTGTAAGGTATACAATTTGATTTCCTACTTCTATCACCGTAGCGTACTTCCCAACAGCACACCATTCGCCCAGTAGAATCCCGTGTCTCCCGACGGGAGCACGTCGTATGTTGCGCCTTCGTCGTACGAGACGCGTTGTGTGCTAGTGATTACCGCATTATCGTACGATTCGCCTTGCGTGAGATTAGCAACTGTTCGTCCATCAATGGTCGGATGACCCGGAGACACATATAGATCGCGTCCATCATTTAGAACCAGATGCACCATTTTGTGTGTTGATGGTACTGGCACTTTTGATGTCTTTGCGACAACACCGGAAACACGCCTGCCTGTTTTGTCGGTAGTCCAAATAGACATGCCGACTTTTATATCTTTGACCTGTACTAATCCTGATGGCGTATCAATCTGTGTTTTGCCGGCAAGACAGATTGGGCAACCGAAACTATTTCGACTTGCAACCTGTGCATTATTGAGACAACTGTATCCAGGATGTGGCTCACCAATATAGGGGGCTGGCGAACCGCAATTTGCGGTACATGTATAGCCGACACCGCAAGCAGGCGTACACGCGCTCGTTGATGGAGTGAGAATACTACCTGTAAAACTTTTACCATCCGGTGCGTAGCAAACAGGCGGATTGCCTTCGGCAACCGGGTAACCTGCTTTTTCACATTCTTTGAAAGAGGTAATTATTGATGGTTTGGGCGAAACCGAAGGACACACATTTGGTATATCTATTTGACAATATGGAGCAGTATCGAGACACGCTGGTCGCGGTACGCATGCTGTAGTAGGAGAAGGGCAAATAGCTTCACACTTCGGACCCGTACGACCTACATAACTTCCGTCAGGACACTGCACTGCATCCATTGTGCAGACATACTGCGGTGGGTCGTTAGGATAAACGACTCCCCCTCCTATTCCACCGCCGCCATTACAATTTCCTTTCAAAAAAGCGCGTGACTTCGGACCAAATGCGCCTACTTGCGGAATACCTGATGCTATCTGCCACAGTCCGAGAGCCACTTTTGTCCGCGCACCAAAGTAGCCAGTAATACTATCCTGCTGAAGCAAGTTATTGCCTGCCAGCATTTGTTGCAACTGTAATACATCGTTGCCTCGTGAGCCTACGGAGAGGTTGCGTGAGAAGTGGTGACATGTGTTAGCTCCGACAGAGTCCTCCTGAACACTTGTCACACCACCATCTTGTACCACTACCGAAGTATCACATCCACTACCGACACAATTTCCTATGTAATCATTTGGTATTGTTTGAATTGGTAGAGTAGGACTCAATCCGCGAATTTTTTCTTGAAGGATTTTGATTTGTGCTAGAAGAGATTTGATTTTTGCACTAATATCCGTATTGTTTGGCTTAAATGTATTGTCAATTTTATCGCCCGGACATGTAAAGGTACAGTTGGGTCCTGAGCGACCCACTCCAGTACCATCAGGACAAATCATCGCATCTTGCGTACAAATTTGTGCCGACACCGCTAATGGACTACTAATAACAATTGCCAATAATAAAAATGCAAAAAAACCAGAACGTATTGATTTATTCATATATGATAGATTATATATGTGTTATGAATAATCGCAATATTGAAGTCCCCGAGTTCAAGAATTAATTGCAACACACCGGTAAGCTACAGTACCGGATATGA
>CAYHIZ010000112.1:0-3097 GCA_964356695.1 uncultured Candidatus Saccharibacteria bacterium | reverse complement strand
ATATGGAAAACCCGGGACGCTCGACGTTTGTTGAGTCCATCATCAGTATAAGAGCCTTGCGTTCTTTGAAGATTGAAAATTCTTTAAGCTCGTGCTCGGTCGGGACTCCATCGTCGTGATCCATCTTGATGTCGCCCGTGAATACGACATCGCCCCAAGCGGTCTCGATGATGATGCCCATAGAATCGGGAATGGTGTGAGTAACAGCAAAGAATCGAATAGTCGTCGAGCCCAGTTTTATGGCTTCTTCCGTCTCGACCTCGCGAATTATGAGCGGGGCTGTACCTGCGAATTCTTCTTGGCGCTTCTTTATTATCGTCGCTGTCAGGCGACGAGTGTAAATTGGCGGATTGCCGATTCTGTCCATTACGTAGGGAATGGCCCCGATGTGGTCTAGATGACCATGTGATATCAGGAGTCCGCGAATTTTATTGCGGTTCATCTCCAAATATCCGGTATTGGGCAAAATGAAATCGATGCCTGGGGTGCTTTCTTCGCTGAAAGCGAATCCGCATTCCAGGATGAATATATCGTTGCCAACTTCGACCGCAGTCATGTTGCGGCCTATCTCCTCGACTCCGCCAAGCGGAATGATTCGTACAACATCGGGGGCCATCTCCGGTATCGGGGTATGTGGAGTGCGACTGTTTGGAGTGGGATGCTCAACGTGTACTTTGGACGCGCGTCTTCCATGCGGAAGACGCATTCCGCTACGCCACCCGCGCGGGCGACCGCGACCCGCGTCTCTTTGAATCGGGCTTCTCTGCGGGTGCGCACTTTGACTCCGCTCGCGCGGATTTGGCGATTGTTCTATACGCCCACGCTGTCCATGATCCGGTTGTAAATTTGATTGCAAATTTGATTGATTGGGTTCCATAATTATTCTTCGTTTTTATCCGTGAAAATATTCCATACTCTTTCTGTGTCGGTATACCATTGATGGGCATTTAAGAATCGGTCTGAGGGAGATGTGAGCGTCCCCAGTGTAACGCCATAGAGATTTTTTGGAACTATATATATGAAATTCGGCGCATAAAGAAATATAGCAGGCTTATCCTCCGCAACATATTCTGTGAATTTCTCGTAAAATTTCTCTCTTGCGCGTTTATTTGCGGTGGATCGAGCCTTCTCTAGAAGGCTGTCAGCTTTAATATTTGTGTAGAGCGCGATGTTAAGACCCGGATCATTTCTTTGCGATGAGTGCCAAAAGGCAAACAAATCCAGTGTTCGACCGACAACTTCTCCGAAAAGCAAAGCATCGTAATTTCTCGGCCGTATAAGAACGGAATTTAGTTCTGAGATGGGATAGACATGAACGTCTACCTTGATCCCCGCTTTACGCCAGGATTTTGCGATTGTTTCTGCCGTCGCGGCGAGCTCCGGTTCGTCGACTGTTGCTAGTGTGAATTGGAGGACGACACCTTTTTTTGTCCACACTTGTTTTTGTGCATCAAATTTCCATCCGTTTTGCGAAAGTATCTCTCTCGCGTTTTCGCTGTTATCAGACGCGGGTTCGTTAATGCGAGTATCCTCCACTGCCTTTGACGTAGCGGGCCGAACTGTTCCCAAGAATCCGGGAGGAACGGGACCTTTGAGTACCGTTCCGTATCCATTGAATATTTCATCCACGATTCCTTGTTTGTTAATGGCCTCATCAAGCGCTGAGCGCACTGCCACGTCGGCAAAAGCGGCGTTTTTGTTCTGATTGAAAAATACTCCGAATACTCTTGGAAGAGTTACTTGAATCATGCTGGAGTCTTTACGCGATAGTTTGTCGATCTGTGAAGGGGATATTCCGGCTATTGAATCTATACGGCTTACGTTAAATGCATCTATCAAATCTTTTTCGTTCGGATAAAAATTAAATCGTATTTTGTTTACATACGCTTGTCCAAGAACAAAATCTTTGAATGGAGAGAGTTCATAGGATGTTGCGATTCCTGTGGAATCGGTATCGAATCCGTCGATTTTGTACGGCCCGCTTCCAATCGGATGAGTATTTTGTATTGCGAAAGGAAACTCTTCCGCCGACACAGTTTCCCAGAGATGTTTGGGCAGAATCCCGAGCGTCGCGTTTTCAAGAGACGGTGCGTATGCGTGTGGAAGTTTGAAAATAATAGTGCGTGCGTCTTCCGCTGTCACCGATACTCCCTCCCAATCGGCACGTCGACCGCTCTTGATGTCTGGGTTTTGCGCCCACTGGATTGTAAAAAGAATATCTTCCGAAGTGAGGAGTTCGCCATCGTGGAATGTGAGATTGGGGCGGAGAGTAAATGTGTACGTCATGCCGTCCTCGGATATATCGACTCGTTCGGCTAAATCGGGAATTAAGCTACCGTCTGGCATTGCACGCATCAGACCTGAATACACCAATGCCGTTATGCTCTTGTCTCCTTCGGAAAGCGCAAGCAATGGATTGAGAAAACGCGCCGACCCCTCGACTCCTTCCGTCAATGACCCGCCGCGCGATGGAATAATCACTGAAGTTAGGGCATTGGCTCGAGCCAAAAGAGCAAAAGCGGATAGTGAGAGTATTATCGTTAGAATGTTCAAAATAAGACGTTCGCCGGGCGAGAACGACTTGAGCGCGTTCTCCAGCATAGAAAAATGCGAAACGACACGATGTCTTGTGAGTGTCGTCTTTATATCTCTAGTTTTTTCAGAATAAGAATCGAAATCCATGAAGCGACTGGTGCGCCCAATGCGTTTGCCACTTTTGGCTTTACGCGAGAGGGTTTAGTTTATTACTAAATTAATTAGCGCCGATATGGCGAAGAGGATACCGAGGGCAATGGTAGCATGGAAGAGTGTCTTTTCCAAACCGCGGCGGGTGTGGAAACCGGATGAGAAATTGTCTGCACCGAACGCTCCGCCCAGTGCCGCCCCCGTGCGTTGAAGTACGATTGCGACGATCAAAAGCGCCGAAAGAATTATCTGTGCGTAAGGTAGGGCCGTTTGGAGAAAACTCATTCGTTAGAAAGTATCATAATAGTCTCGGAAACGCAATCTATTCGGGGCTACATTCAAAAATCCAACGCAACATCCGGATCATACGCAATATCGGTGGTAGATAGTGGCGGACGGCGATTTCATCCAT
>CAYHIZ010000111.1:0-3099 GCA_964356695.1 uncultured Candidatus Saccharibacteria bacterium | reverse complement strand
TTGAGAAGGACCTTGAGCCTCTGTTCGTGGATAAAAATTATATTCGAAATTGGCTCAAGAATTGGCGTGAAAGCTATCTACACCTGTTGGACGCGTATAAGATTCGCACAGTGACTGGCTTGAAAAAAATCGCGATAAATGAAGATTTTAGTACTGATAATTTTTCTTTCACTTACGTGTATGACACGATGGAAAAAGAATTGGTCAAAATTGTGTATACGGTAACGTATGAATGGATAAAATTTCAGAAGCCTTTGGGTGTAGATAAAAGGGATGATCTGATGTCATTAGTCAGTTATGAATCTAGTGCGGAACTAAGTGACCAACTCAAACAGTTTGTGGCCCTATTTTTTAAGAAAAATGCGGATTATCTAAAAAAGGTTAACCAGATAATGCTCGGCGATAGCATTATTACAAAAGTAATAAGAACAACAGCAGAAAACCTAAATCAAAAAGAGCAGATCGTGCTTAATAAGTCGACATTGCTCTCTTGCGAGCTTGACGACTTATTGAAATAAATTTATGCCAAAGGAAATCGCCAACAAAACTGAGAAAGAAACCTATTACAAATGCACTCATTGCGGAGATGAGATTTTCTGGAATACCCACAGAAAACTTACTTATTGTAAGTGCAAGAAAATCTGGATTGATGGTTGCGAGGATTACGTCCGGATTGGTGGCAAAGAGGAAGACCGTAAGGTGATCAAAAAATAAATTTATGGCATCACTAAATTGGATTGGAAAAGAAGCTGTAGTAAACCACGATAAGGAGGTGCCTTTTAAGTTGCTGAAAAAGGTTAAGACAGCATCCGTTGGTGATAATTCTCAAAATCTTATAATCCACGGCGATAACCTAGAGGCCTTGAAGGCATTGATGCCTCATTATTACGGAAAAATAAAGTGTATTTATATCGATCCACCCTATAACACCGGTAACGAGGGTTGGGTATACAACGACAAAGTTAATTCTCCAAAGATCAAGCAATGGCTCGGCAGGGTTGTTGGACGAGAGTCGGAAGATTTAACACGGCACGATAAGTGGCTTTGTATGATGTATCCGCGCCTAAAACTATTGCGAGAGCTACTCGCTGATAACGGAGCCATTTTTGTTTCCATAGATGACAATGAGCATTGTAATTTGCGCGGAGCAATGGACGAGATTTTTCAAGAAAAGAATTTTATTACTACATTTATTTGGAAAAAGAAATCCACGTCTACTAACGTGGCTGGAGCGCAGGTTAGCTCGCTTACCGACTTTATTGTTTGCTACGGAAAATCTGAAAAGGCTAAAATATTACCCCGAGTGCGTGCTAAGGAAACGCGAGAGTATCCATACAAGGATAAGGAGGGTTCGTATCGTTTGACGATTATTGAAAAGAAGAACGCCGGAGACTACAAAAGAGATTCGATGCAATTTGAGATTATTGGAGTCAAGCCAAGGCCGGGTAAGAGATGGCAGATTGGCAAAGAAACCGCAGACTTTCTGTCAAAGAAAAAGAGGTTCATTAACGATGCTGGCGTCATCAAACTCAAGATTTATGATTTTGAGGACAAGGATACTTTTTCTGCCCAACCTAATTTTCTAGATAATCATGGTACTACAGACACGGCCGCAAGAATGTCAGCAGAGCTTTTCGGCGAACAAGAGGTGTTCAACAATCCAAAGCCTGTTGAACTAATTTCGCATTTGGTAAATATCAGCTGTGGAGATGACGCATTGATTCTCGACTCTTTTGCCGGATCGGGCACTACCGGTCATGCAGTTTTGGATTTGAATAAGGAAGATGGTGGCACCCGTCAATTCATCATGGTTGAAATGGAAGACAAAGTTGCAAAAGATATAACTGCCGAGAGAGTCAAAAGAGCAATTAAAAAATATGGTTACAAGGACGGCTTTGAATACTGCGAGCTCGACAAACCTCTCTTTAATGAACATGGCCAGATTGAAGAAACTTGCGACTTTAGACAGTTTGCTACCTACATTTATTTTACCGAGACCCAAACGAATATAGATCCCAAGAAAATTGATGAGAATTTCATCGGTGAACTTGAGACGACCGAATATTACCTGCTCTACAAAGGTAAGAATAAAAACGACCTTGATAAGTCATTTCTCAAAAAGATTAAGGATACCGATAGCAAGAAAGTGATATATGCAGACCGGTGTCTGATCGATGATGATACGCTCGCAAGGCACAATATCGTCTTCAAGCAGATCCCTTATGAAGTAAAAGTCTACTAATACTATGGAACTTAAAAAATACCAAAAAAATACATTAGAAACGCTTGAACAATTCTTGAAAGAATTGCGTAAGGCAGGCCTTAAATATGCTTTTATGGGCATCACTGAAAAGCCCTATCATGCCGAGGCTTTTGGTGAGGTTCCTTTTGTTTGTATTAAAATTCCAACCGGTGGTGGAAAAACGCTCGTAGGTTGTCACGCCCTTGAGAAGATTATGTCCGGCCTGCTACAGCACAAAATGGATCGTGGGATTGTGTTGTGGTTTACACCCTCGGAAGCAATCAAAACTCAAACCCTCAAGAAATTTAAGGACCGGAAAGATTGGCACCGCAGAGTGTTGGATGAAGCTTTTGATAATAATGTAAAGGTATTCTCCAATGAAGAAGCATTGGGTATACGTAAAGAAGATGTAAACGATAATCTCTGTATTGTTATCGCCAGCCTTGAGGCATTCCGGAAAGAAAAGTCCCTCCAAAACAAGTACAAGGTATATCAAGAGAACGGCTCCCTCTTGGCTCACTTTGAGCACATAGACGAGCCGGACTATCTTGAGCGTGACAGCGAAGGATCGGTAATCAACTCACTAGCAAACGTTGTCCGATTAAGTAACCCGCTTATCGTGATCGATGAGGGTCATAAAACGACAACCAAACTATCGATTGATTTCCTGAAAGACCTGAATCCGAGCTTTATTGTTGAATATACCGCAACGCCACGCAGTGAGAGCAATATTCTGGTTGAGATTCATGCTTCAGAACTCAAGGATGAGCAGATGGTGAAAATTCCTATTGTCTTGGAGAGCTCTGCTCAATGGCAGAATTCAGTTACCAGAGGAATTGAGAAAAGGATTGAACTTG
>CAYHIZ010000110.1:0-3166 GCA_964356695.1 uncultured Candidatus Saccharibacteria bacterium | reverse complement strand
ATGAACAAACCATTAGTCGGAATTATCATGGGCTCGGATTCGGATTTGCCGGTTATGAAAGATGCGGCGGTTATTTTGGAAGATCTCGGTGTGGGTTCGGAAGTACACACGCTTTCTGCGCATCGCACTCCTGAAGCCGTGGTTGAATATGTGAAAAAGAGCGAGGAGAATGGATTCAAGGTATTTATTTGCGGCGCCGGAGGCGCCGCACATCTTGCGGGGGTCGTTGCGGCCCACACGATCCTTCCTGTCATTGGTGTCCCGATGATGAATAAAACGACATCAGGCGTAGACGCTCTCTTCTCCACCGTGCAAATGCCGCCCGGAATTCCTGTCGCCACCGTTGCCATCAACGGAGCAAAGAACGCCGGACTCCTGGCCGCGCAGATAATCGGAACAGGACATCCCAACATTCTTGAGAATGTGAGAATATACAAAGAAAAAATGGCAAAAGATATTGTTGCAAAAGACGGAAGGCTTCAAGAGAAGGGATTCAAAAAATATCTTGAGGGCGCTGGTCTTGTATGAGAGAATTTCCTACACCAAATCCGCTGAATAAATTTTCATCTGGCAATGTAGAGCAGTGGCCGAAGCGCTTTGCCGATCTTTCCGATGCGGAGAAGCTTGGTTTGGATTCGGCTAGGTTCGAACTTGTAATGAATGATCAAGCAGAATCGTTCGGAAAGGCGGTCGCTTGGCTCTATGATTTCGACCACGCGAATAATGATGGTATGGGCAAGACGTTACACAGGATTCGTCCCGAACGTCTTGACGAAATATTCAATTATTTTGGGCTTAATCTTGATGAATATGATGCAAATAATAATCCCGGCGGGATGATCGGCAGATCATTGAAGGGGGATGAGGAACGAATATATAAAACTAGAATGGCCCTGAAGATGCTTAGTATTGATGAAATATACGGCAAAGAATTTTTCTTAAACTATAGGAAAGTCATTTCATCATCGCCAACATTCAAAGAGCGGGTAAAGCGCCAAGACAATGAGCGCGCACTTTTTCCTCTTACGCATGCAGAAGAATACCCAAGTATACACAAGTTACTCTCTATGCTTGAAACGCAGTATGGTCTCAGGCCGGTAGAAATTTTTGCGGAAGATAAGATACCGCCGATCAAATCAAATCCTCGCGCACCACATACTCTTGAGCAATATTTGCAGTATCTCACCCACATTCTCTCAGGTGCATACACGAAGAGTGAGCTTTTTGAAAAACATGAAACTCATGGAATTCGGTGGGATCATGCGCGTGCACATCTTAGTGATAAAGCGCGTACACTTACGGAGGAGGGGGTGAAGAAGTTTCATAAATTATCATGACCTCAAAAAGCGCATATGCGAAAATAGGGAAAGGCAACACAATCGAACAAATGAAAAAGCCTCCATTGCAGTATAATCCGCAACGGGGTCCTTCTCGTAGTGAATGAAATTATGATAACAAGTGAGCGATATATTCACTGGTCTTTCACTGCATTTCGGGTTATATTTTATCCTATGAACACGGCGAAAAAGGGCAACGTGCGGTGCATCGTCTTCAAGGAGAAGGATGCGTGGTATGGCGTGGGACTGGAATTCAATATCGTGGAATCGGGTGATGATCCGGATGTCGTCTACTACAATCTGCAGGAGGCGATACAGGGCTACGTCGAATCGCAGTGGAAGATCGACGGCTCGCGGGTCGCGCCGCTTAATCAGAAGGCGGACGCCGAGTACGAAGGATTGTGGACCCGCCTGGCTATGGACAAGCCGATCCCGAGCCCTATCACGGTGAAGTATTTCGGATACACGAACGCCGCAGTTTGAATATGTCCAAAGGCGTCTTCAACTGGACGTACGGCGATGTCGTCGATCTGCTGAAAGAGAATGGGTTTACGCTGAACCACATAAAAGGGAGTCATCACTTCTTCGTCGGCACGGTCGGCGGGAAGATGCGTCAGGTGTGCGTTCCGAAGCACGGCAAACAAGCGTTCAAGCCGAGGACTCTCAAAGGCATGGTCGCGCAGTCCGGTTTGGCAAAGAGTGCGTGGGGGATATGATGCTGTTATGATCAAAAGCGCATATGCGAAAGCCGGAGTGGATTACGGATTGATGGAGCCGTTTAAGATGACGATGATCGAAACGGGCAAGAAGACGCTCGCGTTTCCTAATAAACGCAATGTGTTCATCCGTGAAGACATCACACATTCGCACGGCGCGGTGTTTGAGTATCGCGGAAATAAAAATCATTTGTGGGCGCAAACACAAGAAGGATTGGGCAACAAAAATTGGATCGCCGAGTGGATGTATCAGAATGACGGTACTGGTAAAACATATTACGATACTATCGGCGTCGATACCGCGCTTATGATCGTGAATGACATCATCGCGCAAGGTGCGATGCCTGTTGTATTTACCGATCATATCGACGTGGGAAACAGCGAATGGTTTGCGGATGAAGAGCGCAGTCGGGATTTGGCAACAGGATTTTTGCGCGTGTGCGAGGAGACAGGCATGGCACTGCCGGCAGGAGAAACGGCGACCTTGAAATATCTGGTGAAGCCCGAACCGCCCATAGCGATCGCACCTTCGCTCTCCGGTTCTGTCACCGGCATCATCGCACCCGCCACACGTATCATTACGGGCGATATAAAGCCCGGCTACCGCATCATCGGCGCATCATCGTCGGGATTGCACGCCAATGGAGTGTCACTAGTAATCAAAGAGGCACTTGCTCTGCCCGATCAATTTCTGACGAAACTTCCTAATAACAAAACGCTCGGTGAAGAAGCGCTCATTCCGACGCGCTCGTATGTGGCACTCGTCGAGGCACTGCTAGAAGCGGAAATAAAAATCGGGACGTTCCTGCCCGGCACGGGCGATGGCGTCGGCAAGATCGCCTTCGACAAACATGCGTTCACGTATCGCATAAGTAATTGGCCCAAAGTGCCGGAGCTCTTCACTTTCTTCCGCGAGAACGGTCTGCCACTTCAGGATTGCCTCAAGACATTCAACTGGGGCATCGGATACTATATCTTTCTCCCGCCGGAAGAAGTCGAGCGAGCAATCAAGATCGGCACAGAAGCCGGATACGAAATGACCAATCTTGGCCGCGTCGAAGAAGGTCCGCGCCGCGTTATCTTCGAGCCGGAAAACATTACGCTCGCCCCGCC
>CAYHIZ010000109.1:0-3228 GCA_964356695.1 uncultured Candidatus Saccharibacteria bacterium | reverse complement strand
CTAGTAGGCCATCCCAGAAATACTGCCTACATTTCCGGCAAGACAATTTCCGACATTTAGCGTTTGCAATTACCCCATATATATGCTATATTTATTGGCCCGCCACGCTTAAATAGCGTCGTATGGTCATCTGAATAGGGTTTAAAATATGCGAGAATTGCAGATTATGGATTGCCAAAACATTGAATTTAGTCCGGAAAAGTCGCGCGAACGGGTCGCAAAAGCGGTGAAGGTATTGGGACGCAAACTGCTGGATCGAATAATCGGGTTTGTGCTCTATCTTCTTGGTGCCAAACGTAAAGTTGCTGCGGAAGCGGTTGGGATGCCAGAAGAATCGCTGAAAACGGCCATTGGTCTGATCATGCGGGACGGCTTTTCAGCATTTCGTGACCGCCGTCAGTCGGAAGCCTCAAGGCCTTCCGCGAATGCAAGTGTCGAGAAATCCAGCATCGCGGTGCGCCGTGAAGGCGAGTGGTGTGTCGTGGAGCTGGCCGCAAGTCGAGAGCCTTTGATGCTTCCGTTGGCTCGTTCGGATTCGGTGCAGGCAAGAACGGTGTTGTTGTCCATGGCCAGTGCGGGTTGGCTTTCGATGCAGGAAGCTGCATCAATACTCGATCTGAGTTACGCCCATTGCCGGGAATTAGCCGACAGGTTACATCGCGACGGGGTTGTTGCCACCTTGGTGGATAAGCGGCAGGGGCAACTCCAGGATTACCGGGTGACGCCGCCGGTTAAGGCAGAAATCATCCAGCAATTCAGCGCTCGGTGCGTGGCCGGATATCCGACATCGAGCGACGCGCTGGCCAATGCTGTGCATGAGCATGCCAAAATCAAGTTGTCGGCTCGAACTTTACGATGGCACGTAGCCAAGCTTGGCTTGGCCGGGATTAGGGAAACGCTTCCGAAATTGCTCCAGTCCTTAAAAAAAAAGCCCTGACGCTGTTGCTTGGCGCTGGTCTTGACCTTTCCCTGGACGGCCTGCGGCGCACGGACAAATGTCCGGGCGCGACGGTTTGTCCGGCAAACAATCCTCCAGCGGGTGTCGAAACCGAGCTTTCTCCGGCGATGCAACGCAGGGTGTTGCGCCGGGAAGCCATGCTGGTTCTGGCGAAAAACGGTGTGAGCATTAGCGCGCTTGTGATTCTGCTGGAATGTTCCGTGAGCACCGTGCATCGTTGGCTTCTCAAGAGCCGTAACACCGGCGAGTTGGTGGATCTTCCGCGCCCAGGACGCCCGGCAATCTTCAGCCAGGATATTGCCATCAAGGTTGTGGCGTTCTACTGCCAGGTCCGCCCCTTGCCGGGATGCGGAAGATGGACGCTGACATGGGCAGCTGCCCATCTTGCTGCACAGCCCGCACAAGTCGGAGCGTCTCCCGCAAGATCTACCATTCACCGTTTTCTGCAAAAGCAGAGTCTCAAACCTCATCTTTCGCGATATTTTCTTCACATAACCGATCCGGATTTCTTTCCCAAGATGGAACATATCATCGCCCTGTTGCGGAATCCTCCGGCCAATCTTTTCTTCTTTGACGAATGTCCCGGCATCCAAGTGCTCAAACGGCTTACACCCGATCAGCAAACCAATGAGATGAAGATGCGGCTTGAGGAATTCGAGTATATCCGCAACGGCACGATTGATGTATTAGCATTCCTGGCCCACACGGATGGAAAAGTCTACGCTGAATGTTGCGCAAACCACGAAATCGTCACGTTTTTGGGAGTGTTCAGACGTCATGTGGAGCAAGCCCCGGCCAAAGAGCAACTCCATTATGTCATGGACAACCTCGCCAGCCATCGTAGCTACCCGTTTTGCCAGCTCGTCGGCGAACTTAGCGGGGTCCCGTGTCCATCGAAAAAGATGCTGGACTCGCAAACCAAACGAGTCGAGTGGTTGCAGGCGACGAATAAACGCATTGTGATCCACTTCACCCCTTTCCACGGATCATGGCTAAACCTCGTGGAAATCTGGTTCGGCATATTGGGAGCCAGAGTTCTGCGTGAATCGTTTGGATGCCCTGATGCACTCAAGGCCGCGATCGAGTATTTCGTGGAGCAATGGAACCAACTTCTTGCGCATCCGTTTCAGTGGTCCTACGACGGGATAGGATTGCATGCAAAGGCTGTCAAACGGTTCATCCTGATGCTCCAGAACGCAGCTGCGGACATGGAACTGCGCGTGCTCACCAAATCGCTCACGCTTATGAGCAACTTGATGGATGGTTACGTCGGTGAAGTGCCGGCGCAAGCTTGGAGTCAGCTTGTGGAAACCGTGGAACACGAACATGAAACCATCAACGCACTGATTGATCGGGAAAAGGGACCACGGCGCAAAGAGAAAGCAAGGGAAGCCCTTGCGGGATTCAAAGCCCGGTCGAATGCTCAACCATGGTTCGCCATAAAAGAGGCGGCGTAGTTGGAAATGCGCCGAGGATAACGCCAATTGCAATAATGTTTACTGAGGTAGTCGATTGACTCAAATATTGCACTCTCCATCAGACCTTTCGAGAACATCCATCAAAATGGTACTGGAAATGCCCTGCGGGGGTGTTTTCAGGGGTTTTGCTGAATAGAACCGACCATTCCAATCTTGTTATGGAGTAAGGTTGGGTCGATTTACCCCCGCGCCCCCCCCTGTGTAAGGTTCCCCCTATCTCTACGATGATGGATTCTCTTTTGATTTCTTTCAGAATCTCAAATTGCCAATAACATACGCAGAATTTCTGGGACGGCCTACTAGCTAAGTAGGCACCGACTGACACCATAGTGTCTCAGGTGCAATATCAATATTCCCCGGCCAAACAACCGTTCCATATTGAATTGATGCTTTAAAAAACAGTGGGGAGTTTTGGAGCCGCGTAAAAGGTTTTTGGTCGAAAAGGGGATTCATGTTAAAGATTCGTCTCTCTCCATTTTCAAAAACAAGCTCTAAGGTATAATCATCCCGGGTCTTTACGCTTACGACATCAAGAAGTGCATTCATAACATTCTCCTATTTATTGTAGAGGGGGAATACGAAACGGTTCGTCACCGTTAACGGCAAGCTCCCAGTTGGCCAAAAGTTCATCCCTGTGAATATCAATCCAAACCTGTACCATCCTAAGTTGGCGTGGTGGAAAATCCCCAGCAAGAACGCTACCATCTTCAATCGATACCGCAGCCTTTTTTCCTTGGTATCGCACATGAATATGCGGCGTATGATGCTGTTCGTTATCCTTGAAGAAAATCA
>CAYHIZ010000108.1:0-3231 GCA_964356695.1 uncultured Candidatus Saccharibacteria bacterium | reverse complement strand
ATCGAAACACAGGCATTTTGGCCGATAAAATCCATGGTCGATATTCTCTCACCGGAATTCTTCCGATATCATAATAAAGAACGAATTCGAAACAACATTTATACGCGCGCTCTTTGGCCTCTCGACAAGATGGTAGACATACAAAAGCATCCCTATTTAGGGTCGGGTAAAGAGTTTAAGCGAGAAATTCGCACGGCTCCCAAAGGAGTGGACTTTTCTATGGGATATTGGATTTATAACGACAAGGTTGCATTCATCTCATCACGGAAAGAAAGTTTCGGATTTATAATCGAGAGTCGCGAGCTGGTGGAAACACTGCTTGTCCAATTTGAAATTATGTGGAAGTTGTCGAAACCGCTTAAGACGAAAACAGAATACTCGGCAGGATTTTTAAGGGACATTAATGCGCCTGTGCAAGACCCAAATGTTTTTCTATGATTACGACACGGCTCAATGTGTGATCTATTTCTTTTGCGAAACCGTCATGTGAGTGCACTTTTTCTTTTATTTCTTCCACGTCACGACGCAATATGGCAAGCTCACTCGCTGTGGCCATCGTATTTTTTACTTCAGCCAATTCTGCTTTGGTAGCCATTTCATTTCTAATGTCCGCGATATCTTCTTTGGTGGCCATGTGTGCCACTACATGCGTCATCATGTCCCCAAGTTCGTTGAGTGTAATCTTTTTCTTTTTAGCATTCATACCGAAATAGTACCACGCTTCTAGCGCTTATTTTTGCTTAAGCATCTCTACCGCCCTCTCAAGCTGAGGATCTTTTCCCGCTTTCACCGCCTCCTCGGTATTTTTTATTTCTACATCCGGAATTATTCCGTCGAGAGGAATCTGTTCGCCATTCGGCCCAAGCCAGCGTGCAACGGTTATCTTTAGAGCCGTGTCGGAGGTTATTTCGACCAATTCTTGCACCGAGCCTTTGCCAAAAGTCCTATCCCCTACCATTTTAGCGACGCCATAGTGCCTAAGTGCGCCCGCAAGGATTTCTGAAGCCGAGGCACTTCCGCGGTCGACAAGAATTACCATCCCAAGATTTTCGTTGAATACATTGCGACCGCGCGAGCGATGCGCTATGCTGTCGGCGTTTCCGGCGTAATCCTCCGTAACTACCACCCTTCCAGTAGGCAAAAACCAGCTTGCCATGTCTACCGCCGCTTCCAAATAGCCACCGGGATTTCCTCGAAGATCAAGAATCAGTTTGTCATATTTTGATTCGACAAACTCACGCAATGCACGCCTGAACAACTCCGGCGAATTAGCGGTAAAGCTCTGAAGTTCGATAACGAAAATTCCATCGGGCCGCGCGGTCGTGGTTACAATCGGGACGTTTATAATCTCGCGTACAATCTTAATTTGACGTGGCTCGGTAAAACCTTCACGCATCACAAGAAGTGTTACTTCTGTACCTTTGGGCCCGCGAATGCGCGATACCGCTGATGATATATCCATTCCGCGCGTTTCAATATTATCAATCTTGAGAATTTTGTCGCCGCTTTTTATGCCTGCACGCTCGGCAGGGTTACCTTTAAGGGGTGCAACTACCGTTACTACCTGATCTCGCACGGCGATTTCCATTCCAACTCCCTGAAATGCTCCGCTTATATCTTCTGTAAATATTCCTTTTTCTTTTGGTGGCAGAAAAAACGTATATGGATCGCCCAATGAACCCGCAAGACCCTGCACCATTCCCCAAACGCGCTCACGGTTCTTTTCTGCGGTTGTAGTGGCGATATGCGTTGACGTTGCCACGGCGGCTGGTACGAATTTTTCGTCTATTACCTCCCATGCTTTCCAAACAGGCGTAAAATCGACATCGGAGGGAGGGTTTGCGGGTTGCGCGGCAGCTCCGCCACCGTAAACCAACGATACACCCAAAACTGTACCCATCGCGAAAATAAGCAATCCACCGGCGACCGTGGTGCTTTTTGAAATTACCCCCTCATTTGTGAACGACAATTGCGACGCCTCCTCATACATATCGAAAGAGTATACACCATAGCCATGATTATTTATCATTTGTCTCAGCCTCGAAATGGTATACTTTTAAGTATGATTTCCAGACAAACTTACGGCAATCTAACTTGGATAGATTTGGAAACCCCCACGCACCGAGAGGTGCGCGACATCGCCGACGAATTTGGCATCGCGCCGATCGTGGCCGAAGAAATCCTTCTTCCATCGACGAAACCTCGCGTTGATTTTTATGACTCATATATTTATATAATTCTGCACTTTCCAATACTCCATCACTCGCATACAACTTTTGAACAAGAGGTTGATTTTGTTATAGGGCGCAACTTTTTGATTACCACTCATTATGAAGTCATAGATCCGATTCACAAATTTTCAAAGATATTTGAGGTTAATTCAATTTTAGATAAATCTGCCATAATAGAACACGCGGGATTCGTTTTCTTTTACATGCTCAAAAAATTGTACCGCGACATCGAATCACAAATAGATAATAATAGACAAGATCTTCTGCATATTGAGGAAGATATATTCGACGGACATGAAATCAAGGTAGTTAAATCGATTTCGCGCGTTGCACGCGATCTGCTGAATATGCGTCAAACAATTGAACCTCACCGGGAAGTCTTAAAAACGCTCGAAGCCGAGGGGTCCAACTTTTTTGGAGAAAAATTCTCTCCTTACCTTCGAACGTTAGCAAATGAATATTATCGAGTCCATAATCAAACCACCCGACTTACCGATTTTCTTCACGAACTCCGAGAAACCAATAATTCCCTGCTATCGACAAAAGAAAACGAAACGATGCGCACACTGACTCTTATGGCACTCCTCACATTTCCGCTCTCGCTAATGGTCGCGATACTGCAGATAGATACCGTACACAATCCGATTCGCGGTCTGCCTGGAGATTTCTGGATCATTCTTGGATCAGTCGTCGTAGTCGGATCGGGCATGATCCTTTATTTCAGACGCCGTAAGTGGCTTTAGTGGCACGTTCACTTAATTTTGTCTCATTACTTCGTTGCGCTTCACGATTCGGCACTTACCGTACCAACAGTACGGTTCGTTTGAATCACTTGCGCTCCTCGTACTGATGACAAAATTAAACGAACGCAGTACTAGTGGTGCCGAAGTTTATCTGTCCGCCCAGTTGGATTCGAACCAACGACTCGTTTAACGGGGTGCCGAAGTTTATCTGTCCGCCCAGTTGGATTCGAACCAACGACCGTTCGCTTAAGAGGCGA
>CAYHIZ010000107.1:0-3326 GCA_964356695.1 uncultured Candidatus Saccharibacteria bacterium | reverse complement strand
TCCGCGCCATCATCCACGCGGGCAATCCCCGCTATGTTACTGGGAGCGGGTGAATGGTTACATTTTGTCCACGTGACACACCATGCTATGTTTACCAGCATGAAGAAGAAACAATCCTACGCTTACAGCGTCGTGCTCACTCCCGCGGAAGAGGGCGGTTACACTGTGACGGTGCCGTCACTGCCCGGATGCATCACCGAGGGTGATACTCTAGATGAGGCACTTGCAAACGCGAAAGAATGCATCGAGCTGACGCTCGACTGTCTTGAGGCGCATGGTGATCCCATCCCGCACGAATTCGCGCCTGCCGTTATGAGCGTCGTCGCTTCAAGCCGCCAATATGCGTAAGACGGTGCGCGTGAAAGAACTCGTCCGTATTTTGGAAAAACACGGATTTGTTCTTGATCGACAAGTTGGAAGCCATGCGCACTATCGTCATGGCGACGGCAGATGGACGACCATTCCTGCGCATAACGGCGATATCAGGAAGGGCACCTTGCACGCCATTCTCAAAGACGTCGGTATGACGCTCGACGATCTCGATTGAGCGTTTCCGCCTTTCGATTCTCTCTCACCTTCGACGCGACATCCTCATTCCTCTCTTCGAACCCGTCTCATCGCGTGCGGGAGATGGACTCGAAAGAAGCCTCTATAGTCCGACAAAACCATGTCGGACTGGAGAATTTGTAGGGGAGGAATTTGACGGTATCTTCCCCAATCAACCGGCCGATATTAAGGAATCGACAAACCCTGACAACCGCGAGAAACCGCTCGCGGTGATCAACCACGCACGGTCAACCCGTGGATATGGGACTCCGGAATCCAAAGCTCCGGTGCGACATCCACGACGACTCTCCACATTATCGTCTTGTAAGCGATAATGTTAGGAGAAAGGATATCTCTTAGCTCCTCCCGCCTTGTTGGGCGGTCAATCTTCAGGATTCTTTTCCCGACCAAGTCGGTCGGATTGAAATCCTTCTTTTTTTGATCACCCCACCTCGCCCACTCGGGAGAAGTGCAAAACGACCCGACGAACCACAACTTCAAGTTGTGGTTGTTGGTATCTAGGAACAGGTACGGAAATAGATTCCCCCCTGATCTAACCCCTTCCACCACCTCCCCCACGCACTCACTCAAAAGTGGGTGTGGGTGTTTGCGCGACACCAAAAAACAGTCGTACGTTGTCGAGATGGCTCATGATGCTCCTCCATACCCCAGTCCTCCGAGGTGCGGGCGGGCTTTGCGGGCCCGAATGAACTTTCTGTTTCGCTCTTTCGAGCTCATCAGTCGGAATGCACATTCCGAGACAGAGAGGAGTTTTGTACCCAGGGTAACCCCTCAAATTACAGGAATCCCCGAGCACTATCTTTTTCAATACTTTCATATTTCTAGTCCCGTACTTTTACCGCATTCTCTCTCCGCCAATTGATTTCAATACTTTTGTGATTGTCAATTGCGTTTCGAATCCGGAAAAGGTAGTGCTCGGGAATTGCGATCTGCTTGATCGTGTTTTGTCGATTATCGTGTCTGATAATGTGTGGTATCGTACATCATATGCAAACAAAAGTACGTTATCGCACTGCGCCCACGGTACAGAATCTCGTCGCACGGCGAGCTGTTTTGGCGCGCATGCGTGGAATGTGGAAGGGTGCACGCGGCAAAGAGATCATACGCGAAATGCGAGATGCCAGAAAATCTTGGGATCACACCAACGCATCTAAATAATCCATGTCATTCGTTCTTGATACCAACGCGATTATCTATTATGTGAATGGCGACACTGATGCTATCTCGGTGCTTTCTCCTATCCTCGAAAATGAAATGATAATCGTCCCATCAATCGTGGTCACCGAGCTGTGGAGTTCGGCAAAAGCTACACGGACAGAGATGCACGTTATCGCCACATTCCTCGATTCAACTCTTATCATGCCGCTCGACAATACGCTCGGCAAAGTCGCGGGCGAATTGCGCCGCGACTACCGCCTTTCGCTCGGCGACAGTGTCATAGCGGCCACGACGCTCGCTATCGGAGCGACACTTCTGACTCGCAACGTCCGCGACTTCAAGCGCGTTCCAAGCCTTGTGATCCAACCAATCTAAATTTTCTCACTACTTCCCTCACTTTCTTAAAACTTCCTCCTCGCATTCTCACATTCCTCTCTTCGAACCCGCCTCGTCGCATGCGAGAGATGGGCTCGAAAGAAGTGAGGACGGCTCAGGTTGAGCCGTCCTCCAATACCCAACCCAGCGACCAAGCCGGGTTGGGGAATTTTTGTGGGGAGGAGTTTGACTCGCCAATCCATTACTTAGTGTAGTAACTGACGATTTTGAGTTCCAGAAGACTCAACTCCTGCAAAGAAATGGGGTTGTTCTTACCCCATTCCCCAGTAATCCTACGATAGCCGCACTGCGTGTGGACCTTTTTGGCGACCTGCCGAGTGGCAACGGCCCGTGCCAGACCCTCGGAGGGCGTCCCGTAGAATACGCTCTCCATGGGATTTCCCGCCAGGGTCGTGGTTTTTGCTGCCGCCCCTTTGAGCAACGCGTACGCATGGCACGGGACTTCCGTCGACCATGAGAAGTCCAATTGCCCTTCGAACAGGGTTTCGTATTCCTCCAGAAGCCCCTCGATAGGGACTTTTTTATCCCTGAATACGCGCAAGGATTGTAATGCCTTGCGCGCCGATTCCAGTTCTTGACCATGTTCACCACCCGCCCAGATTTCCAATTTCTGGGCAAATTCGGCAATCTTCTTCTCGACTTCTAAATCGAGGGCGAAGATTATTTCGTTGGGCTCTGCCCCCGGCAGAATCATCCCGCCCTTCGGCAGGATAATACCGTATTTTTTGAGTTCATCGGGAGCGACACCGTGTCGCCCCACGAATGTCCCGCCTCGTTGGGCGGCACTGATTTTTGCTTGCCATAGGTAGGCAAGCAAAACCAGGTCGTTCGCCACGATGTGGGGAACGATCTTCGTGTATTTCATGAAGAGCCTCCATACCCCTGTCCCCGAGGTGCGGGCGGGCTTTGCGGGCCCGAATGAACTTTCTGTTTCGCTCTTTCGAGCTCATCAGTCGGGACACACATCCCGAGACAGACCTCCCGCGCAACCATGCAACGGGAGGATGAGTAGGATTTTGACCGCGGATAATACTGAACCGCTTGCAAACGCGCCATGCCGCGTTTGCGAAAGAACAAGTACCCATGCATGGATATGGGTCTCCTGCGATTACGCCGCGAAGCGCTCCCGCAGGATTTCGGCGATGCGACGCATGGATCATACGCAATATCGGTGGTAACCAGCGAATAGCGGCGGGCGCGCTTTT
>CAYHIZ010000106.1:0-3366 GCA_964356695.1 uncultured Candidatus Saccharibacteria bacterium | reverse complement strand
TGTTCTTTATCAGCGTCTCAATAAGTTCACGAGGGTAGATCGGGGGAGTTTCCGCTAGAGCCTGGTGATAAAAAACGGTTGAGGGCGTGAGACCCGGAAGCGTATTGATCTCGATAATAAGCAGTTCTCCGGAGAGACAATTCACGAATGCGTCGATGCGCGAATATCCCGTGATGCCGATCTCTTTTGCGAGCCTTTCTATCCGTTCGCGGATCTTTGCAACTATATCCGGTTTCATAATTGAAGGCGGCGGCGGAGTAAGATTAACGCCGGTTCCTCCTTGGAATTTTTCTTCAAGAGATAGAACCTCGCCCTCTGCGACTGTTATTGAGGGATTGAGAGCGTGGATGTTTCCATTTAATTCAACGACCCCGACTGTTATCTCAACGAAGCCGCTTTTACGCGTGTGTTTGAGCGCATTATTTCGCACGCGGAGAATGTCCGTTGCCATAAATCGCTCGAATACAAGGTATTCCGGTATCTCGTGTGGCATCTCGATAATGCCGGTTTGATTTTTGAATGTATCCTGTGGCGCGCTCGGATTTCTTTCTTTTATAAGACGGATATATGCGAATAGGTCGGTCGCGGAATAGAGATGCACAACCCCCGTTGAGCATCCGTCGCTTCGCGGCTTAACGACGAGCGAACGTGCCGAGAGCGTCCGTTTCGTTCCGCTCCAAAATCTGCCTATCGCAACAGAGCTCATTCCCAGAAGAGCTTTCGTTCCGGTGATTGTTCCCACCGTCGCGTAAACGCCATCGACTTGCGATCTTCGTACATGTTCTGCGGTCGCCCATTTATCCATGCAGAGTTTTGAAGTTCGCGCGCCTGGTCCGTTGAAAAAGATTTTGTGTTGCGCGAGCTTTTGTTGGAGCGAGCCGTTTTCTCCATCTCCGCCGTGGAGAGCATTGAAGAGGAATTTGTCCTCCCCGAATAATTCCTCGAGCGTCATCTTTTGCGGTGCGAAGAATTCTTTTGGGTCTTTTTGCGCGTAGAGGCCAAGTCGCAAGCGCGCTCTATCCTCGTACGATTCCAGCCGTTTTTTTGTCAGCGGATAGTTTTGGCAATTCTCGCTTATTTCTTCCACAGTATGATTGAGCGCAAGGTGGTACGGAAGTTTCCATACGGTTGTCCCGTCAATGTCGAGAAGGTAGGGGCGCGGTTCGTATAGTTTCGAATCGCGTAATTTAAGCCAGACATTTGTACCGCTCATAAGCGATACTTGCCTCTCCGATGTCGGTCCTCCAAAAAGCACAGAGACCGGTTTATGCTTCATCTGTTCTGCTCCCCGCTCGGCCGGAATGGAAATGCCGTATCTTTGGCAAGCCCGTTCCAGTATGTACTTAAGAGTGTCATGGTGCGTGAGTCCGATTCGTGCCGATTGTTGAAAAAGAAAGCTATTTTGTTCCATACCGCTTATCATGTTGAAATCGCAAAACCATATTTCGCCCGATGGAAAAACAAATCCATCGAACCTGGCGAAGTCTCGCATTCCGAAGAGCGTGAACATCTGTTCCGCCTGCGCTTGAATTTTTTCAATCGTTTCGTCGGAAAAACGAGGCGGACAATGATAAGTTACTTGTCGCGACGGCAGATATTTTTTTCGGAAGCCGAATATTTGATTCTCGGAATAATCCGTTTCGATTTCGGATGGAGGCAATGCGACAGGCATACCGAAACGATTTTGCAGAATAATAGTCGTGAATTCTGTCCCTTCCGCGAATTGTTCGATGACAACTCGGGTATCCATGCGCTTTCTAAACAGCAGGCGCACTTTTTCGAGCGCTTCTTCCGGAGTGGAAACAGAAAATACGCCTATAGAAGAGCCGCCGGAAGCCGGTTTTATGATGGCGCGTTGGATGTTATGAAGTTTGAAGAAATTTCGGATGATGTCCGTGTGGTCGTCTCCGTAAATCTTAAGGAGCATCGAGGGAAGCGTGAAAAATCCTTGTTCTCTTATATATCCGCCTGCGGTAAATTTATCGAATGCTTTTTTACAGACCTCTGCGCTCGATCCGACGTACGGTATTTTATGTTTCTCCAAAAATTTCTGTATTCCGCCGTCTTCGCCGTATGCGCCGTGCATTACCGGAAATACGATATCCGTATCACGAAGTGCGTGGACGAATTTGGATATACTTAACTTCGCGCTTGTTCCATTAATCTTGAAATCGAAATCGGACGGCGTATTGCTGTAGAGCTGTGCGCGAGAAATTAGGTAAGGACGCTTGCGGGCATCGAGATAAAAGGGGACTATCTCAATATCTTCGGAGTTCAGATGATCCATCACGGAACGCGCAGAATTGAGCGATATACCGCGTTCCGGCGAAGGGCCGCCACAGATAAGAGCGATTTTCATATAATTTTCACAATTGTATAGTGCAAATAATGCACTAAATGAGCCAAGAAATGTATATTCATCACATTTATGATACATTATTAATAATTTCTTGCAATTAAATCATCTGACCAACCTGTCTGACCAACCTACCGCTTCTTCGCCTCCATGGCCGCGAGCGCGGTGCGGATGTGCTTTCGGGCCACTGCGGAGTTCATTATTGCCATTCCGATGGGCGGTCTTGTGATTCGTGAAAGACGCGCAGGATCTCGATGTGTCCGCCAATGACGCGATAGGGTAGTACGTATGGCAAGCGCGTGACGTGCAACTCATGCACTCCCTCAGTGCTTTCCGACGGGGCACCAAGGGCGGAAAAGTCGGCAAGAAGCGATGCGCTATGCACGATCGTTTGCAAGACATGCGTGGCGATCTCCTTGCTCGCATTTTTTCCGTAATATGCGGCGATCGATACAAGATCGCGCTGTGCATATGCAAGCCAGACGATCTTCATGATGCGCGGTGCTTGAGAAAGATATCAGGCTTCGGCGGTTGGGCGTTTTTGCCGCGTGCGCGCGCATTTACCCACTCCACCATCCGTTCATGCGAGATGAAGACGCCTTTGTCAGCCTCTTTGATCGCCGCGTGAAGCTCGGACGCTTTCCATGCGTTTTTCTTCACATAATCGGCAAGCGCCTCCGTGGCGAGATACGCTCTGGATCGCTTGGTCGAGCGACTCAAAGCCTCGAGGCTTTCCTTGAGATTTCCCCGGATGCGCACAGACAGTACAAAGGAATGCGGTGTATGAGTTTTTGTAGACATGTGTGATAAGTGTATACAATCCACGCGACACGTCAAATCAATCAGTGTCGCGCATGCGTACATTTACATACATCTGATAGTATGGAGATAATGCAAAAGAAACGTAAGGTAGCTATTTTCGATGTTGACGGGACCATTTTCCGATCGAGTCTTTTGATACAGGTTGTAAATCGGCTCATTGAGAAAAATGTATTTCCCGCCTCTACCAG
>CAYHIZ010000105.1:0-3385 GCA_964356695.1 uncultured Candidatus Saccharibacteria bacterium | reverse complement strand
CCGCTTTTATGAATGCGTTGAAGAGCGGGTGGGGAGAAAGCGGGCGGGCTTTGAGCTCAGGGTGAAATTGGGTACCGAGCATGAATGGATGTACGCTTGCGGATAGCTCCGCGATTTCCATGAGGCGGCCATCGGGTGATTTGCCGGAAAACACAAGCCCGGCCTTTTCTAACTGTTCGATATAATCGGGATTTACTTCATATCTGTGTCGATGGCGCTCCGAAATACTATCCGTACCGTATGCTTCGCACGCGATTGTTCCTTTTTTTAATTCACATGGATAAGCGCCGAGTCGCATAGAACCGCCATAATTTTTCTTCGCGAGTTTCTCCACCTGATCAGGCAGGATCGCGATGATCGGGTGCCGTGTTTTGGGATCAATTTCCGTTGTATGTGCGCCCACGAGTTCCGCGACATTGCGTGCGTATTCGACGGTCATTAACTGCATGCCATAGCACAGGCCGAAATATGGGATTTTATTTTCACGGGCAAATTTTATAGCACTGATCTTCCCTTCGATGCCAGTCTCGCCAAATCCTCCGGGGACGATAATGCCGTCGTATTCTTTGAGTTCGGAGACCGATGCCGGATTGTTTTCGTAGCTCTTTGCATTGAGCCACGCAATTTCAGGCACAACCCCCTGCGTATATGAAGAAAATTTGATCGCCTCGATAACCGAGAGATACGCATCGGAAAGAACAAAATCGCCGGTATCGAAATATTTGCCCACGATGCCGATCTTGATAGATTTTTTGCCATTGTGCGCGTGAGCGGCAAACTCCCGCCACTGCGAGAAATCGGGCGTCTGTTTCGCACGCTTCCCCAAAAGACTCATGAGAATATCGGATAGCTTATCGCGCTCGAAGTTGAGTGGCACATCGTATATGGACCCGACATCCGGCGCCGAAATAATCGAATCGGCCTGCACATTGCACCAAATCGCCAGCTTCTCTTTGCGTTTCTTGTCGAGCGTGTGCGTAGAGCGCGCGATGATGATGTCGGGCTGAACGCCGTAGGAATTGAGCATGCGCACAGCATTTTGTGTCGGCTTCGTTTTCATTTCTCCTATCGTCGATGGAACAGGAAGATACGAAACCATGACAAAAAGTACGTCCGAAGGATGCAGAAGGTGCATGACGCGCGCCGCTTCGATAAACAAAGCATTCTGAAAATCTCCCACCGTGCCGCCAATCTCCACGACGGAAACATCCGAACCGGACGTTTTAGCGGCATGCTGTAGGCGGTCGATTACTTCGTCGCGCACGTGCGGGATCGTTTCGACGCATTTGCCGCCGTAGCCCAAATTGCGCTCGCGAGCAATGACCGAGCCATAAACCATGCCACTTGTCATGTAATCATCGGACCCGAGATCACGTCCCAAAAAGCGTTCATAATTGCCCATGTCTTGATCCGTCTCGAGACCGGACTCAAGTACAAACACTTCGCCGTGCTCAATCGGATTCATCGTCCCGGCATCGACATTCAAATACGGATCGATCTTCACGAGATTCACCGAGAGTCCGCGTGCCATGAGAAGCTTGCCGATTGATGCCGCGGCTATTCCCTTTCCAACGGCAGACATAACACCGCCTACGACGAAAATGTATTTATGTCCCGCACTCGTTTTTCTTTGCGCCATATTATTTTATTATGTGCGTAGGTAACGACGTACCGCCAAATAACTCGAAAGCGCACCCATACAGACACCAGAACCGATGATAATTAAAAACAAAACTGGAAATGTTTCGACGAAATAATCAAAAACATTGAACGAACCGAAAAAACGTTCGCTTCCGGGTCCAAGCCAAAGAGTAATGGGGTACAAAAGAAGCAGGACTATTAGACCGCTCACTACTCCATAAAGGATTCCAGCAACCATGAATGGACCTCGCACATACCAATGCCCGGCTCCAACAATATTCATGACACCGATTTCGTCGCGCGAGGTGTATATAGCCAGTCTTATGGTGTTGAAGGCGATGAGGATCGTTGCAAATCCCAGAATAAACGCTACAGCCATACCGATGCGCTTGGATGTTTCAATTATATTCGTCAAACGATCTATAGTCGCCTTGTTCTGAGAAAAATTGACTTTATCTATCGAAGCGGCCGCCCCTTCGTCTTCCTGTTTAGCTTCGAGGAATTTAGCAATCGACTCGTATTGACTGGTCTGCTTTGCTCTTATTTCCAAAGATGCACCCAACGGATTTCCTCCCAGCTCTTCGATGGCCTGTAGGGTGAGTTGATCGCCTTTATGCCGTTCGCGAAATATGGCGAGTGCATCTTCACGGCTTACATATGTGACAACGGCAACCTCAGGCAAAGCCTCAAGCGCTTTCTGCATGGAAACAATTTGATCTTGCCCGACCTCGACAGTGAAATACAGAGTAACGTCGACTTTGTCGGTGAGTTGTTTCAGGGTATCGTTTAATGCGGCGCCAGAAATGATAAGGAACGCAACGGTAAAGAGCGTGATCGTCATGATGAGAACGGCCGTGAGCGAAACAAAACCATTCCTAACAAAACTAATTAGCCCATATCTAGCAACCCTCTTTGTATTAACCCATAGTGACATATGATAATTCTACAGTATATATTTGCCGTGTTTTTCGTCCCGGACAATTCGCCCCTGATCCATCGTGACTACTCGTCGGTCTATAGAGTCTACAATCGTCTTATTGTGCGTCGCAAGGAACACGGTAGTGCCGAGATCGTTGATCTTTTTTAGGATTTCAACCACATCATGAGCATTCACAGGGTCAAGATTGCCGGTAGGCTCATCGGCGATCAAGACGTCCGGCTGGTTCACTATTGCGCGAGCAATAGCTATGCGCTGTTGTTCTCCCCCGCTAAGTTCCGATGGGAAACTCCACAACTTGTCGGCAAGGCCGACCAGCTCCAAAACATGCGGAACATCAGCCGCTATATCATCCTCGGACTTCCCCGCCACCTCAAGTGCGAAAGCGATATTTTCATAAACTGTTTTTGTCGGAATAAGCCGAAAATCCTGAAAAATAGTGCCGATATTTCTGCGAAGAGCCAAAAGCTCGTTTGCAGATAGATGCTGTATCTCTCGCGAGCCGAAATAAACAGTACCCGTCGTAGGCCTCACTTCGGCAAACAGCATTTTGAGAAGTGTCGTCTTTCCGGCGCCGGAGTGACCCACGATCGACACGAACTCCCCCGGATCAATCTCAAACGTAACATCTTCGACGGCGGGTACGCCTCTGCCATAAATTTTGGTAACCTTATTATAATAAATCACCCGCGTATTATAGCGCACCCTTCGGAGTGTCCAAATCTTGTGCGAGCTTGCGCGCAGTAAGCGAATCATGGATCATACGCAATATCGGTGGTAACCAGCGAATAGCGGCGGGCGCGCTTT
>CAYHIZ010000104.1:0-3398 GCA_964356695.1 uncultured Candidatus Saccharibacteria bacterium | reverse complement strand
AGCGCGCCCGCCGCTATTCGCTGGTTACCACCGATATTGCGTATGATCCCAAATTATTGGACACTCCGAATCTATGACACTTTGTCATATATTCGAGTGTCTACAGCGCTACCCCTATCTCGCTCAGCGCGAGATAGGGGTCTACTATTTTATAAGAACACGCTGGCATTTCTGGTTTTGGCTTGAAGTGGCGAGATCCCGGTCTGTATTATTGGCAAAGCCCATACCCCGCCCTTCTAGGGCGGGGTTATTGATTCAGAATGTCAAATGCCGAGACGGCGAATATTGGAAGAATGCTCTCGATTGGGAGAAACCGTAAGACTGGTCATTTAACCTCTGCATTCTTAACTATTTTGAGGTCGGGGAGGGGAATGACGAAATCGGAGCGCAATCCCGCCGCCTTGAGCCGCTTCATAATAACGTCGGCATAGTGCCAAGAGAGAAGAACGACATAGTCCGGCTGTTCTTTGAGCAATACTTTTTCATTGACGACAGGAATGTGCTTGCCGGGCAGATACATGCCCAATTTGAGAGAGGTGGACAATTCTGCCAAGTACGGTATGAATTCCGTATCAACACCGTAGTAATTTAGGAGAGTTGATGCTCGTCCCGGGCACGACTTGCCGACAATGGATTTTCCAGATTTTTTTGTCTTGATGAGAAAGTCCATAAATTCAAGACGCGCTTTTGTGACGCGCTTTGCGAATTTCTCATATGTTGAGAGCTTGTCTAATCCCGCCTTTTTTTCAATTTTTAACAAATCTGCAACGCGTTTGTCGACCGGTCTTCCTTTTCCCTTCGTGACGTGTACGCGAAGATTGCCTCCGTATCTGTCGCCTCGCTCGACATCGGTTATCGTGAAGTCGTATGGTTTGAATAGCTCGATTAGCGAGTGAAGCGAATAAGTGCGCAGGTGTTCGTGATAAATGGTATCGAATTGTCCACCTTGTATCACATTGAGTAGGTAATGTGTTTCGGAGATGAATACGCCGTCGTTCTTCAAAAGCGCATGAATGCCCATGATAACCTCGCCGATCGTCTGCATGTGAGCGAATACGTTCGTTGTTGTAATAACCGTCGCCTCACCATACTTCTCTCTGATTTTTTCGGCGGTTTTAATGTCGAAGAATGATTGCTGAGTGGGAATCCCATGTGCGTTTGCATATTTTGCGATGTTGGTCGGCTCGACGCCAAGTATCTTGATTCCTTCTTTTTTAAAACCGGAAAGCAATGTCCCGTCGTTCGAGCCGATATCTATCGCCAGATCGTTTGAATCCAGATCGTATTTTTCGATGAGTGACAGACAGATATTCCGCTGATAATCGGCAAGCGGTTTTGAAATGCCACTTCGATACGGATAGTCCGGGTGATACACTTCTTTCCCATCGACGCAGTAATCTATCTGAACACCGGTGCACTTTTCGCACCAGATCATACGCAGGGGATATGTTTTCTCCGGCTCGTTTAGCATTTTTAGAGTGAGCAAAGTGTCGCAGAGAGGTTGATGTCCTAAATCCAAAATCGTATGCAATTTCGAAGAATTGCAAATCTGGCAACGGACAATATGTCCAGTCTTGACGGAATGATGTTTTGGATATTTTAATTTCATACGTATCCCAATTTTTTCTTATAAAAAACAATTGTTTTCTTTATACCATTCGCGAATGTTACTTTAGGTCTCCATCCTAGTTCTCTTTCGATTTTTTCGTTTGAAAGCGAATATCGAAAATCGTGACCGGGACGATCTGCAACGTACTCAATCTCTTTGTTTGATTTTTTCAAAAGTTTAAGCAATATATTTGTAACGTCAATATTAGTATACTCTTGACCCCCTCCGACGTTGTATATTTCTCCATCTTGTCCCTTTCGAAACACAAGATCAATAGCACGCACGCCATCCTCGACGTAAAGCCAATCGCGTATGTTCTCACCGGTTGCGTAGAGCGGTACTTTTTTTCCTTCGAGCAGGTTCGTTATGAATTTTGGTATGAGTTTCGTGTTGTCCTGATTCGGGCCGTAGTTGTTTGAGCTACGGGTAATGACTCCCGACAGGCCGTATGTTTCTTGGTAGGATCTGAAAAGGAGTTCGGCACTAGCCTTTGAGGCGCTGTAGGGATTGCGTGGATTGTAAGGTGATTTTTCATTTCGCGATGGGTCGTTCTTGCCTAGACTGCCATATATTTCATCCGTAGAAATCAGATGAAAGCGGGAAATTTTATAATCACGCGCAAGTTGCAGTAGATTATTGGTGCCATCGACGTTTGTTTTTATGCAAAGACTTGGATTCGTAATGCTCTGGTCAACGTGACTTTCTGCGGCGAAATGTATTATGTGAGTCGGCGCGTATTTTTCGAAAATAACAGCGAGCTCCGCTATATCGCAGATGTCCGCTTTTTCAAAAATGTAGTTCTTCTTTTTACTGACTGTTATGTTGCGCAGATCGGATGCGTATGTGAGAAGGTCCGCATTTATAAAAAATTCTCGCGGATACTTTTTGACCGCATAGTTAAGGTAATTGCTTCCTATAAATCCCGCACCTCCCGTTACAAGCGTGCGTCTTTCGAATTTACTTTTCATGACGTTTTTTCATCTTCATAAATTGCGATGCGGTATGCAGGCTTTCGACCGTACCGATGTCGAACCACTCTTTCTCTAAAATGTTGAAGTGCAATGACTCCTCTTCAAGATAGAGTTTGTTGACGTCGGTTATCTCGTACTCTCCTCGATCACTTGGCGGAATTTTACGTATCTTTTTGAAAACAGTATTGTCGTATATATAAAGTCCGGTTACGGCCAAATCACTTTTCGGCTTGTCGGGTTTTTCCTCGAGTGAGATTATTGTGTCGTGCGTTACCTCTGCAATGCCAAATCTCTTGGGATCGCGCACCTTTTTTAAAAATACCGTGGCACCCTTTTTGAATTTTTTTATAGCCGGAGTAATGTCGTCCAAAAAGATGTTATCTCCCAAGAACAGAACGCAGTTGTCATCCCCCACATAATCTTCGGCAATAAAGAGACCGTAGGCGATGCCGTTTGGCTCGTTCTGTATTCCATACACTATCTGTATCTGTTTTGCTCCGGATGATTTTGGAACAAAATGCTGGCCCGAGCCCAGCAATCTTACGAATGAATCTATGTGGTGAGGCGCCGTGACGACGATAATCTTCGTTATTCCCGCGTCTACGAGTTTTTCTATTGCATAGTAGATTACCGGTTTATCGAATACAGGTAATAAGTGTTTGTTGGTTACGAGCGTCAAGGGATGCAATCTAGTACCCGAACCTCCAGCAAGAATGACCGCTTTCATTCCGACTATACTATACTTTCCGTGCTGTAGTGTCGAATCATGCGTGTCTCATTAAAAACCCATCCCTAGCCAAATAGTCTTTTAACAAAGC
>CAYHIZ010000103.1:0-3400 GCA_964356695.1 uncultured Candidatus Saccharibacteria bacterium | reverse complement strand
CAACTCGCCGTTGAGCGCGGACACAATCAAGTGTCCACTCTCCATCTCCTTGCCGCACTCCTATTGCAGGAAGAGTCGATGGTAGTACCGATGCTCGAACAGGTGAATATCGACGTCGCCCATCTGTCGGATTCGGTATTAGAGCTTATTGAGGGCACTTCCGGCGGAAACACTGCCGTATCGCCCTCATTCCAATTGTATCTCACGCCCGAATTGGTTCGCGTCTTTGAGGCGTCCCCGCGCATTGCAGCGTCTTTCAACGACCAGTTTGTTTCTCCGGAACATCTGCTTTTGGGACTTATTGAACATCCCGGACCCGCCTCTGACGTACTCGCGCGTTTCCGCATAGACAGAGCCGCGCTCGCGCGGGTTCTCTCCGATATCAAGGAGGGAAAGATTCGCGATGTCGACGAACCTAAGAAACCGAGGGCGCTCTCCCGCTTCTCCAGATCTCTGACGGATCGAGCAAGAGAAAATAAGCTGGATCCCGTTATAGGACGCGACTCGGAAATCACACGCGTCATACAAATCTTGAGTAGAAGAACTAAAAATAACCCGATACTTATCGGCGAGGCGGGGGTCGGTAAAACAGCCGTTGCCGAAGGACTTGCGCAAAAGATCGCCTCCGGCGATGTTTCCGAATCATTGCGCGGCAAAGAATTGGTACAACTCGATCTCGGATTGCTGATCGCCGGCACAAAATACCGGGGAGAATTTGAAGAGCGTTTGAAAGCAGTGATGCGCGAAGTCGAACGTTCCGAAGGAAAAATCATTCTATTTATCGATGAGATGCACACCATCGTCGGTGCGGGAGCCGCCGAAGGATCAATGGACGCGTCTAACATGTTGAAACCGGCGCTCTCCCGCGGCGAGATACGCGTCATAGGAGCGACGACCATAAAAGAATACCAACGGCATATCGAGCACGATCCCGCTCTCACGCGCCGTTTTCAGCCCGTGTACGTAAACGAGCCGAGCGTCGAAGATGCAATAGCGATTTTGCGCGGTCTCAAAGAACGCTACGAACTATATCATGGCGTACACATCACCGATGGCGCGCTTGTATCTGCCGTTCAATTATCGACGCGATATATAACAGAGAGATTCTTGCCGGACAAAGCGATCGATCTCATAGACGAGGCATCTTCGGCGTTGCGGCTTTCTCTGGAAAATAAACCGCCCGCGCTTGAAGAAACTCACAGAAAAATCACGCGTCTTGAGATCGAGCGCGAGGCCCTCAAGAAAGAATCGGAAATAGGTGAAGGCAATGCGCGCACGCGCGTCAAGTCGATAGAAAAAGAAATCGCCGATCTGCGCGATTCCACAAGAGAACTTGAACTCAAATGGAAAAACGAAAAAGAAACGTTGGGCGAGATTAAACGCGGAAAAAACGAATTGGAACAAGCGCGCCGCGAAGCCGATGCGGCAGAAAGCGTTTCAGATCTTACGAAAACCGCGGAAATACGCTACGGTCGAATCCCCGCGCTTCTGAATGAGATTGACACAGCCACCAAACGCTTGAAGAAATTGCAAGCTACAAGACGCATTCTTAAAGAAGAAGTTACCGAAGAGGACATCGCCGACGTAGTCAGCCGTTGGACGGGTGTTCCGGTCTCTCGAATGTTGGAAGAAGAAGCCGAGAAACTGTCTCGCATGGAGTTGGAACTGAAAAAACACATCATCGGTCAGGAGGAGGCTGTGCAAAAGGTCGCCGACGCTATAAAGCGCAGTCGAGCCGGCATTGCCGACCCTAATCGTCCGGTAGGTTCATTCCTCTTTCTAGGACCCACGGGGGTCGGAAAAACCGAACTCACGAAAGCGCTCGCGGAATTCATGTTTAATTCCGAGAAGTCGCTCATTCGCGTCGACATGTCGGAGTACATGGAAAAGCATTCGATTTCCAAAATGATAGGTTCGCCACCGGGCTATGTGGGATACGATGAGGGTGGCGGACTCACGGAATTGGTGCGACACAAACCTTACTCCGTCGTTCTCTTCGATGAAATAGAAAAAGCGCATCCGGAGGTGTTCAATATTCTTTTGCAAGTACTCGACAACGGACGCCTTACCGACGCAAAGGGTCGAACTGTAAATTTCAAGAATTGCGTCATAATCATGACATCGAACATCGGCGCCGAACACATCGACAAAATGTCTTCTCTCGGGTTCGGCAACGGCATCGACGCGACACAAGGCGAACGCTACGATCACGCCAAGACAAAAGTTATGGATTCGCTGAAGGAATTCTTCCGCCCCGAATTTCTCAATCGCCTCGACGAAATCGTTCTATTCAATATTCTCTCGCGGGAAGCAGTCATGGAAATCGTGCGCATGCAAATAGAGATCGTTTCTCAGCGTCTTGCGGAGAAACATATCACGCTCTCGCTTTCAAAAGCCGCTCTTGAACATTTGGCTAAAGAAGGATACAGCTCGCAGTACGGGGCGCGTCCGCTTAAACGTCTTATACAGACTCAGATAATGACATCGATCGCCAATATGATGGTAGCGCGGGGGGTGATGGAGGGCGGATCCGTGGCTGTTGATTACAGGCAAACCGGAGGACTGGATGGCAAAGGTGCATTTGAGTTCGACGTACGCAAAGGACCAGAGAGAACACGCGGTGCTCGCGCAAGGGTAGCTGTTAGGACGTGAAATTCTTCCCCAGTTGAGCTATAATTCGCTTCGTTGCGCCGGTGGTAGAGTGGTCAATTACGACGCGCTGTAGACGCGTTGCCTCCGGGCTACGCAGGTTCGAATCCTGCCCGGCGCACCAGAATAGAACTTAACGGCTTTTTCAAAGCCGACAAAAAATGGAAATGATTTGTGATATGATGAACTTACCATGAAAATAACAAAAAATATCCCTTTGTTGATTGGCATTACCTTGCCCATTATTTTTATTCTTATCATTTCCGTAGTAATTTTTACACCATCCCTATTTATAAAACCTCAATATAATTTTTTATATTCAAACAATGATTCATATTATTACGATTACAGATATTCAAATACATATACTGTAGAAAATAATCGTCTTTCATTAAGTCCACTTCCAGCAACATCGGGTGTTACATATAAAGACGGCAATCCACCATTATATTTATATGATGTAAAAAATAACTCCACACATCAGGTTGATTGGAGTGAAGCAAAAAATTTCAATATTGACCCAGGACCATCTTCATCTGATGGATATATAGTAAAATACCGATATAGGAACGATGGAATATTCGAACTATTTGGTTCGAACGGCAATCAAGATGAATATGTTATTTCCAAAGGCAATAGTTCAAAAAAACTAAATGGATTAAATTCCAATGGTTATAGCTATTATAATTCAGGTAATTGTAAACCCACCCTGCGCAGAGCGCAGGGCGTTGACGTCTGAGTCCGTTGATTA
>CAYHIZ010000102.1:0-3403 GCA_964356695.1 uncultured Candidatus Saccharibacteria bacterium | reverse complement strand
GCAAATTCCGCAGATTGATTTATTGCGTCGATATTCTCGAGAGCGATGTTGCCTATGTGCTTATTCGTTTTTTTATCGCAGATCGCGAGAATGAGATTGGAGCGCGATTTGATGACGTTTTCGTAGTAGTCGCGCATGTTCTCGTCGTAGTTAGGAAATCGGTGATGAGAATTGTAACGGCATATCTCTTCGTCGTTAAACCACTCGCGATAATTCGCGTTCAAATCTTCCTCCGTTATCGTCCGAAGATAAATTTTCGTACCGACAAGAAATGGGTTTTTCATAGTTCCTCTCGATATTCGTATACTTTGTGGAATGCGTCAACTACATCATCGAGGTCTTTCTTTTGCATGCCCGGACGCATAAGGTCGTTGGTGATAAGCTCCTTTTCGTGCAAACGCTCGACGACCGGACACATCCCCTTTTCGTACCGCGCCTTACCTTTGTAAAATTCGGAGCGAAATGGGAATCCTTTCGAGCCAAAGGCAATTTGTTTTTGAAAGATGGGAAGCATGTAAATGGGCTTGACATATCCTTGACCCATCAAGACTCCTTCTTCTTCCTGCAATATCGAAGGCGCGAGTTCCGCTCTGACTGCAGAGAAGAATTTTGCGCGCGGTATGCCGACGATTTTTTCATCATATAGAAATGCTTGCATATAATAGACGTGCTTCACGTCCGCGCGTTCGCGCGCCGGACGGAATCCCGGCATATCCCGGCAATGCTCCGCGATGTAGACGACGTTTTTTATCCTCTCTTCAAGAAGCGTGTCGAGTTTTTTCAACTGCTCGCGGCCTATCGCGGCTTGTATCTCCGTAAGGCGGAAATTGTGTCCCACCATGTTCACAATGTTCGAAACGCCCTTGTCTTCGACAACCGCCTCGGCGTGATTGCGTATGAGCTGAAGTCTTTCCGAGAGCTCATCATCGTTCGTCACAACGAGCGAACCTTCACCGGTGTGAATGTGTTTATGAAAATTGAGCGAGTAGACTCCGATATCGGAGAGCGTGCCGGCATACTTGCCTTTGTATTTTCCTCCCGGGATCTGCGCGGAATCTGCGATGACTTTAAGATTGTGTTTTTGAGCAAGTGCGTTAATGGCTTCGACATCGTGCGATTGCCCGAAAAGATCGACGACGATTATCGCTTTCGTTCGCGGTGTTATCGCTTTCTCGACAGATTGCGGGTCGAGGCAAAAGTATTCGGGTTCAATGTCGGCAAAAACAGGCACTGCGCCCCAAAAAAGAGGCGCCGTCGCGGAGATACACATTGAATACGGCGAGACGATAACCTCGTCGCCGGGCTCTATACTGATGGCTCCCAGCGATGCGATGAGTCCCGACGTAGCGGAATTCATTGAAACCGCATGTTTGACTCCAAATTTCTCCGCCCATTCTCGCTCGAAGGCGAGAACCTCCGGACCCCCGTAAAATTGCGGCCTGTCCTCCGAAGCCTCGGCGAAGGAGGGTTCTTTCGGATCCCATGCGCCGATAAATTTCGAGAGCGCGCCCGAGCGCACGACGCGCAAAGCCGCATCTTCTTCTTCTCTGCCTATTGGCTTGTACGCGGGAAAAAAATCAGTTTTCGCGCGCACCGGCATGCCTCCATTTATAGCGAGCTGTGCCATAGGTGCATCATACTGGCGACGCAGAGTGAGAGCAATGCGAGCCATGATATAGTCAGCGTCAATTATGTCCGCCCCCCCCCTATACAAACCATTGTTTTCCAACGTCTCGAAAAAGACTATAGTCACAGTCCTGTTTGTTTCTGTGCTCCTTTCCTATTTTATCGTTCTCGAGGGCTTTAACATCGCTTTTGATACCGCGTACCCTCAATTCGGAGGACAAGCGTCCATGCGTTACGGAGCAGACGTGGTCGACTACGCATATTTGGCCGATGATATTGCACGAGGACAGTTTCGAGATCGTTGGGAAGGAGCGCCTGAATTGTTCAGGACGCCCGGATATCCTCTTTTCTTATTCCTCGCAAAAAAAGTCACTGGTGAAAGGGGGCAGGTCGTATTGAACGGGTGGGATCAACCGATAGGCGATTACAACCGAGTCGCCTATCTCAACATAGTCATGGGCGCACTTGCGGTTGTCGTTTTTTTCTTGATAGCTTCGAGATTCATTTCAGACAGACTGTCGGTATTTCTTTCTCTAGCTTTCGCCTTTGAGCCAACGAATATTTGGCAGGTGATGGCCATAAGTTCCGACGGCCTGTTCCTGTTCATTCTTCTTTTATCGCTGCTATGCCTCGCAAAATTCACTCTCGAAAACAGATATGAGTATGGCCTCCTTGCGGTTTTTCTAATGAGCCTCGACACGCTAGTAAGGCCAAGCGGTCTTCCTCTCACTCTGCTAGTGCTTCTGTACACTCTCGTCCTTTTAGTTTGGAATCATCGAACGCAAAAAGGAGCGTTGATAGGGTTAAGCGCTTTGATATTATTTTGTTTGCCTATCCTTCCGTGGATGGCAAGAAATTATGTGCAGACCGGATACTTCACGATCTCAACCCTTCCTTCTTACGCCATGTTTTTCAACTACATACCGTATTACAAAGCCGATTCATTGCGACTAAATAGGGACGAGTTCATTCCGCAGAATACTAAAGAGATGCTGTTAAAGACTGGCGCGCCGGATGGCGAAAACGCACGTACCGTTAAATATCTCCCGCAGGTGGAAGAATATGTAGGGGACTTTTTGAAAGAAAACTTCTGGTCGTATCTTGTGTTCCATATCACTGGTGGAAAGGATTTTCTGTTCTCATCGCATCAGCTTCTTTCCACATGGCAACTCAACCCCGCTATACGTCTGTACAGTGCTATTGAGCCGTACATGTGGGCAGCCATCTATCTTTTGGCACTCCTCGGCGTGATGGTTTCCAGACACCGCTTCGCTCTTTTTCTCGCTGCCTTTTGTGCAGTTGTCATTCTCACGGCGGGGACTTTCTCATCGAACACCCGCTACCTGCTACCAATTCTGCCCGCAATTTTTCTTCTTGCCGGTCTCGGTATTGAACGCTTGCACATGGTGCTTAGTGCATATGTCCATACAATATTGATCCGAAACTGATTCCCCTCCTCAACTTTCTTTGTACCAATTTCGCGCGGCCGCGCGAAATTGGTACGTGGACTGATTTAGTCAAGTGGAGTAGATGGCACTCGGGGGTGCTTCTGCGATGAAGCGGAAAAAAATATTCCGGTGTATCGCCTCGAATATCGCATCCGGATACAGCCGTAAGAAAAGCGGCGGTATGCGGAAAATCTTCGCATCATTCCATTTGCATTCATAGGCGGTAAGCGCGATGCCATCGCGCTCCACATAATCAACCTCCTGTTGTGAGACAGACCGCCAGAAGTATCCCTGCTTTGTCTGCACTTCACTGTTGGCAAGATGCTTCC
>CAYHIZ010000101.1:0-3450 GCA_964356695.1 uncultured Candidatus Saccharibacteria bacterium | reverse complement strand
TAGTCGGAGTGCAATTCAAAAGCTCAATGAGCACTGTCATCTTCGACGACACCACATTTCCATATACCACCACTCTCAACACGACATCTCTCCCTAACGGTCCACTCACCATATACGCAGTCGCGCGTGACGCGGCGGGCAACAAGGCGACGAGCACGCGCATCGTTACCGTCTCCAACCTCCGCCCCGCTCCCACAGCCAATCCACCTGCTGGCCCATACGAATCCGCGCGAAATGTTACCCTCACAGCCACAGGCGCGTCAATCCACTACACAATCGGCGCTACAACAGTCGTCGCTCCCACCTGCACCACAGGCACCGTATACTCAACAGCAATCCACGTCGCATTAACCAAAACAATCAAAGCGATTGCGTGTTACACGACAGGATCATCAGCGGTTGCGACGTTTGCGTATGTGATTTCGGCCACTGGGGATGATACAGTTGCTCCGACGATAGCATTTACCTATCCTGTTCCGGGCGCCAACATTTCCGGATTCACTGTTTTCAGAGCGAATGCATCGGACAACGTTGACGTTGTGAGCGTTACATTCAAAAGCTCGCAGAGCACTATAATTTCCGAAGACACCGCTCCTCCGTATTCAGCGATGCTCAATACGACGACTCTGCCAAATACTCCGCCAAGTGGTTTTCATGCTTTCTACGCCGTCGCCATGGATGCTGCAGGGAACAAGGCGACATCTACGGTGAGAGTGCGTATAAGTCCTCCTTCAATAACCGTAACGCCCGCATATGGGACATACACTTCTCGTCAGACAATTCGTTTGAGGGCAACAGGATCAGATCGCATATATTACACGATGGGAACCGGAGTCCCTCAATGTACTAATCTAACTGATAGTGGCTATCGCGGAATATTGTACGATCCTAATAATCCGATCGTACTATCAGCTCCCACCGTCATCAAGGCAATCGCTTGTGATGCCGATTCGCCGATCTTTCCTCGTAAGCCGAAATACACCGCTTCAAATGTAGAATCGTTCCCGTTTGAAATCAATGATACTGCTTCTCTTGCGGGTCTTTACGGCACTCGCATCGCCGTTTCGGAACCAGTAGACGAATGCAAGTTCAATAAAACGGGAGATCTATGTAACATACTGCGTTCTGCCGTGGAAGATACACAGATTCACTTGAAGAAAATCACGGGCATAGATTTCCCAGTCCAGTACAGCGTATCCGATGTGCCTGGTATCCAATTTATCTTGGCGAGTTCTTCGGTGGCCGCTCCACCCAGATCGCTCGCAAGATTGGCAGGTAAAGGTTTCGAAGCGTTCGTTATTGATGGCAATGCCAACCGTTTGAAAATAGTTGCCAACAACGCGCGAGGTCTCGCTCACGGTACGTATGATTATCTCGAACAGCTCGGCGTGCGTTGGCTCAGTGTCGGTAAGAATTGGACTATTGTTCCGAATCGCAGTTCCATCACTATTGCAATGAACGAAGTCAAGAAGCCCGACTTTGATTTTAATCGCACATACTCGGGAAGCGGTCATTTCAGTATTTACATAGGGACTCAGTATGCTCCTAGTAGAGATAGATACCTTGATTTTGGCTCGTGGAATCGAAGAATGCGTTTCAGTTACGACTATCGTTTGGGTAAACAAATGGGGGAAGCGTATGTGATTTCAAATAAAGATTTCTTGCGCTACCATCCGACATATTTGCCAAAAATTTGTGTAGGCACGCCTCCAATATGTACACACACGCCTCTATACATAGCTCCGTTCTCGAAGAGACCGAATACGGGCGGATATGTATTGCAGTATCCATTGCTCCCAGAGAATCGCGATACCAATTGGTACATAAAGGCAGCCACGCCATTTACAGGTACGCACGATCTCAATATCGTTGCGATGACAAATGCCGGCAATCCTGATGCCGTCGAGCATTATTGCGATTGGATAGTGGATCAGTATGAACGCGTTTACGACCGAGCTGAAGATAAAACCATCCCCGTCATGTCGGTGATGCCCGCAGACGGTGCAGGCGAAGGAAATAATACGGCGGAGCTGGTCCGCGCAGGGGTCGGAGACGGTTCTCCCGCCGATCAGCAATATTTTATCAAAAACAAATGCATGATAGAGCTAGCCAGTCGTCGACTAGAGTTTTCGAACACGAAAGCGGCAACTGACGCGTATGCTAATTACTCCGATCCTCCCTCGTTTGGATTGAATCCGAATATTGTCGTGCAGCTAGCAGCCGCGTTTAGATTTGGTCCACACACGAGGTTCCTTAGCGACGACGAATGGACTGATGTATGGAGGCGAAAGTTAGGGCCACTGGGGATACTGGCACGATATGATTTTTGGTCTATTCCTGATTGGTCGCACGATGAGCCGTCATGGAATTATTTGGAAGTCGGTCCTTTGCTTCGCAAGTATTACAGCAAAAATATTAAGGGCTTTCACACGCAAAGCACATTTGGTAACGGTGCCGTCGGTCTGCCACTCTATATAGGATCGCGCTTGATGTGGGATATAGATCGCAGTGATACTCAGCTTATAGACGAGTGGTATACTCTCGCCTTCGGTCCGGCCAAAGCCCCTATGAAGCGCATGCTTGAGCGTTGGTCTACAGGGTATTATGCGATATCAGCAGAATTGAGTTCTTCATATCGCGATCTCGACCAAGCAGTATCACTTGCAGGTGGTAATACGGCTGTACGCGAGCGCATCTACGATTATGTGCGATATGTGCACTATCTTCGTCTGCGCAACGAAGAACAGTGGGCGATAGGCACTGCTTCCGCTCCGGCAAAAGGTATGCGATTGGCGGAATATATACTTAGCATCGCAGGTTCCAATATGATAGATTCGCTACGAAATTTCGATCTATTGGCGTATCCTGCGGTGAGAAATGGATTCCATATCAACAATGGCGTAACCGATCCTGTCCCTGACGGTCCCGGCTGGGCTCGTGTACGCGCTCTCTCAAATACGAATCCGATGACACTATTGCAGAGTGGCAAAAGTGCCTATCCGACTCCGGATTTCACGATCAAGAAATTCACCGGCAATCTCGTGCCTGTAGCTACAATTACTTGGACAGCACCAGTCGGGGATCCGTGGGGTTCGTCAGTGTCGAATACCAGAGGTGTTCCGAGTATTGATCTACAAATGTTGCCTGGTATGACGTCATTTCATTTCCGTGTTTCGAGGAACATTCCTCAATCGGTGACAATTACTAACTCTGCGGGAACTGTCGTTTATAGACATCAGATAACAAAAGCTCCAGGCACACCTGCTGAGGCGCTCGCCGCGTGGGATGAAATGACTATCCCACTTTCGCCTGGACACTACAAGGTAAAATTGGGTGGATCTGGTTACAAATTCGCGACATGGAAAGGCACGCCGTTGATTATTGGTAAGATAACCGCTTCAGGATCAGGACAACCCAAGCTCTACTTCTACGTGCCTCGTGGTTTGCAAA
>CAYHIZ010000100.1:0-3483 GCA_964356695.1 uncultured Candidatus Saccharibacteria bacterium | reverse complement strand
AGGATCAAACTCTCAGTTAAGAGATATTGATTGCTCTATTTTCTCTTTTTAGGATTTTGTCCCTCGACTCTAGCTTGCACTAGAATTCTCGGGACACATTTTTGCTCTCGCAAAAACGTGGACGGAACAAAAGAATGTGAAATTTTCCTTTCGGAAAATTTCATCCTGATCCCTAGGGCATTCGCCCGAGGGAGAAGGATATGTTTTTCTTTTTTTCCAATTACTATTTTGTGTGTTTCTAACTTACCAACTTATTTGGTTATGCGTACAATCTGTCTATTCAATTTTCAATGATCGTCCGAATGTTTTCATAACAGTATTTCGGCACACCGCCCTTGCCTCGCCGAAGTTCTACGAAGTAGAACGAAGGCGGGTCTACGCCATGATGCCTCCGCGCGAGTGCGCTTCGGCAATCCAACGCAGGAGCGATGGTAGAGAGGAGTATAGAAAAAACAGTACATTAAGTCAAGCGAAAAATTCCTATCCATTTTGCGCTTTGTGGCGCAGGTAGTGATCCATGATAACGAGTGCGGACATCGCGTCTACGATGGGGACGGCGCGAGGGAGAACGCATGGATCGTGGCGACCGGCGGCCGAAAGTTTTACGGTCTGTTTCTTTCGATTCACCGTATCCTGTTCTTTAGCGATAGTCGAGACAGGCTTGAAGGCAACGCGAAAATGGATTGTTTCGCCATTTGAAATCCCGCCGACTGTTCCACCTGCATTATTTGTTCTCGTTCGCACGTTTCCATTTTCGTCCACGTAGAGAGGATCGTTGTGCCGGCTACCGCGCAATTCCGCGCCTTCGAAACCAGAACCTATTTCAAACCCTTTGACTGCATTAATTGAAAGCATCGCCTTGCCTAAATCCGCGCTCACTTTGTCGAAGACAGGCTCTCCGAGCCCAGATGGAACATTTCGGATTATTCCTCTGATAACACCGCCGATTGAATCACCCTCGGCTTTGACTTTATCAACAAGAGCGATCATCTTCTCGGCCGCTTTTGGGTCGGGACAGCGAATGATGTTCGCCTCAATGTCATGAGATGTCATCTCATTGAAATCTACAGTGGCTTTGATATCGCCCACTTGATCAACATAGCTCAAGATTTCGATACCGAGTTTCTCTTTTAGACATTTCTGCGCGATAGCGCCCGCCGCGACTCTCGCAAGCGTCTCGCGCGCGGAAGCACGGCCGCTCCCCCGCCAATCACGGAAACCATACTTCACTTCGTAGGTAAAATCTGCATGCGAGGGACGATACGCATCTTTCAGCTCGAGATAATCTTCCGGCTTCGTGTCGGCATTGTAGGCAATCAGGAGTATCGGCGTACCGGTTGTCTTTCCCTCGAAATGACCGGATAAGATTTTTATTTTGTCGGACTCCTTGCGCGGCGTTGTGATCCTGCTTTGCCCGGGCTTCCGCCTATCCATCTCCTTTTGTATCTCTTCCTCTGTTATCTCGATTCCCGGCGGACAGCCATCGACAACACACCCAACGACCCCTCCGTGCGACTCTCCGAAAGTGGTGATACGAAACAATTGTCCAAAACTATTTCCAGCCATGATTATTTCTTCACTATACCGCGTATTTGTAATCTTCGCATTACTTCCTCCACCTTTGCATCGAGATGGAGTTCCGTGTCATCTATTATTTCGTCTGCGACTGTTTCGTATAATTTCTTGCGTTCCGCAAGCACAGACTCGACCTCCTCGAGGGTTGTTGCCGATTCCGTAAGACGCGGACGTCCCTCATCATTAAGAATGCGCTCGGCAAGTATCTTCGCAGAGCTTGACAGAAAGATAAGAATGCCGCGCTGTTTCAGCGCCGCAATATTTTCCGGTCTCCCGATGACGCCACCGCCCGTCGAGACAACGGCATCCTTCAGCCTCGCGACTTTTCGCACGATCTCCGCCTCGCGGTCACGAAAATACTCCCAGCCGAATTTCTCGATTGTCAGAGGAATACTCATGCCCTCATCTCTTTCAATCATTGCATCGAGGTCCGCCAATCTTTTGCCCAATCTCTCGGAAAGATGCTTGGCAACAGTAGACTTTCCTCCGCCTCGCATACCGATCAATACAATGTTCGGGTGTTCATACGAATACTCGGTTTTGATGCCAATTGAAGCGAGCGACTCCCAAAATTGCGGATAGGTCTTTGAAACAACATCGGGTTCGTTGATCTCCATGCCATCAATCGCGGCACCTGCGACGGCAAATGCCATTGCCATGCGATGATCGCCATAAGTATCAATGCGCGCGCCTTTTGGCGAGCCGCCGTATATGATTATAGAATCCGAGGTGGACTCGGTCTGTATGCCCATCTTTTTGAGTTCCTGCTTAACGGCAGAAATACGTTCCGTTTCTTTGATGCGTAGAGATTGGATGCCGGTTATCGTCGTCATACCACCCGCAAACGCCGATAGGACGGCAAGAGTTTGTGCCTGATCCGGGCAATCTTGCATATCTACAGTGACTGACCTAACGCCCATGCCGTGTATTGTAATTGCGTTTTTTTTGTACGTTATTATGTTGCCCATGCCCTCAAGTATTTTTAGAAATCGCATGTCCGCTTGCAAAGATTCCGGATTCAAGTTCCCGAGCGTTATGGTTGAGTGTGTGAGCGCCGCAATGCCGGCAAAATAAGATGCGCTCGACACATCTCCCTCGACTGCATATTCTTCCGCTTTATATTTCTGTCCTCCGGGAACGACATAGCGTTTGTAGCCTTCGCTCTTCACATGGACGCCAAATTTGCCCATCGCCTCAATGGTCATGTCTAGATATGGGCGCGATATTTGTTCTCCTTCAACATCAATCTCGATCTTCCCTACCAAGGGCGCGATCATGAGAAGCGCGGAAAGGAATTGGCTCGAAACAGTTCCATTCATCGTGATTCGTCCCGGAGTGAGTTTTGACGAGAGAACGCGCACCGGCGGAAACCCATGCTTATCCAGGTATTCTATTTTTGCTCCGAGTTGTTGCAAACTCTCTACAAGATGCGCCATGGGACGCTCGTTCAAGCGTCCGCGACCGCGAATTATTTGAGTCCCGGGAATAACGGCGGAAAGCGCAAGCATGAAGCGTGCCGTCGTTCCGGAGAGAAATGTACTGAGATTATACTCGCGATTTTCTATGCTCTGCAAATTGCCACTGACTTCCAGTGAATCTTCTTCAAAGGAACAGCGCATGCCCAGCTCGCGGAGACACGAAATCATTGCATGCGTATCTTCCGAAATGAGCGGATTCTTGATCTTCACACGCCCGCAAGTGAGAGCGGCGAGCAGAAGCGCGCGATTCGTATAACTCTTCGAGCCAGGTATGGCAATGCTCGCCTGCACGGGGCTTTTGAGCGGGTATATTCGTATGCGTTTCATATCACTGCAAAGTATCACAACATTTGTAAATACTACCCCATGCCGTATTATGGGATCATACGCAATATCGGTGGTAGATAGTGGCGGACGGCGATTTCATCCA
>CAYHIZ010000099.1:0-3484 GCA_964356695.1 uncultured Candidatus Saccharibacteria bacterium | reverse complement strand
CCGAACAAAGATTCTACGGCTCCGGCAGAGAGCGTAAAGAGATAGTCGGAATACCATTCGAAACCCAAAAGTTGCATAAAATTCCAATGGTGCTCTGCGAGAAAGTTTATACCGAGCTCGGGACGCAAAATCTTTTCCGAAAATCCCAATATAAGCAGCGTCGCCCCGGTGCCGATACGAAGGATCGGCAGGGCATAATCGTGGAATCTGCGAGTAAGGTGCTCAAGAGTCTTAAAAGTAACGAGACTAAAGTAATCACTCCCCATAATAAAAATAAAGAGTGCCGTACTCAAAACCCAAATGTTCTCGAACATGAATAGCACCTCCGTGTAGGAAAAGCTAATTGCCCACAGTAGCATAAGGCAGAGCGCCGCGACGCGCGCGTACACTCCGGCGAGAAGAGCGAGTCCGATAAAGATCTGCATCATAATTAACGCATGCGGTATGCCCGATCCGTCTGTAAGATTCGGGGAAAAAAGATACCCATGAGTTCCCGCGATAAGCAAGAACGCTCCTGTGATCATAGAAAATGTCGCGGAGGCGCGGGGAAATGCATGGTCGCGACTCGGCGTTAGAAAATTAAACTGGAAAAGTCCTCTCCGCTCCGCGTATACGCCTCCCCAAATAATAATAAGAGCGAGGATTGCCCACGCGAACATATAGAACGCTGTAGGCTCGTTCACTGCAAACGGAGAAACATTCCCCTCGGCGAACCATCGCGTGTGAGCGACAGCGAGCGCGGGAGACATCGCAACGAAAGAAAAAATAAAAATCCCGATATTTCTCTTAAACACGCCCATACGGCAAGTGTAGCAAACAAATGGCCAGTAGCAGTTACAAAGTCCCGCTTCTTGCGTCGCACGATCAAACACAGCTAACAAGTCACTTGAGATTTGGTGCGATGTTCTTCGTATTTTTTGCAGGGACCGAATGCCTTATTCGCCGCGCTGTTTCCTCACTAACTCCAAGTGCCTTCAATTCTTTCTCGACGAAACGAATGTGCTTCTCTGGCTTGAGACGTTCCGGTAGCTCTCCACCAATATCTTTTATCGTTTGGCGTACTTTGCCACCCACCATGAAATGGGTTTGTATCGCGGTCCCCTCATTTTTGATGTTATCTTTGCGTATTTTTTCCTCTGTCTGAGTGATGCGAAATAGGTTTGCCGCCAACTCTGTCGATCCTGCACGATCAAGCAACTCGCCTTTCTTTATACCTTTGCTTTTTTCTACTTCCGAGAGTGGGGCGCCATAGAGACCGCGGTATCCTGCGTCATTAAAAAGTCCGAACTTTGAAACACCGGCTTGCTTGGCTGTCGAAAAGAGTTTTATTCTCACCGATCATCTCATTACGGATCAGAAGTCGTTTCTCTGTATCCGCGAGGTCTTGGAAGATCTCTTGTTTGCGTGTTTGTATTGCAAAATAGGTCTGAGCTAGTGCGATAGGCTCTTTTGTGTTGTCGCCGTTTTGGGCTATCAGATAGCACGCATAGCGGTCTAATTTGTAGTCGTCTACATTTCGTACACTGTTTGAGCCAATCTTGACCATTTTGCCGATACTGACAAAATGGTTTTCTATCTTCTGACCACTGGCCATGCACGCCCTCCGTGCCTTTTTGATAACATCTTCAAACCTGCGCCATGTCTCATACCCAAGCAGGGGCATTATCTCGCGAGCATGCCAGTATTCGATGCCGCTTTTAGAGCTTATTTTCTTTGCCTCCTCGAAACCTTTTGTTGGTCCCTGTAAATATTGATCATCTTCCATATCTGCGAGTGTATCATTATGGGTACGTATTTCATTTCATCAATTCCTTATACCTCTCAAACAAAAACTCCAGTCGCTCGGGTTCGTCTTTGAATTTTTTGGTGCTGTGCCCTGCCGTAGCCTTGTGCGAAGGAGGGCCGTAGCAGGCGTCTACCGCTTTGTCTAATGCTTTGTGCGCTTTCAAGAGATCGGCTGGCATGGTGAGGGGGTCGTAGAGATCGGCGAGGATATTTAATTAACGAATAGTTAATTGTGGCCTATATTCTGCAATCTTTCTCCAAGGCGCATGTCCCTCATGGGCAAGGCGCCCTAAAACAATACTCAAATCTACACCGATAGATTCAGCAAACCGTCCCGCAGTCAGACGATTTAATGACCCTGATTTTATATAGGCATCGTATTCAGATGGCGGGATAAGATTCTTTGCTGCAAACTCATTGGCTTCTTTCTCTTTTTCATCGATTGTTTTTCCATCATATTCAAGGAAACGCTCCTTTACCCCATGCAACATAATATGCCCAAGTTCATGGAAAAAAGTAAACCAGAATATATCGTTGTATGCGCCTTTGTTATTCATCTGGATAACAGCCTTATCTCCTATCCAACGAGTGGCTCCGTTCACTTTTGTTTTCTTAAAATAGGGTGTAAAAACTACAGCAACCCCACTGGAAGAGCACAGATCCTGAAGCCGTGTATCAAACTTTTCTGGAAGCAAGGTTAATTTTCTAATCTCGGGAATGATTTCTCGAATACGAGCTTTATTAAAAGAATCCGTTTTAATTTTAGTGGCCTCCAATTCCCCGCATCTAAGCCATGCAGCAAGAGAACGTTCATCAAATTTGCCACGGCCCTGTCGATAGGCCACGGCTTCTATTTGAGGCACATATATGAGTGAGTCAACCCCAAAGAATTTAAGAAGATTTTCCGTCTTTTCTTTCCATGTACTAGCCTGTTTTATACACCCCATAGCCACGAGTTCCACGTAGCAATCAAACCTCTTCGCCTCAACGACCTCTTTAACAAGTCTTTCTTCTGATGCAATTCTTGCAACAGTAATGTCATAGTTCTTCTGCAAATTCGCCCAAAACTCTGCAGATACTCCCAAGGAACGTTCGAGTTTTATCGCGGTTTCCGGAGTAATAGGGGCCTCACCGTTGATAATCTGACTTATGTGTTTCTCGCTTATTCCTGTGCGTTGTGTCAGTTCAACCTGAGAAATATTCATTACCTCAAGCTCATCCCGAAGCGTCTCCCCGGGATGTATCGCATAATCTGGATTATATGAAAGTTTTGTATCGACCATATGTTTAATGTGGATCCATTATCTCGTAGACTTGAATGCTTGTAATCTCGACCCAAGTTGTATACGTGCATGTCGGCAAAACGATCAGGCGATAAGGATCCACAAGATCAACTGAAAATAAGCCTTTGCGTTGTCCGCTATGTTCGTGAAACCGCGCGCTTTGTGGTAGCTGTTGCGGAGTCCGCGCCGCCTCAAGCACGCCAATGCGTTGTGCGATCTTCTTCGCCATTTGCACACCGTACCTCTTGGTAAGAGCAGATTTGCTCTGATAAAACTCCTTCTCGCGTTCACTTTTGAAGGATATTTCCATAATACAGTGGGATGGATTATAGCGCAAGTTTTATTTACCAACAAGGTAAAGAACCATGCGTGTCTCATTAAAAACCCATCCCTAGCCAAATAGTCTTTTAACAAAG
>CAYHIZ010000098.1:0-3543 GCA_964356695.1 uncultured Candidatus Saccharibacteria bacterium | reverse complement strand
ATAGTTTCCAAAATATGGCGCGGTTGTTTGATTATTAACGAGACGCTAGTGGTGTTTGCAAATAGTTATTATGGCCCGATTAGCATGAACATATATCCAACATGGTCGCCGGGAGGTGGGCCAGCGCCATACAATATAATCGTTCGTGGCAACAAAATTGTTGGTTCAGGTTATGGGACGACTGATTATGGCTGGACGGGTGAATACAGAAACGGACGCCAAACAGGATGGGCGTCAGCAGTAATCGGGATCTACGCCATGTCATCTAACGGATTCTTGCCAACAGGATATCCGAACCGTTCGATGGAAATTAAAGATAATTTTATCTCTAACACGCCCGGGCTCGGCATTGCCATACTTGGCGCGCGTGATGTGAAAGTGAGCGGCAACACCATCGTTGATGCCAACGCCATACCCTTTGAGAAGGACTTCGATGCGAAGTATTGCGGATCGAAATCGAAGGGCGGGCAAAAATTCGGAGCCGGTCAGCCATGGTGCCTCGCCAAAGTCGCGGCAAAAGGATCGATCATGGTCTCCCATTCCAAAAATATACAACTCTCTGGAAACACATTCCTCGGTACGAGCCAAGGGATATTTATCGACGCATCCTCGACAATCAATATCACGCAATGAGCGTGGACAGCGTTTACGCGCCGATTCTTGTAAATGGCTTTGCATGTTGTATTTGGACTCTTTATGTAATTGACGTATACGTACGCGACAATGCTACAATCGCCAACGAATGATTATAGATAAACCGATATCGGAATTGGTGCGTTCACTCCTCGCACGGCGAGGCGTGGTCGAAGATACAGACATTACAGCGTTCCTCTCGCCGGATTATGAGGCGCATACGCATGCGCCGGAGTTGCTAAATGATATGCGCGTCGCTGTTGCGCGAATTTTTACAGCAATGGAAAAGAATGAGCGCATCGCAGTATATGCCGATTATGATTGTGATGGCATACCGGGCGCAGCGATCCTTTCCGACTTTTTTGCAAAAATCAATTACACAAACATAGAAGTGTATTTGCCCCACCGCGACCGCGAAGGGTACGGATTTCATACAGAAGCGATAACGGAACTATCAAATGGAGGCGTGAAGCTGATAATTACCGTGGATGTGGGTACGGTCGCGCGCGAGGGATGTGCATTTGCGAAATCACTCGGAATAGATGTCATCGTTACCGATCATCACGAGATTATTGGTGAACGTCCGTCATGTTTGGCGCTCGTAAATCCAAAAATACACCCCTACCCTTTTCCCGGACTATGTGGCGCGGCCGTCGCGTTCAAATTGGCGCAAGCCGTACTCTCGGAAGGAAAAAATCGCAAGCTTAAAAATTTCACTGCGATACCGGATGGATGGGAAAAATGGTTACTTGATCTCGTCGCTATCGCGACAGTCGCCGATATGGTGCCGCTGACAGGCGAAAATCGCGCGCTTGTACATTGGGGTTTGAAAGTGTTGCGCAGATCGACGCGACACGGAATTCGCGCGCTCTGCACTCGCTTACGCCTACGACAATCCGAGATATCCGAAGATGACATCGGATTCTCGATCGCTCCGCGCGTAAACGCCGCCTCCCGCATGGATGAGCCGGAGTTGGCATTCCGACTTCTCGTGACGCAAGATCGCAGTGAAGCGACAAGACTAATAACGCGTTTGGAGGAACTAAACAACATGCGAAAAGTTGCCGTCGCAAGTATAGTAAAAGTCGCAAAGCGCACCGTACGGACTCGGTTTCACTCAGGCGATCGCGTCGTTGTTCTCGGATCTCCGGATTGGAAGCCTGCGCTACTCGGACTTGCGGCTAACTCCATCATGGATGAGCGCGGTGGAGTTGTTTGCTTGTGGGGTCGCGATGCAAATGGCCGAATAAAGGGCTCATGTCGATCTGACGGATCTATTTCCGTTGTCGAACTTTTCTCGAAAGCGAGCTCTGCTCTCATAGAGTTTGGAGGACATCATGCATCCGGCGGATTTACCGTTTCGTATGAGCATGTACACACATTGCACGAATCACTTACGTCTGCCTCCTTGTTAGTGACAAAATCCGATGTTTCCGATAATGCAAAATACGATGCAAGTATTTCTCTTGCGGATATAGGCGGAACGTTTCTTAAGGAGATTTTTCGCCTCGCGCCTTTCGGAATCGGCAATCCGAAACCTGTTTTTTTAATATCTCCAATAATTATTTCTTCAGTCCGCAGATTCGGACGAGACAACAGTCATGCTGAGATTCTCGTTTCATGCAAAAAGACCGGCATTTCTATGCGCGCCTTCGATTTTTTTAGAGCGCCAGACGATTTCACGCATTTGCCGGTACAAGGCAATAATGCGAACATCCTCGCAAGCGTTGTACGAGACACCTTTCGTGGAGGCATAGCTCTCCGGCTCCTGGATGTGCTAGCATCAAACACACGATGATAATTATATATACCGATGGCGGAGCCAGAAACAACCCCGGGCCGGCAGGCGCAGGCGTAGTGATCGAAAAAGATGGATATGTTGTTGCAGAAGTGAAAAAATATCTCGGTCCCGTACAGACAAATAATTGGGCGGAATACGAGGCTGTCTTTCTCGCGCTCAAAAAAGCGAAAAGTCTTAAACTTGAGGGCGAGAAAGTCGAATTTCGTCTCGATTCGAAACTCGTGGTTGAGCAGCTTCTCGGACACTGGAAAATCAAAAAGCAGACATTGAAGCCACAGATCGCCAAAATCAAAGCTCTGCTCGCTGATTTCGGCATCGTTCATTTCGTCCACATTCCGCGCGAAAAAAACAAAGAAGCCGACCGCCTTGTGAACGAAGCGCTCGACGAAGCGGGGTACTGATGCGACTACAGCTTGCGTGCAAGTTTGCGATACACTTCGTCGTCGTTGCGCTTGCCGGCAATAATGATCTCCACTCGCGCATTGGTAGCGGTGTAGACAATCCGGTATTCGCCGGAGTCCACGCGCCATAAATCGGCATAACCTTGGAGCAGCTTCGCATCAGCGGGGAACGGTTCGTCGGTGAGCGCGAGCACCTTGCTCACGACTTGTTTAAAATGCTTCGGCGGAAGCGTGCGGAGTTCCTTGAGAAAATCTTTGGTGTAGTCGAGCGTGCGGTGTGTCATGCGCTCTGTTCGGCAAGTGCTTCGCGCAGAAGCCGCTTGGCGTTGCTTTTGCCGACGAACCCGCTCTTGAGCGCTTGGCGGGCGCGTGCCGCCCACATCGCATCCTCGATCGCCTCGAAGCGGCGGTATTCTTCTTCGGTCATAAGTACGAAACGCACGGTCCCGCGCTTGGTGATCTGCACGGGTTTCTGCGCAGCGGCAACAAACATCGTGCCGATCTTTGTCTTGAGATCGGATGCGGCAAATGTCTTCATGTCGGTGGACATAGTATTCATATGTCCCATTGTACCCAAATGTCCGAATTGGTCAAATTGTTGTGAAGGTAACTATCACTCATTCCCAGCCCGCTGTCTTTGCGAGGCTTTTGGCCGAAGCAATCCAGAATCCTACCACATACATCTGGATCGCTTCGCAAAGCTCGACT
>CAYHIZ010000097.1:0-3551 GCA_964356695.1 uncultured Candidatus Saccharibacteria bacterium | reverse complement strand
TCGACCATTCATCCCTGCCCAGAGGGCAGGGAGTTCTGGCCGGGTTGCTTAAATTTATTGGTTGGGTAAAATAAATATTATGGATAAACAACAAATCGTTACTTTTATAGAGGGGCAACTGGCTACTGGAAAAATCTCAAGGGAAGATTTATTGCTTTTAGCAAATAATGGGGTTCCATCGTCGGTCAATACAGCTCCAGTTTTTAACTCTAGTGCAGTAGAGACTTCACATAAAGAGGAATCATCTAAAAATATTATCAATACCTTTTATGGTATTGGTGCCATCATCGCACTTGGCGGTGTTGCAATTCTTGTGGGTCAAAACTGGACTGAAATTGGATTTATGGGTCGCGTGTTAGTTACTCTAGGAATTTCTTTGATAACTTATATCAGTGCTTTTTTCCTCAACAAACCTTCTCAAAGAGTAATCTCGCAAGTAATGTTTACTATTTCATGCGCACTTGCTCCACTAGGAGTATATGTCCTTCTCGATGAAGCGAATATCTCTTTCGCTTGGCCTTACACATTTTTCACAGCATTAGTTTTGTGCGCTCTTTTCGGTTATGCACTTTGGGCAAGTAAAAAGAACATACTCGTTTTAATTACAATCGGTTTCGCTTCATGGGCTTACTATGCACTGGTCTCGAAAGTTTTTGCATTTGATTATAGTTCGGACATACTTAAATGGGCAGGTATGCTTTTGGGTTTCTCTTACATTTTAATTGCTCATGGTTATCAATCAATATCAACGGCCATTGATGCTTCCGATGAAAAAGAGAAGAAAGCTGTGAGAAATGCATTGTTTGGATTGGGAACGCTAGCTGTTTTAGGTTCAGGTATATTTATTGGAGGATTTTTTGATCTTATCTTTATTGCATTTATTTTCGGCGCTTTTTACGGAAGTGTGTATCTAAAAAGTCAGTCCATGCTTACTTTTGGAGCATTATTCTTAATGGCTCACATAGTAAAACTTACATCAAAGTATTTCGTTGACTCTATTGGGTGGCCAGTTGTCTTAATTATTGTTGGCTTCCTCATTATTGGCGTTGGATACATGGCATATAATCTCAATAAGAAATATATTGCTGTTAGATAAGTTTCTCAAGGGAGACAATCCCCGCCATTTTATAATTTTTCGTAAAAACGGCGAGAATCGTTGTGCACTGCTGGACTAGCTCTACCAAAAAACCGAAAACGAGAAGAAATCACATCGAAAGGGCGCGTGACGAGCTAATAGCAGGAAAGAGCGCCGCCCTTGTTGTTGGGCCGGTTGCCCTAATCGTTGAAATAAGCGTTAGATGCAGTTTTGTAACTTGTTCTTCACCGTCATATTTAGTATTATATAAATGATATGTCCCTACACCGGAAAAAGTATCAGAATGCCGTTTTGTACTTATGCCGGAAGCTAAAAGGCGAAATACGCGGCAAGAAAAAACTAGCAAAATTGCTCTATTTTGCTGATTTTGATTTGTACGAAAAGAGTCAGAAATCAATAACTGGCGATGTATACTGCGCACTTCCAATGGGACCAGTACCCTCGGCATTGGAAGAAATCACAGCTGAAATGACGAAAAAAAATATGCTCGGCGTTGAGCATATTGAAGAGCGAGAAGGATACAATCCCACTGAAGTGTATAAGTGTCTCACCGAACCAGATCTTTCTGTTTTTGATGATGAAGAAAAGAAAATGCTTGATCGGATTGTTGTCAAATATGGCCATCTCAATGGTAAACAATTAGAAGAATTATCTCACGCCGAAGCGCCATATATCGGTACGGAGTTACGAAAAAAAATTCCATACGAACTCACTTTTTATCGTGGTACAGATTTTAGCGAAATATGATTCAGTTTCTGTACCACGACGGCATTCAGAAAGAAATCACCGCTCTTGAGCGGCGATTTCGTACTATACGCAATGGTCTGTCCGCGTTTGAGAGATTGTGCGAGGTGCAATTTAATCCGACAAACCCGCGACAAGTGATTGCGCCCGCTAAGATACACCGCATTACACAAAACGATATTTGGACGCTTTGGAAAACTGAACTGGTTGTGCCTAACTCGGGTTTGCGTCCAAATCAATGGCCGCGAATGTGGTTCGTGGTTAAGGGCGCAATCATTGCATTTTTGTGTATATCATCCCACGTTGATAACTATAACGATGATGACATGAACCGTGTTGCACTGTCGCGGGTTTCAGATTTTTTTTGATCAAACCATCTCTCGGATAACTCCGCATGCGATGCGGGGTCCGCCGCTTACTCCCGAGCCATGCGGACCGCTCGTATATGGATCGGGATTCGCGTGCACCATAAGCGCAGTGCCTTCGCCACTAAAAACACAGAGCGGTCCCTCGGAGAGAGTAACGCGCGTACTCACCGCCTCAAGTTTACCCTTCCCATTCTCATCAATAATAATGTTCGGCAAATCCCCCGCATGGTATGGATGATTCATATCGGGATCGGTGTTGCCATTAGGACCCGGATCAAAGTGTCCGCCCGCGCACTTGAAGCCTCCTTCGCAACTCGCCTTCGCATGTATATGTACCGCGTGTTTTCCGGGGATCAATTTCGCCGGATCGCCAGATAAATTAAGAATGATTTTTACAACCAGCTGATCTCCAAATAAATATTCTGTAAACAGGGCCGTGCCCGCTATTGTGTCTCCAGACATTTCTGCTCGCGCTTTTTTAATCTCTTTCCCGTCAAAAGAAAACAACGACATGCGATCAGTGTAGTACGCGCATTTAATAAATCAACTTTATGCCAAGATGGACTCGTTTATTAACGCAACGTGATACCAGATTTTTGAGCGATGAGCTTGATCCACTCTTCGTGACGCGATAGCTGAATCATCATACCCGTGTATTCCATCTTTAATTCGGAAATCGGCTTGAGCAGACCGTCTATAGCAACGAGTATCTCGTGGAATTTTTTGGTGAATTTCTCGTCGAGATCCTGCAATTCGCGCTTCGTAGCCATGTCTACGCGGATATCAGCAATATCGTTCTCTAGACGCGCTATGTCGTCTTTGGTCGCCATTTCTGCGCGGATATCAGCGATGTCCTTTTTGGTCGCCATTTCTGCGCGGATATCAGCGATGTCCTTTTTGGTCGCCATTTCTGCGCGGATATCAGCAATGTCCTTTTTGGTCGCCATGTGTTTGACCGCGAGCACTATATCGTCTTTCGTCGCCATCGCGCCGATAACGCGATCAAGCTTGTTATTCAAATCGTCCAATCCGATTACCTTATTTTTCTTTGTTGTTTTTTTGATCATAGAAAACATACTAGCATATTACTTCGTAGGGCGTCGTCTTCATTTCTAGTAAGTATTCAGTCGTTCCCAGTATTCGTCTTTGCGAGGCTTTTGGTCGAAGCAATCCAGAGTTTATGCACATATTCTGGATTGCTTCGCTCCGCTCGCAAAGACGGCGCGCTGGGAACGGGTGGATGGTTACCATTCCTACACCCTACTACTATCTGCGCGAGCGGGAGCGATCGATCTCTGTCAACTGTTGCTTGCGCAAGCGGACAGAGGAGGGCGTGATCTCCA
>CAYHIZ010000096.1:0-3551 GCA_964356695.1 uncultured Candidatus Saccharibacteria bacterium | reverse complement strand
AGCATCGCGACGATGATTCCCGGAATCTCCGGATGTTTTCGAAATGCATCTGATACAGGAAGTCCGCCTTTCACGTCTATTGTTATTGCGTCCAAGATTTTCTTATACACGGCATCGCCAACAACGCTTCCGGTAATTTCGAGACCGTGCAAAATCTGCACCCCGCTTTTGAGCATAGTAGAGAGATTGTCCGTAACGCGCGAAAGAAAGAGTTTTTGATATATGGAGCCGATCGCCGGTATCTGCATACGCGCGCGCGAAAGCATCTCCTTCCCCGTCTCCGTGCGACCGAATCGATACAGAAAGATACCCGCGAACACGATAAGAATTAAAACCAGCAGTATATACCGAACAAGAAAATTGCTTATTCCAATAACAATCTTAGTGTATATCGGTATATCTTGCCCGACTTCAGCCAACATAGAGGCAAGATTAGGAATAACCAGCGTCATCATGAGCCCCATGACCGTAACAAATGTGAACATGATGAAGGCAGGATATATCAGAGCATTCCTGGCCTTTTGGGTAATCTCGTAGTTTCTGTCGAGGTAATCGGCAAGAAAAGAAAATGTTTCGTCCAATTTTCCCGTTTCTTCTCCCGCCCGTACCATGTTGATGTAAAATAACGAAAATACATCAGGATGTCTTGAAAGTGCAACCGATATGCTCGATCCGCTTTGAATGTCATTTGCGACAGCCGTAAGTTTCTCTCCAAGCTTTGGAGTACGCGCCTCTGATGCAAGCAAACGAAAAGCATGAAGTGCCGAAATTTGCGCCTCAAAGAGCGTCGTGATCTGACGGCTAACCATCACGATATCCGCATTAGTCACTCGATCGAAAATGCTTATGCGACTGAGTATTGAAATATTCGGCTCATTTGGAACTATGGAAGATATGATTAGACCACGTCTCTGCAAGGCGGTAATCGCGACGTCGATATTAACAGCATCTATTGTGCCGGCCCGTTCGGCTCCATCCGTATCCACCGCCTTGTAAGAAAAAAGTGCCATCTTTTAGAGAAGTTTTTGTAAGAGGTTCGGATTGAGTGAGTATTGATAGGCACTCTCGACGGTGATCTCTCCGCGTGCAACCAATTCCGCAAGCGAACGATTCATGTCGATCATGCCGTCGCTTGAGCCGGTTTCTATTACAGTAGGAATCTCGTGCGTTCGCCTCTCGCGAACAAGGTTTGAAACCGCTTTGTTGTTTATAAGCAACTCGCATGCGGGAATAAGTCCGCCAGAAATACGCGGGATCAGACGCTGTGAGAATATGCCCGATAGAGAAGCCGCGAGCTGGAGCCTGATCTGATCCTGCTGAGAGGCCTGGAATGTATCGATTATACGATCCACCGTTTGCGCCGCATCGTTCGTATGCATCGTAGATAATACCAAATGCCCCGTTTCTGCGGCAGTGACTGCGGCTGACATAGTCTCGGGACCGCGCATCTCCCCCACCAACAAAACGTCTATGTCTTGCCGAAATGCAGATTGTAGCGCAGTCTCGAAGTCTTTAGTGTCAATTCTCACTTCTCGTTGATCTATAAGCGATTGTTTCGGTTCAAAAATATATTCTATCGGATCTTCGATTGTAACAATGTGCTCCATGCGTTCAGTGTTTATCAGTTCAGTTAGAGCCGCCAGAGTAGTAGTTTTTCCTTGTCCAACCGGACCAACCACGAGAAAAAAACCCTGCGACTTGCGTGCGAACGTGGTTAAAATATCGGGAAGATTCAACTCTTGAATCGAACGGATGACTTTGGGAATAAGCCGCAATGCTATAGCGATTGAACCGCGTTGGAAGAACGCATTACCGCGAAAACGCATCTTTTCCTCGCTCTCGTACGCGAAATCTATTTCCTGTCCCGCGAGAAAAAGCTTTTCTTTTTCTGGAGTGAGAAGTAATTTCAAAAAACCAAGAGTATCATCCGGTGTTAAAATCGGCTCTTTTAACATTGGAGAAAGAAACCCGGAGATTCGGATCGTCGGATGCGCTCCTACAGAAAAATGAAGATCGCTTCCCCCTTCATGCGAGAGAACGTTAATGTATTTTTTAAATGTCGGACCGTATTCCATGTATAATTATTGTAACACAATTTTATCCGGCGCAAGCCTTATTCTTTTTTGCAATCTCCCCCTCGACGAGGGCGACGACTTCGGATGGAATCATGCTGGCTTTTATAATGTATCGATCGACACCCAAACCCTCGGCCTTTGTTTTCTCGGAATCGTCGCTCTGATTCGTGAGGGCTATCAGCGTCGCGCCCTTCGCAAGCCCCTCTTTCGAGATCGTCTGGAGAAATGCGAATCCGTCTTGTTCAGGCATTAAGATATCGAAAACTATCGCATCCGCACAAAAGCCCCCCTTAATAACCCCCAGTGCATCCGTAACCGAAAGACATGCCTGCACATTGTAATTGCCCGCCGTGAATTTCATGCTGTACATGTCGATAAGAAATTTATCGTCATCCACCAAAAGCACATTCCATTTTTTTGCTTCGGTCATACGGTTGTTTCTTTATCATTCACTACATCTCCTGAATCCGTCGTTTCAACTTTCTTTACCTCGACGCCATCTGCAAGAAGAAGACTTGAGAGCGTGCTGACTTCAGAGAACGGAACCAATTTGGCGAACGCTTTCATCATAGCATCCTCTTGCATGGTAAGCATCCCATCTTCGCGCACAGTTTTCCACAACTGCGATTCAACATGGCCATCAAGAATAATCTTCTCCAATTTCGACGACATTTCCAGTACTTCAAACACCGCCATACGACCACGAAGACCTGTGGGAGAGGTGGGCGTGCGTATAGGCTCCCACACTTTATCAGGAGCCTTGAAACGATACTTCTCCGGAAGGGAATCTTGCTGAACCTCTATCGCTTTTCGATTGCTTGCAGATAACTCTACTTCTTTTTCACTGCCAGCGGAGAACGTGCGCACCAAACGCTGGGCGACGGATGCAATAAGTACGGGCGGTATAAGATACGGCTCAACCCCCATGTCTATAAGGCGCGGGATAGTGCCTACCGCGTCGTTGGTATGCAGAGTAGAAAATACCAAGTGTCCTGTAAGCGCCGCCTGTATTGCAAGTTTCGCCGTTTCAGAATCGCGAATCTCGCCCACCATGATAATGTCGGGGTCTTGCCGGAGCGTCGTGCGAAGACCTGTCGCAAAACTATAGCCGATCTCGGGACGCACTTGAGACTGCGTTACTCCTTCGACGTAATATTCAATAGGATCTTCAAGAGAAAGAACATTCTTGTGTTCGCGATCCATCTCCGCAAGCATTGAATAGAGTGTGGTCGACTTACCGCTTCCCGTCGGCCCTGAGATGAGGATTAGTCCATGCGGACGCTGAATGCCTTTTCGCAGTGACTGCAGATTCCGTTCAGAAAGACCGATCTTGTCCAGAGATATGAAACCAAGGTTTCGATCGAGAATACGGATCACGATTTTCTCTCCGTTATATGATGGGAATGTCGATACTCGGAAGTCGATTGGACGGCCGTCGATGGTGGCGGAGAAGCGTCCGTCTTGCGGTTTTCTCTG
>CAYHIZ010000095.1:0-3596 GCA_964356695.1 uncultured Candidatus Saccharibacteria bacterium | reverse complement strand
CAGTCCTTTGCTTGACAGACACCAGACTCATCCGAGATGCCCTTGCATCCGCCCGTGCAAATATAATGCTTCATGCGTGCATGATAGCACGCTTTATTTTACTTGTGACATGCAACGCAGGCACGAGCTCTGTTCTTTCCTCGTTTTGATGTATTTTCCGCCACACTCGCATTCTATGACGGTAATTTCGTCCGGGTTATCGATCCACTTGCCGTCTTTGAAAAAATTCTTACCCATAAATTATATGTAGTGATTAGAGTCTGACTACTCGATGAAAGTAAGGGCTTTGCCGCGCTTGCCTGCACGCCCTGTGCGTCCGATGCGGTGTACGTAATCATGGTAAGTGGTCGGTATGTCAAAATTGATCACATGACTCACGTCTTCAACGTCGATACCGCGCGCCGCGACATCGGTTGCTACCAATACCTGCACGTGGGAGCTCTTGAAAAGAGAAAGTGCCTTTTGGCGTTTGGTTTGATTTTTGTTGCCGTGTATAGATTCGGCTTTGAAGCCGCGCTCCGTTAGATTTTTAGCGAGCTTCTCGACGCCGTGTTTTGTTCGGCCGAATACAAGAACCTTGCTGAATTCCGGTTGAGTGAGAAGATCATGCAAAACGTCAATCTTGTTTTTCCCATTCATGCGCACGATGTCCTGTTCCACTGTGCTTGCGGTATCTCCGCTTTTAACAGAAACCATCACTGGATCTTTGAGAAAGTCGCCGATGAGTTTTTCGATATCGTGCGAGAGTGTCGCCGAAAAGAAGAGCGTATGACGCTCTTTGGGCATGAGAGAGAGTATCGCACGCATGTCGTGAATGAAGCCCATGTCTAACATGCGATCCGCTTCATCTAAAACTACAGTGCGGAATCTCGACAAATCGAGGACTCTGCGCTCTATGAGGTCTTTGATGCGTCCGGGCGTTCCAATAACGAAATATGGATCTTCTCGCAGACACCTTATTTGTGGTCCGATCGAAGCTCCGCCGACAACGCAGACAGAAAGCAATCCCGAGCCGTGAGAAAAACCTTTATATTCGTCTTCTATTTGAACTGCTAATTCGCGTGTGGGGACCATAATAAGGACGCGTTCTTTGCGGTCTTTGACGATTTTATCGAGAAGGGGAATGAGGAACGCGCCCGTCTTTCCGGTGCCGGTGTTTGCTATGCCGACGACGTCGCGTCCGAGAAGTGCGGTTGGAATTGCTTTGTCTTGTATTGGGGTCGGTGTGGTATACCCCTTTCGTCCAATATTGTGCTTGATGCGCGGATCGATGGCGAAATCCATGAACGAGTGTGTCGGTACAAACTCTTCTACTTTCTCCGTGACTGACGATTTGTTTATGAATCGAGACACATCAATGCGATCGCTCTTCGGTCCGCCTCGAGAGCCACCGCGTCCGCGATTGTTGTAAGAATGTTGCATAGGAGAGCGACCGCCAAATGAACGCCCGCCCCCGCGTGTAGGTGCGCCTCTGTGTGTATAGTGAGTAATCATATTATGCCCCGTGTGAGGGGTAATGGCCTAAAGGCCGTTAAAATTTGTCGAACGTATCTCGGGATGGATTCACCCTAGTACCAGTACTTTTTAGTAGGGTGGCCTTGGGAGTCCCAAGACGAAAACCAATAGAGAAAGTTAGACAGCCATGACTGTATCAAAAAGAATCACTCTTGTCAAATTTTTATAGTGAATGGACTGGTTTTTCAATCAGTCCATTCTAGAATGGATCATCCATTCGACGTTCCCCCTTGGGGGCGTTTCGCTTTCGGCGAGGTTTTTTCAACATGCGCCTGTTCGCAGTTGGGGGAACAATACTGTTTCGCGACAGTAGCCCCAACTTTCCCGCACCATAGGCACCGTTCCACCCCCTTTCCCTTTTCGAAAGTGGGAATTTTGTAGTTTGTGCTCACTGTCATTTTTTCCTCCTCAGGGCTTATTGGCGAACTATCATCCACACGCTCACTAGCGCGTAGATTATCACCGTTAGTCCGATGATAAGTATCAGATCACGGACTGCGCGCATCGTACCCGCCCTCCCTTCTTGGGGTTAGTCAAAGAGCTTCTTACTTTATATCACCATAAATTGTATTGTAAATGTATTGCTTATAGGTGACTCACATAGCATAATTTTGACCATGGACAATATTAATCACATGCCTATACGCACATCACCCGAGCGGGCGGTTAAGTTAGATCAAATTACACACAAAGATCGTAATTATTTGGAAATATCAATAGTAGATATTTGGTATAAGAAGATGCATCCAAATGATGCGGTTAATAATGGATTAGCCACCGTAGCTTTTTTTGAATGGACTTGCGCCGATATTAACGACCCAAATAGTATTGACAACCCAAACAGTCCTGCTGCGAAATTTAGTGATTATCTAACATCAGGGGGGTATCGAACACTGAAAACATATATAGAAAAGGGCTCAATTGATTTAAACGACAAAGATGCTGTCTTGGAATTGTTTAATTCAATGTTTGCAGATACCATTTTTCCTTCGGATCAGTCGGACGGTCATAATTAGTAACTGCCGAACAAGATACATTTTGATCTACTGCGATTTCTTTGTTTGGTACCGAAACTGTGTATAATTTCGAAGTCCTTTCATATTCCGGGGTAACTCAATGGTAGAGTGACTCCCTGTTAAGGAGTAAGTTGTGGGTTCGAGTCCCACCCCCGGAGCCAAATTGCTCCGCAATTTTGCGGAGGGAAGTGCCGTACTTGAGTACGGCGTGTGTGGGCGAGAACGCCGGAGCGATGTCGCGCAAGCTTGCGCGACCGTGAGGCGGTGCCCAGCCCGAGCTTTGCGGCAAAGCGAGAGGCGAGGGAGAGTCCCACCCCCGGAGCCAGATAGGATGCATATTTGAATTGGGAAGCACTTTAGAGTTTCCGATCCATATTTGGTGAATTTAACCCATTTTATGCCTTATATTCACTCACTTTAGCCTTATTGACATGGGCGTTTCTGATATGATACACTTCTGTTACATTATGAAAAGCAAGAGCAATTTGTTAGAACAGCTTAAATCCCTGCCCCATTTCAGTAAAAATACTGTATATCAGTTAGGCAAGCAGTTGGGACTCAAGGACTCTACGATTAATGTCTACATTAGTCGGTTTTTGAAGTACAAAGATATTATCCAGCTCAAAAGAGGGTTGTATGTCTCTACTGATTTTTTTGATAAAAATAGGAACGACGTTTCCTATTCATTCTATCTTGCCAATGTCATTCGCACACCATCGTATGTCAGTTCGTGGGCGGCACTTCAGTACTACAATCTTGCTACGGAGGCGATCCACTCTGTCACTTCGGTCACGCTTAAAGTAACAAAAGAATATCAGACAAAAGCTGGTAGTTTCGCATATCAGTCGATCAGCAAAGATTTTTTCACGGACTTCTCTTTGGCAAAGGGAAAGTTTGATTTCTATATAGCTTCTCCCTCGAAGGCATTATTTGATTTGCTGTATTTGAGGACCCGTCAGTTCAATAACCTTTCAGTGGAACAGATAAAAGCAATGGTTTCAGAATTGAGGATAGATATTGATGAGATGAGTAAGGAAGAGCAGGATAAATTTTATTCAATGATTA
>CAYHIZ010000094.1:0-3634 GCA_964356695.1 uncultured Candidatus Saccharibacteria bacterium | reverse complement strand
CTCGCCTTCTCGCATCAATGAAAGAGACAAGCATAAACACCTGAAAGTACAAGGCAATAAAGAGACACACATATAGAAGAGCGGAACCAGTTGCCAAAAGCATATTATGAATAACAAAATGTAACACAAATACGGCGTTTTGTACGCAAGCCCGCCTAGTTTATAATCTGAAATGTTATGGACAAGCTCAATTTCCAGCAAAAACGCACTGCGGCGGAAAGAATATGGGCTAATTCCCGATTAGCTGCCAATTCTGAATTAAGAAACGACGGATCTCCTTCTTGGAATATACATAGAACGGATCCATCCGAATATTTTAGAAACGGCGGAGAGGGGTGGAAAGATCGCATAATGAATTACTTCGACGTATTGCACAAAAGAGGAGATACTATAGTGTATGTGGATATATGTGGCACTGCCGATGGGGCTAAGATTGGAGCCGATAAGAGCTATGCTTTCTCTTTACGGACTCCAAATACAATAGAAAAGAGAACAGATCGAGTATTCTTTGAAGGCGACTTATTTTCCAAAAAGGATTTACAGAAATTCATGCGCGAGCTTGTACATAACGAGAATCGTCCTGCATTCGTGACTTTCGAACCATCTGGGGGTTTTTTTGACAGGCCCGGTATTTATTCAGCGAATATTTCCAGCAGTGGGCTTGAAGTGGGGAGAGAAAAAACACTCTTAGTGTATTCGCGTCTTGCAAGTAATCTGAAAACAATTATCGGAACACTAAAGCCCGGTGGTTTCATCCTCGTTGGTTTTTTTGAGATGGATTACATGAAAAGAACAGATGTGGAGACCATAAAAACAAAAATCGCTTCTATTGCGCAACACACAGGCTGCTCGTTTGAGGCAGGAGCTTCTATCGGAAGTTCGAATAGGTACTTGATTCGGAAAAGCGATACAATAGTAGAATGATTGCGCGAGGACACATTCATCCAATATCATCTCTGATTCGCGAAGCGAATGCAATCTTTTATCGCATGGGCTTTTCGTACGTCGAGGGTCCTCTACTTGAAGACGAGTGGCATAATTTCGACGCATTGAATGTTCCTAAAGATCATCCTGCTCGCGACATGCAAGACACTTTCTTTATCAAAGACGAGGAAGGAAAAATGTTGCGTACACACACATCGCCCGTGCAAATACGCTACATGGAATCGCAAATAAAGAAGGGGATTCAACCGCCGTACCGCGTGATCGTACCCGGCAAAGTTTTCCGCAACGAAGCAACCGACATGACGCACGAGGCGGAATTTTTCCAGATTGAAGGTCTCGCAGTGGGCGAAGACATAACGCTCGCGCATCTTAAGGGAACGCTGGAAAAGTTTTTCAAGGAGATTTTCCGGGGCGCTTCAGTCGACATACGATTTCGCCCGAGTTTCTTTCCTTTTACCGAGCCGTCGGTAGAAGTGGACATGCGTATCACCGGAGTAAATGCGCCGGAAAAATTGCGCGACAAATGGATAGAAATTATGGGCGCTGGCATGGTGCATCCGCAAGTATTGAAAAATGTCGGGATCGACGCGCAAAAATACCGTGGCTTCGCTTTCGGCATGGGACTTGATCGTCTTGCACTTCTGCGTTGGGGCATCGACGACATTCGCCTCATTCACTCGGCTGATTTAAGGTTCATTAATCAATTCTAACCATGAAAATTTCTCGCAACTGGCTTCAGACATATTTTGATACTCCACTTCCTGATGCACGGGAGCTTTCGGACGCCCTCACATTTCATACGTTCGAGATCGAGTCAATCGAAGACGATGTTCTTGATGTAAAAGTAACGCCTAATAGGGGGCACGATTGTTTGTCGCATAGAGGAATTGCAAAAGAGCTTTCGGCTATATTGGAACTGCCCATGAAGAATGACTCGCTTCGCGTACCGCTTCCCGCATTGCCAGAAGGAGTCGCGATGGAGATTGAGAGTCCGGCAAGAGCTCCCGTAGGTGCTGTCGCATATGTTCGCGGAGTAAAGATTGGCGCATCGCCTATGTGGCTTAAAGAGCGTCTTGAATCTATCGGGCAACGTTCAATCAACAATGTGGTCGACGCGACAAATTATGTGATGTTCGATATTGGAATGCCGACACACGCATTTTCGGCGGATACTTTCAAAGATGGCGGAATCGTTCGTTATGGTATCAGGTGTTCCAAAAAATCAGAGAAACTCGCACTTCTCGGCGGTACTGCCATTGAACTTTCGGGCGACGAGGCAGTCATCGTAAACGCATCGGACGAAGCCGTTGATATTGGCGGTGTTAAGGGCGGTATGCGCGCGGAATTACAGGAAAACACTACTGAAGTATTGCTCTCGGCAAGCAAATTTGAGCCCGTGCAAACGCGCAGGGCGGCACAGCGATTCAATCAGCGCACCGAAGCCGCAAAACGATTCGAGAATGAAATGTCTGACGAACTGGCCGTTTACGGCGTCCGTGCCGTCGCGGATCTGGTGCAGAAGATTGCGGGTGGGGAGATCGTTGGGTATGGCATAGTCAAAAGTAGATCTTCTGCGGATCGTACTGTTTCGGTTTCTCTCGCCAAAATAAATACCGTGCTTGGAACAAGGTTGGAAGAAAAAAATGTAGCCGATGTCTTAAAGCGACTCGACCTGCAATTTAAATGCAATGAGATGTCATCTCATTGCATTTTCGATGTCGAAGTGCCGTTTGAACGAATGGATATTACGATTCCCGAAGATTTGATCGAGGAAATCGGACGCATTATAGGTTACGACAGCTCTCCGGCAGTCGAGCTCCCTGTATTTAGGGGGACAGTAGAGATCAATGAAAATTTTTACGCTTCTGAGAAAGTACGCGAAGATTTGATTTCTGGAGGGTACTCCGAAGTATTCACGTCGGTCTTTGCAGATAAAGGCGAGCGCGCCGTCTTGAACAAGGTCGGCGGAGAGCGTCCGTTCTTACGGTCGACGCTTATCGACGGATTGAAAGATGCTTTGGAAAAAAACACACACAATAAGGATTTACTCGGACTCGAGGGAGTCAAACTCTTTGAGATTGGTACTGTCTGGTCTGACGGAAAAGAAATAATCATGGTCGGTACCGTGAGTGAAAAAGAGAGAGCGACCGAAAAGCCTCTTGAAGAATATCTAAGCAACGACGTGTCTTGTATGCAGTATGACGACCTTCCATTTTCTGCGGCCATGCGTTATCAATCGTTTTCCAAGTATCCGTACATCGTGCGCGACATCGCGATGTGGGTTCCTACAGGGACAGGCGCGGATGAAGTGCTGGAAATAATCAAACAAAACGCAGGAGAGTTGCTTGTGCGCAGTTCGCTTTTCGATCGATTCGAAAAGGGCGGCAAAACATCGCTCGCGTTCCGCCTTGTCTTTCAGTCGTTCGGGAAGACTCTCACTGATGAAGATGTGAATCAGGTTATGTCGAAAGTCTACGCCGTACTCATGGCCCAAGGTTTCGAGATCCGCTAACAGTCTATGCAAACCCGCCTATCTTACATCTTAGTGCATAATAAGCGTATGCACCGTAATTCCGCACTCACCCTCGCCACGCTTTTCGCATTGCTCTCGCTCTCCACGGCAAACGCCACCACCTGCCCCTCCACTCCTTCCGTCTGTCCGTCAGGTCAAGTCCTCTATTATGTCCCA
>CAYHIZ010000093.1:0-3652 GCA_964356695.1 uncultured Candidatus Saccharibacteria bacterium | reverse complement strand
TCAAAAGCGCGCCCGCCGCTATTCGCTGGTTACCACCGATATTGCGTATGATCCGGAAATCTGATTGTTGCAAACACCACATTAGGACGGTGCAAAGTTCCTGGTAAACGAGGAGAAAGATGTAGTGACAACATAGAGTTGAGGCTGGACATAGAGCACCAACCAATTTCTGGCGATTACAAACGTCTTGTCACAATGTCGTTGGGGCCTTTTCTAAGAGAATACGCGGAGTTTGTGCGTAGTGGTAACGTGGGATCTTTCACATCTTCAATAGTACAAGTGAAATTACCGACGCCAATCGCAGACGATTATACAAAAAATGTGGATGGATATGCTACGTACATCGTGGTGGTCTATTACGACGTGAATCGGAATGGGAGATTCGATCCGATACAGGACTGGTTGGTCGGTTTTGCTGATAGTTATGTGACATACATATGGGATACCGCCAAAGTCAGATCTACCGTCCCAGGTTGGAACTTTGAACTCTCACGTGGGGACGATAACAAAATAGCCGAATTCAAAGGTGATGCAACCTTAATAGAGGGCTATAGAAAATCATTCGAGTCTAGCGTTATGCAAATGCCGATTCTTGATTCGGATACGGAACTCCCACTTCTACCTGAGTCACTGCCAAAGATGTAAAAGTGTTGTTGGGATACCTTGCGACAGTTATTTCAAATACTTCCTTTTCTTCAGTTTTTCCGGCAGGTAGCTTTCTTCATCATATTTCTCATACCCTTTGCCGTAGCCGATGTCTTTCATGAGCTTGGTCGGCGCGTTGCGGAGGTGGAGGGGAATGGGAAGTGCGCCGTGTTTTTGGACATCTTCTTGCGCCTCTCGAAGCGCATCGTAAGCACTGCGATCTTTCTTGCACTGTGCGAGATAGGCAACACCATGCGCGAGATTGATGGTGCATTCAGGATAACCGATCACCTCGACCGCACGGAAAACGGCATTTGCCACCACGAGCGCAGTGGGCTGCGCGAGCCCGATATCTTCGGAGGCGAAGATGACCATGCGCCGCGCTATGAATTTCGGATCCTCGCCCGCCTCGACCATTCGCGCCAGATAGTAGAGCGCGGCATCGGGCTGGCTGGCGCGCATTGATTTTATGAATGCGCTCACCGTACTGTAGTGTTCGTCGCCCTTTTTGTCGTAGTGCAGATGTTTGGACTGGATTGACTCCTTTAGATCCTCGATCGTGATTTTTCCATACAGAGCCTGAGTCGTTTCGAGAGCAGTGATCGCTTGGCGCGCGTCGCCGTTTGCCATTCTGACAAGCCACCCCAAGGCATCCTTAGGGATTTTTAATTTAGTGCGCTTCAATATCTGTTCCATTTCTTTTTCGTTGTGTTCATTTAAGATAAATATGCGGCAACGAGACAGGAGTGGAGAAATAATTTCAAACGACGGGTTCTCTGTCGTTGCTCCAATGAGTGTAATGTCGCCGCGTTCTACGAACGGTAAGAGGAAGTCTTGTTGTGTTTTGTTGAACCGATGGATCTCATCAACGAACAACACTTTCGGTTTGACCGAAAGAAGATTTGTGGATCCTATGACCCTTCGGATGTCTTCTTTGCCCGCATCGACCGCAGAGAGTTCGAAGAAGTCTGCCTGAACAGAGTTGGCGTATATGCGCGCAAGGGTAGTCTTTCCAGAGCCCGGAGGACCCCATAAAACAAAAGAAAAGAGTTCCTTTTTCTCAATCGCAATACGAAGGGGACCTGCCCTGAGCCCCGTCGAAGGGTTGCCGGCACCGATCAAATGCGACTGTCCGACGAATTCAGTGAGCTTTCGCGGTCTGATTTTCGATGCTAGCGGCTCCATATACGCGATTCTACGCCCGTGATCACTTGGTGCATAGTGTGCAACATTACGAATCTACGAATCTGACGAATCTGCGAAGCAGATTGGATCGCACTTTTCCACACCCACATCCTTGCATCATAAATGAAACAAGTTATCCTAAGCATATGTATAATAAAATCATTGGGATCGTGGTAGTAGTAATTATTCTTGTCGGAGTAGTCGGGTACGTTGTTTATACGAATTATTATTCTTCAGCGGGCATCGGTCAGGGGCAACGGGCCGGAGATGTTGTGCAGGCGCAAGACACTGTGGTAGGCACGGGGGCTGAAGCTGTTCCAAACTCCATAGTTTCTCTCTTGTATGTAGGAAAGCTTGAAAAGGACGGCACTATATTTGATAGCTCAGAGGCGCACGGTAATCAGCCTCTAACTTTTCAGCTTGGTGCACCTGGGATAATAGCAGGTTTCCAAATCGGAATTAATGGCATGAAAGAGGGCGGTGAGCGCATTATTGTGGTACCAGCCTCTTTTGGATACGGCGCGGAAGATATAAGGGCAGAGTCTGAGCCTGTAGCAAAGGGAGAGACAAAAGGTGCTCTGGGTGCTGTGATCATTCCTGCAAATTCGACTATTGTTTTCGAGGTAAAACTCTTAAAGGTAGAGGCGGCTCCAGCAGAGGTTAAAGAAGTAACAGCCCCCAGCGCCGAATAGGTTTTTACCGAACTCTTTTCTCTAAGAGAATTCGACTTTCACAAATTCTCTAACAAGGACCGGAGCGCGTACGCTCCGGTTAGTCATTGAACTGGTCCTCCTGCGAATGGAACAAATCCCGGCAGGATCGAACCGTCAATGATTTTGAGCAGAGGGTAGAGCAGAACAGACATCGGGAACATCGGGATGTCTTTTCCTAATCTCTCGCGGTGCTCGTGCGCAATCGATGAGTTGGCAATCGGGGGCGTTTCAAGGTAGTACGCTTGCAATGTGTCGCCGTAGTGAACATTGACATTGTTCACGAGCGAGCACAGAGCGGCATTTACTACTGCGTAGAGAAGATAGTCTTTATCTTTAACGCCGTTCTTCCCGCATAGAAACACTAGTTTTGTGTAGTGGCCACGACGAATTATTTCTTGGACTATGTTGACGCTTCCAAGAATCTTCGCGTTCAGGAAATTCTGAACGTGGCCGGGGTTAAGGGTTGATAATTCTCCGAACACCCCGCCAGCATCGGCACTTAGTACGACAAGGTCGAGAGGGCCGGTTTCGTCGAGCAATTGTTTGACGTCAAGAACTTTAGCAACATCCGCCGTACGAAAATGGAGCTGACCATCGTCGTGCCGAGCAACAGATCGCGAATAAAGCCACATCTCCCAGTTCGCTTGCACGAGTTCGTCGGCGATATATCGGCCGATAGACTCTCTCTTGGTGCCGCAGATGATCGCTTTCATTGATTTTCCCCTTTCAGAAAGATAGCGGGTCGGAATTGCTCCCGACCCGATGCGAATCGCGTAGAGTCACGCGGATTCAGTGTCCCATTCAATGTCCCAGTTGTTGTCGTCCTCTTCGTCTACGATTCCTCCGTTTTCCGAAAAAAAGGACATACCGATCCTGAGTGCCCTGAAACCATGTTTCCCGAGCCGTTCGAAAAATACGCAGTCCCCTGGACCGACCTTACGACCATTTGTTGCCGGGTCATCGGAGAGAACCTCGCCCGATCCGCTGGCGATCATCATCCTCGCGTCCACATTGTGAGTGTGAAGCGGAATGACAGCGCCAGGCTCCATGCAGACGAGGGATCATACGCAATATCGGTGGTAACCAGCGAATAGCGGCGGGCGCGCTTT
>CAYHIZ010000092.1:0-3750 GCA_964356695.1 uncultured Candidatus Saccharibacteria bacterium | reverse complement strand
TTTCCAAAATATGGCGCGGTTGTTTGATTATTAACGAGACGCTAGTGGTGTATAAGATAGTTACCCAAGAATGCGATTAGTATAGCGCGTTCAATGTGCATAATAATTTTTGATAATTAAATAATAAATATAACAATATCCTTATATCGTAAGGATTCCAAACTACCTTTGTGTCATCTGATCCGTGTGTACGAAACGCGTAACAATCCTCGGCTGTAATTACCCCCGAGAGCCCTGAACAATCCTGCCGATAAGTCAATGCCTCGGTTTCGGTACTTATTGCCGGGGCCGAAATTGCCACGGTCGTTCGCGCGTGCAATAACGCATCTAGATCCTGAGCATACCCTGTATGTTCCGCCGATCCGTCCGAGGCGGAGAGGCAGTGCAAATGTCATTGCGTTTGGATTAAATCTTTCTCCGTTGGCGGTGTGTTTTAGAATTACACCACGTTTCTCCCCTCTGCCGTAAAAAGATGCATTTACTGTCCTGACACCTCTTTCGAAGCCACCTCTTGTAGCGGATTTAGGTTTGGCGAATGTATTCGCACTGCGTTTCTGTGCTGGGGTGTTGTATTGTTTGGAAGATGCTCTCGATTGCGTCGTAGGTCTGGGCTTGTAATGTGCTTGCCACTCTCGTTGATCTATATCTGGTTTCGTTACTGGTTGTTTTTTCGGCTCATTAGTGCCCGACGGATCTTTCGTGTTTGTGGTTTTGGGAGAGGTTTCCTTTTTCTCCTTGGGTTTTGGGTTTAGCGCATCATTGAGTGCTGATGATCCTGTGTCGCCTCTGGTTTTGGGCTTTGCGCTTCCGTCTTTGGTTTTCGGTGTCGAGCCGTCTTTGGAAGGCGGTAACGTATTGGCGGGCGCGTTGCTCGTAGTCGGGCCGCTCTTCTGTTTTTGTGTAGAGCCGCCCTCGCACGACTGCTTCTTCCCTTTATCATCGAGATAACTCTTGCACTTGCACACGACTTTTTCCTTTACTATTCCCGTACATGTCGCCTTCACTTCGGAGACGCCTCCCGCGCTCTTTATCTCTTTGACGTCGTAATCGCACTCTTTTCCGTGCAGATTCACTTTCGTCACGATGGCGCCGTTCACGTTCAAATTGAACTTGCCCGTCGGTTTCATGGAGTCATACACTTCGTTTTTCTTCGGATCAGCTTTCGGGCACTGACCATTTGATCCAGATGGAGTGGCGGGGCTGGCGGCGGATGCGTACCGTAGTCCGTCGATAGCATATGCTGTTAAGGTAAGCAGGATAACGAGCGTAAACGTTGCTAGTCGCGACGTCTTATTTATAGACTCGCTCATTGAGCGTGTGTGTAGCATGCTCGTATAATACTACGAAACTTTCGCGCATCAGTGTTCGTCGGGTATATTGTTGAAATGGATGTTATAAGAGAATTTGGAGAAGCTACGTTTACTTCGTTCAAGATACGGAATTTTCGCCTGTATTTTTTTGGGCGCGGTATATCGCTCATTGGCAGTTGGATGCATATCGTTGCAATGGGTTGGCTCGTTCTACTCATGACCGACTCCGGTACCGCTCTTGGGGGAGTCATGGCTGCAAAGTTTTTTCCCATGCTTTTTGCCGCACCCATAGGCGGACTAATCGCCGATCGATTCGACAAACGCCGTGTCCTGTATTGGACGCAGTCGATTCTCGCCATTCTTGCGCTCGGTATCAGTTACATGGTTTTTACCGAAACGATCACGCTCGCGAGCCTATATGTTTTCGCGTTTGCCACAGGGTGTATTGATTCCATCGATCTGCCGACTCGTCAGGCATTCGTGCATGAAATGGTCGGTCCGGAGTATTTACGCAACGCTGTAACCCTCAATTCCACGTTGGCGAATCTTACGCGTGTTATCGGACCGCTCGTGGCCGGATTACTTATTGCGGGTGTCGGCATCGCCTTTTGTTTCTTTGTAAACGCGCTCTCGTTTCTTGCGGTTCTTGCAATGCTTTTTTTGATCAATCCGCGCGAACTTCATGCCGAAGAGCGTGAAAAAAAGACTTCGATCGACCTTTTGGCAGGGATCAGGTACGCATCAAAGATACCGATTCTGCGAACTATTCTTATCACAATGGCGATTGTAGGGATCTTTTCATATGAATTTCAAACCTCCCTGCCACTTCTCGCACGTATTACTTTTCTTGGCGATGCCTCCGATTATGCGGCGCTTCTCGCCGCAATGGGCGCGGGATCGGTTGCGGGCGGTCTTTTTACGGCGAGTAGGAAGAATATCGTCGCGCGAGAGTTTGTCATTTACACATTTCTTTTTGGGATTTCAATATGTATTGCTTCTCTCATGCCTTCCATCGGCACAATGATCGTTATGATGATTTTTGTAGGATTTTTTTCCATCAACATGAGTGCGCTTGGTAGTACTATGGTTCAGCTTGCTTCCAGCGCATCGATGCGCGGGCAAGTTATGTCACTTTGGGGTATGGCAGTTTTCGGCACGACACTTATCGGTGCTCCGCTAATCGGCTGGATTGGAGAACATATTGATCCGCGCGCGGGTCTGGCGATTGGCGGTATTGCCACGCTGATTGCCGGAGCATATGCGGGCATTCGTTTGTTGACGAAGGATACCTTGCTCTCGATTCCATCGTTCATCTGGACTAGAGACGAGGAGGTAGTGATCGAGACTAAAATGTAATGTAGATGGCGGTCTTCTATTCGTTACTGGCGACGTAGAGCGAGCGCAATGTGAAAGTACCCTTTTGCATTGCCGAGCCGAGGAGCTAGAAATTTCGCGCGAGATTTACTGCGATGATAAGATTGATTGAATGGATATTTTTTCAGAAAAACGGAAAGGAGAGTGGTATCTCTTGGCCTCGGTCTTATTTTGGGCGTTTTTCCCGATAGTTACTGTGCTTTCGTATGAGACGCTGTCTGCTTTCTACTCGCTTGCTTGGGCTACGCTTTTTGCCTCTGTATTTTTTGGTGGTGTCATAATTTATCGAAAAACATGGCGAGAGATCGCGAGCCCACTTCTGTGGAAGTACGTTTTCTTTATCACGCTTTTTATCGGAATACTATATTATGGGTTTTACTTCTCCGGTCTTTCAAGAACGACACCGGGGAATGTGGCACTTATTGCGCAATTCGAAATCTTTACCTCGTTCTTGTTTTTCAATGTATTTCGTAGGGAATATCTTTCTTTTGAACACATAATCGGCGGCTTTTTTATGGTTTTTGGAACGTTGGTTGTTCTTGCCCCGAATTTTTCCGGCATCAATGTCGGGGATTTTCTAATCTTGGGCGCAACGTTCTTTGCACCTATTGGAAACTTGTTTCAGCAAAAAGCACGCAATATAGCGTCTAGTGAGGTCATTATGTTTTTACGATCTGCTCTTTCGATCCCAGTTCTTTTTATATTCGCGTATCTCACTTCTACGCATGCTTCTGCAGGAGACGTGCGAGGGAGTTTCTTTTATTTACTCATAAATGGCGTACTGCTCCTCGGTCTTTCGAAAATCTTTTGGCTCGAAGCGATACACAGGATGTCAGTGACAACAGCGAACGCGCTTTTGGGCGCAGGACCTCTTCTCACTTTGTTGATTGCTTGGGCTTTACTCCACCAAGTCCCAACCGTTTGGCAAATGGCTTCACTTTTCCCATTTATTTTCGGGACATTGCTCTTGACCGACCACATAAAAATTGCAAGAAGAACCTGGTTGTAAGTATTGGATCATACGCAATATCGGTGGTAGATAGTGGCGGACGGCGATTTCATCCAT
>CAYHIZ010000091.1:0-3757 GCA_964356695.1 uncultured Candidatus Saccharibacteria bacterium | reverse complement strand
CTTTCTTGAAAAGCGGGATCGTTAGCGTTGAAAGAACGAATGCTATCGCGGGAGCTATCGCAGTGGTCCATGGTCGTTCAATGCGTATCGTTTGCAGGAATATACCAACGACGGCATAAGTGAGCGCAATAATGAGTGCTCGCCTTGCAATGCTTGTTTCCCACGCTTTATCAAGCTCAACGGTCTTGTTACGTTCCTCTATCTCATATACACGCTGTTCCAGAGATTCCATGTGTCCAGTATTATTCGCTAGATTTTGACAATCTTCTCCCACGGACGGCCCGATACCCCAAAGTGGCCGTAGGCGGCGGTTTCGCGGAAGATTGGGTGAAGCAGACCGAGACGTTCAATAATGGCGCGCGGTCGGAAATCGAAATTCTCGGTAACGATTTTGGTTAGATCTTTACCTTTATCGTCGAATGCTTCAATCATAACCGGATCAACACGACCGATCGCGTAGGCGACCGATACCAAAGCTTTTTCCGCATAGCCATTCGCGACAAGGTTTTTCGCCACGAAGCGGCACATATATGCGGCCGAACGATCCACCTTGGTAGAGTCTTTGCCTGAGAACGCGCCACCGCCGTGTGGCATTATGCCACCGTATGTGTCTACCATTATTTTGCGACCGGTTAATCCGGCATCTGCCGTAAATCCGCCGAGAATAAATTGTCCGGTAGGATTTACAAGTATTTCAATGTCCTTAAGATCGCCAAGTATCGGTTTGAAGAGATGTTTGATGAGGTCGGTGCGAATCTCTTCTTGCGAAACTTTTTTATCGTGTTGTGTGGAGCAGAGTGCCGTGATGACCTTGCCGTTAGAGATTGTTACCTGAGTTTTGCCGTCGGGTCGTAGCCATTTGAGAGTCCCATCGCGACGCAATTTTTCGAGACGGCGTGCGAGAGCGTGCGATAGAACGACGCCAAGCGGAAGCATTTCTTTCGTTTCGTTTGTCGCATAGCCGTACATGATGCCCTGGTCTCCGGCACCTCCTGTGTCTACTCCCATTGCGATGTCGGGAGATTGTTTGGCGATAGTGTTCAATACCTTGAGTTTGTCTGTGTATCCGATTTCACGATATACCTTGCGTGCGATTTTTTCAAAATCGATTTTCGCTTGAGTCTTTACTTCTCCGCCAAGCATGAGTGTGCCGTGACTTCCAAAAGATTCTACGGCAACGCGACTATTTGGATCCTTTGCAAGGCACGCATCAAGTATCGCATCCGATATTTGGTCGCACACTTTGTCGGGATGTCCCGAAGTAACTGACTCCGTCGTGTACCTCTCGAGTGAATGAAACATATAATATCAACTAAACAATCTCCCCGACGGGAGATTATTATTAATAGTATCTTCCCATTCGGGCTGGATTTGGCACCTTATTCTTTCGAACAGGTTGCCGGCGGGTCGCAAAGCCAGTACTTTCGCCACACTCTTGATACGATATTTAGCTGTATCAGTAGTATAGTATTGACATGAAATTGCGCAAGTTGCCAACGCGAATAATACTCGCCTCCGCCTCTCCTTGGCGAAAGAAGATTCTATCGACGACAGGTATTCCGTTTTGCGTTGAGGAAAGCGGATACGAAGAGGATATGAGGCTTCCGCTCTCGCCGCGCGTACTCGCGCGGCATCTCGCGCTTGGAAAAGCGCGAGCGGTTGCTACGCGACACAATGATGCAATTGTTATAGGAGCTGACACATTCGTGGTGTTTCGCGGAAAGCTTTTGGGTAAGCCTCATACGCCCGCTCGCGCTCGCACTATGCTCGAAATGTTGAGTGGAAAAACGCACACGATTCTTACAGGATTTGCAATCGTGGATTCAAAGACAAAACGATATGTTTCAAAAACGGTCGCGACGCGCGTAACCTTCAAAAAATTATCCGCGCGTGAGATTTCCGATTACGCACAAACTAGAGAGCCGCTCAAAGCCGCAGGTGCTTACGTCATTCAAGGGCAAGGCGCGAAATTGATACGCAAAACAAGTGGAGACACCGACAACGTCGCTGGTCTTCCGATTGCAGAGGTGCTTAAGAGTCTGGCGAAATTCAGTGTGAGGGTATAGAGTTGTTCACACCATGAACAAGAAAGTCGTACGTATAGGAGGAGGCAGTGGTGGCTACACTTTACTGCGAGGCTTAAAAGAATTTCCACTCGATATCACGGCGGTCTTCACCTCGTTCGACTCGGGCGGTTCGGCTGGTGTTTTGCGCGACGAGTTTGGAATACTTCCGCCGGGTGATGTGCGACGCGGGCTCTTGGCGCTCTCGGACGAGGGTCAGGCGGAAATTTTGCGCGAACTTTTTAATTATCGATTCCAAAACGACAACAGCGCACTGCATGGGCATAGTTTCGGCAACCTTTTTCTGGCGGCGCTCGCCAATATCTATGGCGGTGAAATGCAGGGGATACGCAAAGCCTCGGAGCTCCTCAATATCAAGGGAAAGGTTTTACCAGTCTCCCTCGATAAATCGCACGTCCACGCGATACTCGAAGATGGCACAGAAATCGTAGGCGAGACCAATATCGATATTCCCAAGCACGATGGCAATCTTCGTATTGTGAAAATTTTTCTAGATCCGCCGGCGCATATTTATGAAGAAACCGATAATGCGATTCGGGAGGCCGATCTTATTGTCATAGGTCCCGGGGATTTATATTCATCACTTGTCCCGACCCTCGCCACTGCGGGCATGAAAGAGGCACTTAAGGGAAGTAAGGGAAAAACAGTGGTTATTTGCAATCTGATGACTAAATGGGGGGAGACTCATGGCTTCAAGGCATCGGATATGACACGCGAGCTTTTGCAATACAGCGGGCTCTCAAAATTTGACTACGTCATCTGCAATACTCAAACGATTGACTCTAATCTTCTTTCGGCATACGCAAAAGAGAAGAAATATCCGATGAAGAAGGACGTGGCGCTTGATCAATATGCGGACAAAATTATTACAGGCGATCTCTTTTCTTCTGCCGATATCGCACGCCACGATTCGGCAAAAATCGCCCGCATCATTTCGGAGCTTTAAGAGAAATGAATAAGGAACTTGAGCGGGGAGTGCGCGCACGGAAAATTGTCGCGTATCTTAAGCGCGCATATCCGAAACCGAAAAGCGAGCTCATATACCAAACGCCGTTTCAATTCGTTGTTGCTGTGATTCTTTCCGCGCAATGTACGGACAAGGCCGTGAACCGATTAACAGCGACGCTGTTCAAAAAGTATAAAAAGCCGTCGTGCTTCGCGAACGCGCATCCGCGCGTTTTTGAGCGGGAACTGTCCAGTGTTCCGTTCTTCAGAAACAAAGCCAAACATATCATCGTAGCGGCCAAAATAGTATCACGCGATTTTCATGGCAAGATCCCGCGTACCGCAGAGGCGCTTCAAAAACTTCCGGGGGTGGGATACAAGACGGCGCATGTTGTGCTCGGCGAACTTTTCGACAGCTGGGAAGGCATCCCCACCGACACGCATGTACGGCGCTTTGCCATGCGATTTGACCTTACCGACAATACAGATCTAACGAAAATTTCAAAAGACTTGGAAACGCTCATTCCAAAAAAAGATTGGAAGTATGTAAACAACGGTCTTATCCTGTATGGTCGCTATGTCTGTCCCGCCCGAGTGCACGACTGTTCGAAACACCCGCTCACAAAACTTTGGTCCCCCGCCGCAAAACGCTGGCCGAAATCCTAGTATCCCTTGTTCTTTATCAGCGTCTCAATAAGTTCACGAGGGTAGATCGGGGGAGTTTCCGC
>CAYHIZ010000090.1:0-3767 GCA_964356695.1 uncultured Candidatus Saccharibacteria bacterium | reverse complement strand
ATTTGGTCTGTCCAACGCGGAGCCAAGACAAGCATTGCCATCTCTGGTTCAAAATGAAGCGGATAGTATGCAAACTGTTCGCTGTCGTCGTATACGTCGTATAAATCGTTAAAGCCACGCATGAGGCGGAATTTTCTTCGAGTGGCGTCAAGGAGAAACCACCATGGCGATTGAACCATGTAATCTTGCTTACTCTCCATTGCTGAACGCAAAATACGTTCGGAGAGCCATCGCAGAGATCGCACAAGTTTTTGCGGCGTTAACCATGAATATGCTTCCAGCCGCGAACCGGAATGTTTATAACTCTCAATGGTGTGGAAGTAGGCGCGCGGTTTTTTTCGGAAATTCTCTGTATACGCGCGCGCCTCATTTTCTCGGGGACTTTTCGCTCCTTGCATTAGTTCGTTAAATCTCGTATTTGCAAACGTGAATGAGCGATAACTTTGAGAAAGACTGTATCCTCCGTAAATTCGGGTTTCCGCGCCCGCCAAAACCAGAATCCCTTTTTTCCGAGCCATGTAATAGAGAAGCATGTTGCCAAGGGCGCTTATTGCCGGAAAATATATAAGGTCCGGCTTCTCCTCTTCCAGAAATTTTATAATGGCTCGTGCGGTGGACTGCAGCATGCGCGCCATATCTTCGTGCGTATACGGACTCGTGTTATGCGGGTATTCGCGTACGCCGAGTCCATGGCGTATGACGCGGTCAGCGGCTACATATGGCCAAAGGTTGGGAATGCCGTATTCCCGCTCGAGTTCTTTGACGTAATCCCAATCGATCTTTTCTTGCAAACTCTTATCGTGGATTTCTTCGTCGACTAGTAGTCCTCTATATTTTATATCTTTTTGATCGCGCAGAAATTTAGCGCTTGAGTTCATATACACGTAGCCGCAGAATTCATTGATGCCGTGAGCCGTCTTCAGTTCAATTGCGATCTTATGCGCAACAGATGTGAATCGTCGTTGGAAAATTAGGCAGACTTTCATGGATGGCTTGATTATAGGGTAAAATCGACGTAATATCACGCTGTGCGTCATTCCATGACACTTATCCCCGACCGATTTCTGAATACCGTACGGCTGTTAATGGCGGCGTTTGGCGCATACTATCCTCAATTGATATTGATATCGATGCTCGGATTTTTCGCGAGTATGCTCGAGGGCTTGGGCATCAGCGCCATTATCCCTCTCTTTTCTTTCGTGACGGGCGGCAACGGACTTGCCGGAGATGTTGTAACGACGCTGATCAGCGGAACTTTTGCATCCCTGGGGCTGCCATACACTTTTCGATTTCTTCTCGTTTTTCTGGGCGCGCTCTTTGTGGTCCGCATTCTGGCTTTATTCGCGATACAAAATGTGACGGCAAGTATCGTGTTCGGATATGCGCGCGACATGCGCGCGCGGATGTTCGATGCAACAGTTTCTGCCAGGTGGCCGTTCCTTTCAAAGCAGAAAGTCGGACATCTCGATCAGCTCCTCATAACCAATACAACCAACTCTTCGCAATTTTTCGGTACGTTCTCCACGTTCGTTCTAATTGTTACGAAAGCGATCGCATACATTGTCGTAGCGGTCAACGTTTCAGTGCCGGTCGCGATTTTGAGTTTTCTTGTCGGAGTCGCCTTATTTTTCATTCTCCAGCCGCTTTTTGGGATGAACAAGCGATTTTCGACCGAAGCGGAAGAATTAAACCGCACTCTCGCGCACTTCGTGAGCCAGCATATTTCCGGAATGAAATCCATCAAAGCCGCCGCGGTGGAGAATTCAATTGCGCAAAAAATAAAGGCGTATTTTGAGCGCATACGAAAGGTCTATCTGCATATGGTAACCATCCGCGGGCTTTTGGAGATGGGCATTCAATTTGCCGGTCTTGCGTTCGTTGCGGGCGTTTTTGCGTATATGTATCGCTCCGGAAGTTTCAATTTCGCGGCGTTCGCTGTCATAGTGTACGCAGTGAATCAGATATTCGCGCAAGTACAAAGCGCGCAGGTTCAGCTCCATGCGCTCTCAAGCATGCTGCCGTATCTCTCGGTTGCGGAGCAATATCAGAAAGAAGCAATAAATAATGCAGAACGCTCCGGCGGAGAGCACACTGCCTCGATAAGAGAAAGTATAGAATTCAAAAACGTATCCTTCTCGTATCCGGGCCGCGCCAGCGTTCTGCAAAACGTCAGCTTCAAGGTTGCGCGCGGACAAATCGTCGCAGTCGTGGGACCTTCCGGCGCGGGCAAGTCTACGATAGCCGATCTCATATTGCACCTCATCGAGCCCGTCGAAGGAGTGATTCTTGCAGACGGGGAGGACATACGCGGCATCTCGCTTCAAAGTTGGCGGCGCGCTGTCGGATACATACCGCAGGAGGCTTTCCTTATAAATGATTCGATATTCAACAACATCGCATTCTACGACGAGAAAATGCCAAAAGAAACGGTTGTCGAAGCGGCACAGCGCGCCAACATTCATGAATTCATAGAATCTCTTCCGCATAAATACGAAACGCACATTGGAGACAGGGGAGTGCTTATTTCGGGCGGACAACGCCAGCGCATTGTGCTTGCGCGTCTGCTCGCGCGAGGGCCCGGCGTCCTCGTTCTGGATGAAGCGACGAGCGCGCTGGACTCCGAATCCGAACAGGCGATACGCACGTCTATTGAGAAATTGCGCGGTGAAGTTACCGTCTTTGTAATCGCACATGGAGGAGAGATGCAAGCTTCTGCCGATATGTCTATAACTCTTTCCGACGGCCGCGCGACTGTCTCCTGATATGAAAATCATTCTAATTGGGATAGGGAGTTTGTTTACCGAGCATATCCGCGCGGCGGAAGAGCTTGCTAAGAATCATAAAATTCTCTATTGGGTTCGTCTTGAGGACTTTGTTTCCATAGACACCTCGAAGTTTCCGGATACAACCTTTCACGATTATCGCGATGCCCTCAAAAATATTCCGCCGGGAGCGATGCGCACGCCGACTCCCGCACCATGGAGCGCAAAAAAAATAGCAGAACATTTCGAAACGGAGTCGGAGCTTATGCCTATGATGGACAAATGGTATCCGGATTGGCCGATCTTGAAGCGCAAAGATTTCTTTTACGATTCTCTTAGTTACTGGGGAAGCGTACTCCGCAAATATTCCCCCGACGCAATCATTTTTCACGCGCCGCCGCACGAGATGTTCAGTTACGTTTTATATCGCATCGCGCAAAAACGAGGCATACCGACTCCCATGTTCGATTGCATTTTGGGCCAGGACCGCGTGATTCTCTGCGACGATTATAAATATGGGAACAAAAAGCTTGCGCAAGAAGCGGCGGGCGGTTTTCAAGATGGCGCAGGAGAGATGGCGAGTTTGAGCAAAGAGATGCAATCATACTATAAAGAGATTTCGTCAGCGCCCGCTCCTATTCCGCAGTATGTAGAAAGCTGGAAAGTGGAAGCTCTGGGGTGGGGAAAATTCCGCCGCCGTACAAAAGCGCTCGTGCCTTTCATAAAGGATGGGACGATATTTGAGCGTGCCGTAATGCGCGTTTTCAAAATATTGAAGGCCGGAGTGCTCGATGAACAAAAGAAACACGAGAAACCCGCCGACTTCTCCAAACCATATATCTATGTTCCCTTGCACTATCAGCCGGAATGTACCACCAGTCCGCAGGGCGGCATCTTTGTCGATCAAATTCTTATGATAAAGATGCTCGCCTCCGCACTGCCCGAAGGCTGGGAGATCTATGTGAAAGAGCATCCGGCGCAGGAGCAGGCGCACGGCAACGAATT
>CAYHIZ010000089.1:0-3778 GCA_964356695.1 uncultured Candidatus Saccharibacteria bacterium | reverse complement strand
CCGCAACGATAGAGCAGGGAAACTATGAAGTCATGTATGCATACCGATTTACCCGCGCCCGTGGTTCCGGCGACGAGCAGGTGTGGCATGCGTGCAAGATCGGCGAAGTGCGGGGTTCCCGTTATGGAGCGTCCAAGCGAGAGAAGGAGAGGCTTATCGGAATTTACGAAAGCGTCATCCGATACCAGTGGAGCAAGTCCCAGGGTCGTGCGCGAAATATTCGGCACTTCGATACCGACAAGCGATTTGCCCGGGATAGGTGCCTCTATTCGCACCGGGGCGGCGGCGAGCGCAAGTTCGAGGTTTGATTGCAGGGTTACTATCTTTGACAGTCGTACGCCTTCGGCAGGTTTCATTGCGTAACGTGTGACGGTGGGACCGATCGACGCCTCATCCATTTCGACCAAGATGCCGAAATTTTGTAGCGTCCGCTTGATGATGTTCATGTTTGCTTTCACATCTCCCACCTCTGGTTTTCCTTTATTTTTTGCCAGAATTGATACTGGCGGGGGGGTGTATGTCGACACCGCGGCGGCAATTATTGGAAAGCCTTCGGCGACTTCATTTTTTTGTGAGAAATGCGTAATACGTTCAATTTCATCATCGACACCTGTTCTTACTTTGTTATCAACCGCGTGCGCATCTTTCGCACTAATTTCTTCCGCAACGGGTTCGCTGTCTTCTTCGGGGAGTCCGACGACAAGTACATTCTCCGACATCTTCTCCGGTTCTGCGGAATCTTTCCGTTTTTTAATCCAGTCACGCAAGGTCGAGAACACAATCCCAAGATGAACGTTGAACGCAATAGTAAGTGAAGCGATTATAAATGTGACCAGAAAGATTACGGTAGCCGGCACGTCGACTGCGGAAATAATCGGATCTGCCACTGCCGATCCGAGTACACCCCCTCGGCCGATTGCCACCATGTTCACAAGTCCGAGAGACGCGAGAAGGAAAACGAACATGCTCCCTAATTGGACCATTCCGAAGTGACGTTCGAAAGAGCGAAAGATTGCAATCGACAGAAGTATTAGCGAAAACGGCAATAGCATATATCCAAGACCGAGAAGCCACGAGAGCCAACCGTATATGTATGAGCCTACTACGCCGCCTATGCCGGCACTTGCAAGAATAAGAAATCCGCCAAGAGCAATACAAAAAATTGCCGAGACGCCCCGCAGTACCTCGCTGCTTACGCGTCTCTCAAAACTCTCTTCCCTGCGTTCTTCTTGTTTATTTTTTCCGCGTTTTTTGTCTTTCATCAACAGTATCATAGCACTACGCTTACAAGAGCGTATGTGTCTGCGGGGCGCTCGGCCGCTTGCAAGAAGACGTGTCCTTTATATAATCCAAAACAGCTCATGTATAGGACGCATGAGTATATGAAATGGACAATATCAAGGACATACAAAGGAAGGACGGCACGCCTCTATTCCTTAACGACAAGGTTATACGGACAAATCCTTTTGGGGACAATCTTTTTGGCGTTAGGGTTTATCTGCGGGCGGAAAAAATTGTTGCGGCGGTTTGTCTCGTAACAAGGCACATATCCGAGAGCGAGCCTGCTCGTATACGCATTCGCCAGACTGCTATGGAATTGCTTACATCGATACTCGCCCTGCGCGATGATATGAGAGTTTCGGGATCTCGCTCGGCGATACAATCAAAAGCATTAATTAGGGAATTGATTTCACTGGCACGCATTTTGTCTATTAGCGGTAATTTGTCGACTTTGAATGCCGAGGTGCTTACGGACGCCATGGATGAGCTTGGCGTATTATTAGGCTCGGCCCCAAGGTCGTCGCTCGCTGAATCGGTGCTACTTACTCGGGGTGATTTTGTTGATATAAAAGACAACGGGATGTGGCACGATCGAATTCGCGAACAGTCTAAAGGACGCAGTAAACTATCTATAAAGGACGTGCTAAAACATGAGAACATCGGGAGGTTGTCCGATATGGATTCTAAAGGACGCAAGGGAAATAGGACAGAAAATATACTCGGTGCGCTCGGTTCTTCAAAAGAAAAATTGGGCATAAAGGACATCGTTTCTCATTTTCCGGAGTACAGTGAAAAAATGATACAGCGCGAATTAAAGGATTTGGTTGCAGGCGGTAGGGTAAAGAAAATGGGATTCAAGAGATGGAGCATGTATACGCTTGCATAGTGTCGTATCTTATTTTTACAATCCTATTTAACCACCCCCCAGTGCGCCGTCTTTGCACCACAAGGGCATTTCCATTTTTCTAACATGGCACCTCGCTTAGCGAGTGCATTTGGATTTTCTAAGACGGAGTACCGTCAAGAAAATCTCGGCAGTTACCATGTTGAAAAAATGGTCACGTTCGAAGCGAAACAATCCAGAATATGTGCACAGACTCTGGATTGCTTCGGCCAAAGGCCTCGCAAAGACGGACATATACTAATTGAATGATTAATTGGGGGCACTACAACTATTGACTACCGTAGCCGTGGAGTATATTGTGTCAATACTTGTGATTTGATAAGTAAATGCTTGGTTAGTCAGCTGGACTTTCATGGCAATTTTTAAATCACAAGTTATCCACAAAATATTAGTCGGTGTCGTATGTTTGGTACGACCCGCTGATATATAATGGTACGGATGCGTTTTGCAATTAGTAAGATGCATCTGGAAGCGACTGTTACGATAGTGCGCTTCATTTAGTTCTCTGACATTTGAATAGTGATACAAAAGACAGGCGAATCTTCGCATGTAGATAAAATTAGATTTCAGAAATTTCTGAATATGTTCGGATACGATTGCACGACAGAACGACTGTCCAACTTCCTTACTGCTAATCTCGTTTCACTTTACATTTTAAATAAGTGAGTGCGACGAGCTAGCAATTATGTATCGCGTAAAAGCGATCATTAAGGGTCTGTCGAAAGACACGGCTCGATTATCAGTTGTCTTCAGTTAGTAGTTAGTCTATTAGTTAGGTTATTAGAAGACACACAAACGCACATGACTCCTCGTCGAAAGGGTGTAGTGTGCGCTCCTTCATTGATTTTTATAAAATTAAAGAAGGAGGAAAGTTCAAAATAAACTTATGAGTAAATCATTAGCAACAAAAAACGTTGCGGCGATTGCTCTTGGTCTTGGCTTGATCCTCACGCTCTCGTTTGCATTCGCCACTCCGGCGAAAGCAGACGTGCTCTCGGATCTTCAGGCACAGATTCAGACATTGCTCGCACAAATTGCGTCGCTTCAGGGCGGTTCTACAACCACCACTTCGGGCGACGCATGTCCCACGTTCACGCGAAATCACAAGCAAGGTGATACTGGCGGGGAAGTGATGTGGATTCAGAAATTCCTTAACAGTCACGGAGCAGTTGTCGCGGCAAGCGGTGCCGGTTCTCCGGGTAATGAGTCCAGCTTCTTCGGCGCAAAGACGAAACTAGCGGTTATGGCCTTCCAGGGCGCAAACGACGTTTCGCCAGCAGCCGGATACTGGGGTCCTCTTACACGCGGACAAGCAAATAGCATGTGCGCAATGACGGCTGATCCGAAAGATGATCCGAAAGATGATCCGGTAGACCCGGTAGACCCGGTAGTGCCGGTCGGCGCTGGTCTTCGCGTTTCTCTCGCTTCTGATTCTCCATCAAGCAACAATGTCTTGGTAAAGAGTCAGGGTATCGCAGAGCTCGCGAAGTTCACCTTCACCAACGGCTCCAGCGCACCGGTCTCGGTTACGAACCTTGCGTTTAAGCGCATCGGCGTTTCGACCGACTCCGACTTGAGCAACATCTACCTCTT
>CAYHIZ010000088.1:0-3830 GCA_964356695.1 uncultured Candidatus Saccharibacteria bacterium | reverse complement strand
CAGGAAACCATCTTTTATATCTTGTGGCAGATGCAGTTGAGTACGATATTAAGATCCGTAAACACTTCAATCTGCCACTCAAATAATTCTGAAATGATGATTCCAAATTCTGTCTATTGTCGTAATTGTCCTATAGGACAATTACGACAATAGGTACAATTCTCAAGAGCGAGTGGTTAAGTTTGTGCAAACGGCTACGCAATCACTTTCCACATGAAATCGAAAATTGTCTGCATAAATGCGCTGATCCCCGCGGAGAACATTTCCGTCGCGACATGTTCTTTGCGATAGCTGACGAATACGACTCGGTCGGGAAATATGTATGCGCCGGCAGAGAAATCGAGTGAAGAGAACGCCGGCGGGAGAAATTTTATTTCGGAAAGATCCTTGATCTCGTCTTTCTTCCGCATCTGCGCGATGGACGATGTCTCCACAATGAGTCGTGTGCGGATTCCCTTCGCAGATCGCCGCTTCTTGTACCGCTCGAAGTATTTCGGATTCATTTGTAGCCAATCTTTTTCCGAGCAAATAATATCGTATTTGGAAAGACCCTTGATATCCAAGATCGATTCATATAATTCTTTGATCGCGTCCTCGCCTTCGTAGATGCGCACATGCGACGCGCGCCCAGCTGTGCGAAACGCCTGCACGAGATCGGGGAGCAGTTCTTTGATACGCTCTTCTTTTTCTCGCACATCACGCAGAAGATTTTTGGGATCATGCGGAGCAAAGTGCAGAATGCCGCGTTTGTCTTACTTGAAGACGAGATTCTTGCGTATCAGAACGCCCATCACGTCGTATACAGTCGTCCGATCAAGCTTGGGACGGCATGCAACTCTTTCGCCGTCGCGATTCCCAGACCAAGAAGCGCTAGGTAAACATCATTCTCTTTTTTCGATAGACCGAGGAATGTGAGATCTTGCATACTTTGTGGGGACTTTTCGACAAATAATCGACACCGAAAGTGCTTATAAATAAGGCTTTTACAGCGACATTCTACCAGAATAGATATATTTATCAATTTTTATCCCACACTTCTTTATACTTCGCATTCAATTACTCATTAATGAATAATACATATGGGAACTCATAAATGGTTGGCAGTGGTGATTGTTGTTGTTGCGCTTGTTGCTATCGTACTCGAATTTTCCTCTAACCAAAGCGGATCTCAGGACTCACTTGCCGACGAAGCACTTGCACGCGGCACTATCCGTATCGGATATGTCGTCTATCCGCCAAACTTGATTAAAGATCCGAACACCGGCGCGCTCTCCGGTATTTCATACGACATTGCCGAAAAAGCTGCAGAAAATCTTGGACTCAAAACTAATTGGGTCGAAGAAGTCTGCTGGGGGTCAATGATCGAGGGGCTTCGCACCGAACGCTACGACATTATAGGCACGCTTATCTGGCCGAACTCCGCTCGCGCTCGCGAAGCCGCCTTCTCGACTTCGATCATGTACAGCATCGTGTATCCGTATGCGAGAAGCGGCGATACGCGCTTTGACGCCGATCTCTCGCGAATGAACAGTGCGAGAGCGACGCTCGCGACGATTGACGGAGAAATGACTAGTTTTATCGCGCAGAGCGATTTCCCGAGCGCAAAAACGTATGCGCTCACGCAAAACTCTTCCGTCTCCGAGGTGTTGATCGGCGTGACAAGTGAAAAAGCGGACGTGACGTTCGTTGAACCGGCAATAGCACACGATTTCCTAAAAAACAATCCCGGTGCAATTCACCGAATTGGTTCCATTCCTGTTCGCACATTCGGCAATGTGTTTGCTGTAAAACGCGGCGAAGACGAGTTTTTGGGAATGTGGAACACTGCCATACGCGAATTGATATTTGATGGAACGGTAAAACGTGCGGTTGAGAAATATTCCGCTACGGACTCGTTTCTTCCGACACAATCTCCTGTAGGAAACCGGTGGTAGTTGGTACAACGAGAGTATGCTGGACATTCTCATCAACTATCACGATGCGTTCTTAAGAGGTCTTGCCGTAACGCTCGGACTTGTCGTTCTAATTGCACTCATCGGTATTCCTTTTGGTGTCGCTGTGGGCGTTGTCGGCGCGCGAGTTAGCCGCTCTATCGGCTCTATCGTATCCGGTATCTACTTTCTCACGGGCGCGATTCCGATTCTCGTGCTTCTGTTTTGGATGCACTATCCGCTTCAAAGCATTCTCCACGTTGTTATTGACCCTTTTTGGACGACGGTTATCGCGTTGGGATTCGTCAATTTCATTTTGACTGCGGAATTGGTGCGACGAGAATTAGATCTCCTGCCCAAAGCATATCGGGAAGCGGCGCGAACGCTCGGACTTCCGACAATCAAAATCGCGCGTTTTATTGAACTGCCGATTTTGTCGCGGCGTGCAATCCCGCAATTGCTGGCAAATCAAGGAAAAATGCTCGAGTACACGCTCTTTGCAAGTTTCATTTCAGTACCGGAACTTTTCCGCGTCGCCCAAAACGTCAACGCGATGGTATACCGCCCTGTCGAAGTATATTCGCTTCTGGTCTTGTTTTTCTTGATAATTTTGGGACCGCTTCATCTCGTTGTCCGCAGTTTAGAGAAAAAATATGCTACATCCTAACCTTGTTGCCACAAAAAATATTACTCGTTCATTTTCCGAGACAACCGCTCGCGGGATTTTCAATGTGTCTCTTTCGATCAGAAAGGGAGAAATAGTGTGCGTTCTAGGGCCCAGTGGATCGGGGAAAAGCACCTTGCTCCGCGTTCTCGCCGGTTTGGAAAAAGCCGATCATGGGACAATCTCAATCGGAAATGAAGCGACGATGCCCGGCGAGGTGGTGTACGTCCCGCAGGACTATACGCTCTGGCCGCACCTCACCGTTTTGCAAAATCTCGTGCTCGCTCCGCGAGAAGTACGAGGACTGCCGGAGCGCGAGGTACGAGACGAAGCGGAATCATTGCTTGCCCGCTTTGGGCTTGAACATTACGGCTCTACGTATCCAGACGAGCTTTCCGGCGGCCAAAAACAGCGCGTCGCGCTTATCCGTGCGCTTATGATGCGACCCGCGGTTCTCTTGCTCGATGAAGTAACGTCCGCGCTCGACCCAGAGTTGACGAAAAGCGTTCTCGACGTAATTCGCGCACTTGCGAAAGACGGCTACACAATGCTGATCGTAACGCATCACATTTCACTCGCGCTTGCCATTGCAGATCGCATTGTGTTTCTTGACGAGGGCAAGATCACGCAAGACACGAAAGCAACGTCTTTTCTTCATGGGCAAACCGATGCGCGAATTTTGTCATTCATCCGGGATATAGCGAAAAAAGATCATGCGGTCGAGATTTTTGAGGGCGCGGAACAATTCCAGGCGTATCACATGGGGCTCTTGAAACGACTGCCGGAGAGTTCGGTGATTCATGTTGCGGGAGCCGTAGGAGATCGCTGGTTTGAACCGATGGGAGCATTCGCCGAAGCATACACAGCACTCCGTGTCGAAAAGAAAATCGTTTGGAAAATGGCGATGTATGAATTTGGAACGAAAGACCGCGAACTTGTCGAGCAATATCCCAAATTAAACGATTTTCGTCTCTTGCCGCGCACTCTGCAAAATCCCGCTAATTACAACGTCATGGGCGATACCGTCATCATTCAAATTTTCGGCGAGAAACCTACGATCATGGAAATACAAGACATAGATGTTGCGGAAGCGTACCTGAAGTTCTTCGAAGAAATGTGGAGCGTGAGCAGACCGTCTAAGCCTTAATCAGGATTTAATTGCCTTGGCTGCGTCCCATCGCCGCTTTTATGAATGCGTTGAAGAGCGGGTGGGGAGAAAGCGGGCGGGCTTTGAG
>CAYHIZ010000087.1:0-3832 GCA_964356695.1 uncultured Candidatus Saccharibacteria bacterium | reverse complement strand
CAAGGGGCGACGAGGTTACTTCTCTTCAACGTTTCCTCATTTCTCAAAATCTTCTCTCTGCTGATTCCGCAACAGGATTCTTCGGCAAACTGACGCGCGCGGCGGTCAAACGATTCCAGCGACGACACAACCTCGAACAGGTCGGATATGTGGATCGACTCACACGATCTATTATCAACGGTTTACGATTTCCAGCACCGCGTGCTCGTGCGTCAGGCACCACAAGAAACACAGTAGACAGAACTCCTGCCAATAATACTGGTGGCGGAGGTGGTTCTTTCGGTGGTGGTGGTGGATCATCTCCACTTCCTCGGGCATCTTGCGTGCTAGATGGCGTCACTCTCTCAGACGGCGCTTCACAGACCTTCTATTCGGCATCAACCGTCGCGTTTCCTGCGATCTGCGCATCGTACTCGCAAAAACGCACTTGCAACAATGGCACTTTCTCAGAGTCTAACACATATAATAGAGCATCCTGCGTAGTGATCGGCAGTGATGACACCACCGCGCCATCAACCCCCGAATCCCTCACCGCCACACCCATATCACACACGCAAATCAATCTCGCATGGACGGCAAGTACAGACACGGGAGGATCCGACCTCGCAGGGTACAAAGTATTCCGCGACAACAATCAGATAGCAACAACCACCGCTCCTTCATATCAAAACACGGGTCTCACGGCGTCTACCACATACTCATACTCTGTAGCCGCGTATGATGGAGCGGGAAATGTCAGCGCGCGTTCGGCGACAACAACCAGCGCAACACTCCAGACACCCGACCCCACCGCCCCGACGGCCGCGCTCACCGTAAACGGCGTACAGAACATCACGGTAAACGTCGGCGATATTGTGAGATATGTGTGGAGCTCTACCAATGCCGTCTCGGCCGCGAGCACATTCACGCAGGATTCGTCGTCGTGTGGCAGGTCTGGCACAGGACCGTTTCCTTGGACGGGGTTGGGGAACACGATTGCAGGTTCAAACACAACAAGCACGACAACACGGCCCTGTCACGCCGGACATACCTACATCGTTACATATGTGGCGAGAAATGCGGCAGGAAACACAGCGGCCAGCACCGTTACCGTGACTTTTTCCAGCGTCCTCCCAGCTCCCATCGCCACTCCCGTCTCCGGCACATACCCAACGGCGCAGAATGTCGCACTCACAGCCCACATCGGCGCAACAATCCGCTACACAATCGGCGACGCATCAGTCGTCGCTCCCACCTGCACCACCGGCACTGAATACTCAACGGCAATCCACGTCGCATCAACCAGAACCATCAAAGCGATCGCGTGTTATGCGGGAGTACCTTCGGCTGTTGCGAGTTTTGCGTATGTGATCACAATTCCTCCACCAGTACCAACCGTCGCCTTTACAGCCAACGGCGCCAATGACATCACCGTGCGCGTGGGCGACACGATCAACTACGTATGGAGCAGTACAGGTGCGACATCGGCTGCAAGCACCTTCACCCAGGACTCATCGAACTGCGGTCGCAATGGCACAGGTCCGTTCCCTTGGTCGGTCGGATATGGCGATTCTCCGAATGGCGCAAGGAGTGCTGTGCTGACGAATGCGTGTCACGCAGGACATACATTTGTCGTTACATATACGGCACGCAATGTCGCAGGGCAAACCGCATCGGCATCAGTGACTTTGCGTGTAATGACTCAGTCCGATTTCACCCCTCCCATCGTCTCCATCGTTACACCAAAGTCGAGCGTTGTCGGAGGTATGGTAGCGGTCTACGGTCTCACATATCTCACCGCCACCGCGAGCGACGATTTGGGGGTCGCGGGCGTGCAGTTCAAGGTCGGTGATGTAAATATTGGTGCGGAAGACACGACGTCGCCGTACACGGTCGTCTGGAATGCCGCACCTGTCTCCGTCGGATCACATACCGTATCCGCCATTGCACGAGATGTTGCAGGGAACAAAACAACGGCATCAGTGAATGTAACTTTACCGCGATGGCCAGTTATCGATAATGTGTCTCGTCATTGCCCCGCGGGTTGTGGAAACTACGGTTATGACAATGCGCCACCTAGACCTGCTCCAGGATGGTTAAAGCGGTACTCAATACAGCAGGGCACACACTCTCCCATCCTAACTGAGAGTATGGTCCGCGCTAGAGTTGCCACAGCGACGACAGAAGACCCTGGCCCATTCATCTTATTTGATATTGAAGATGCACGTTATCCATACGATATACGATCCACTACTACGCAAGCGGTTGACAAAACGATCGCACACATGAAGAATCTCATTGATTGGGCACATGCCGAGAATCCCAATGCCAAAGTGTGCATGTATGGGGCACTCATACTGGATTTTAGCGTTAACGCCCGACACTACCTTATGAATTTGCGCGTTGCCGACCCCGCGTGGGCAACGCCAGTCGCGCGCACGAGCATCATTAATCAGTATAATGCTTTATTAGCAGCTAATGATTATCTTTTGCCGGTGATCCGAAAGGTGGATATGTTTTGTCCGGTCTTCTACAGCATTAGTCAGAATTACCAAGCGATCGTGGCGGGGACAAATCCGCCGGGCCTTGTCAATTATGACGCCGGATGGCGTGAGTTCGTGCGATTTGCCAGACAGCGCGCACGCGTCTATGGAAAACCTCTCATTCCGTATATATGGCCACAATATCATGATATGATGAGGGCACCGCTCGGACTCACGTACGTCCCAATTGACACGTGGCGAAAGCAAGTCAACTACACGAGATATAATTCCGATGGAGCCATAATTTTTGCGGTCGGCTATTGGGACCTCAATGGCCCTCCTCATTCGGATAATTGGCTCATACGTACGGCATGGTTGCAGGATGCCGTCAGCGTCGGCATGAATGCTACGCCGGATACAACGGCGCCTTCCGTTCCGACTGGTGTATCGGCTGTCGCAACTACGCCGACAGTAGCCAATCTTGGGCAGGTTGCCCTCTCATGGAATGCATCTTCCGATACCGCGGGGGGATCCGGCATCGACGGCTACCTTGTCTACCGCGACGGCGTACTCGTCGCTGATACTACTGCGCGTTCATTCAAGGACGCTGGTCTTGTCCCGGGAAGTATGTATGCGTACCGAGTAGCCGCCTACGATGTAGCTGGTCATAAATCCGCGCAATCTGCCGTAGTCACTGTTACGACACTCTGAATTACGAAATCCCCCAAACCCATATTTCCCCTCGCACCCAAAACAAACCCTCTATAAGGGCGTTCACTGAAAAACAAAATCGAGTCAAACAATTTGTATGCTTTCACGCGAGCATACGAGCACAAAGTAATTTACAAAGCGACGCTTTGTAATTCTCCTGACTTCGGACTCTCTCCAAATCTGAGCTAAAAGATCGCATAAAACACTTTGTTTAAGCCGCCGCATTTTGCATACAGGGTGTCCCGCGTACACTGTGGATAATGTTTGTCAGAAAAAAGAAAAACAAGAGCGGTATAGTGATACCATCACCAAGTACCCATTCAACAATAGATATCCGTCTTTGCGAGGCCTTTGGCCGAAGCAATCCCGCAGGATCGCCAGGGGCTATTATCCTAACGGCGCCAAAATCGGTATCGGGTCGCTTTCCGATTTTTCCGTTGCCTTTGGTGAAATCGATATAATGATCTTATCCACACTTGAATCCAATACATTTTATTTGACGTGAAATTTTAGTATATAATGTAATCATTATGAAAAAAATATTTCCCATACTTGTTTTTGTATCTCTTTTCTTATTCTCATCTTTTCCTGTTACAGCTTTCGGCGAGGGAATTAGAATATACAGCGGTTATACGACAGGTAATCGCGGTAATCTTTTA
>CAYHIZ010000086.1:0-4000 GCA_964356695.1 uncultured Candidatus Saccharibacteria bacterium | reverse complement strand
GGGATCCTACTACAAGCAAAGGAGTTCATGGATCCAACGGTTCTGTAAATATCACATGGACTGCCGCCCCAAGTGGCGCATATACTTGCCCTACCGGCTATACCCTAGATGGAAGTGTGTGTCGTGCTAGTGCGTGCACAACACCACCACTGCCCCCACCCACTACATGTACCCCGGTAACATGCCCAAATTATTATCTAAGAGTAGGTAACGATTGCGTGTTTCAAGGATGCCCGGCTACGGGATGTCGTTGATATTAAGTAAGGATTCAGCGATTCCCAGTATTCGTCTTCGCGAGCTTTGCCCTGCCTGCCCTGCCTGCCATGCATGCCATGCAGGGCAGGCATGGCATGCAGGGAAGCGATCCAGATGTATGTTGGTAGGACTCTGGATTGCTTCGCTCCGAACGTGACCAATTTTTCAACATGGCACCTCGCTTCGCGAGTGCATTTGGATTTTCTAAGACGGAGTACCGTCAAGAAAATCTCGGCAGTTACCATGTTAGAAAAATGGAAATGCCCTTGTGGTGCAAGGACAGCGGGCTGGGAACGGGTGAATGGTTACCCTCAACCGATTTTGTGTTACGGCGGTTTACTGGTAAAGTGTTTTTGGGGAGCTGGAAGTGGCTGGCTGAGATCCAACCCAAGGTTGGAAAACCCGTAGAACCTGTGAGGTAATTCTCGCGGAGGGAGTATGAATACGCATAGATTTTTTCTTGGATCCTATTTTGCAATTTTTTTAATTGTTGTTATTGGCGCATTTTGGGTTTCGCAAAATTCTCCAGAAAATCCTGATGACGGATCACTTGTGCCGCTTACGCTCGCGCTTGATTGGACTCCAAATACCAATCATACCGGGCTGTATGTTGCGCTTCACGAAAAATGGTATGAGGAAGATGGTATCGCACTTATTGTTCTTCCGTATGGTTCCGTTTCGCCTGATGTATTGGTCGGCGCGGGCAAGGCAGATTTAGGCATAAGCTCGACTGAAGCTGTCGTCGCAAGTTCTGCGGCAGGCACGCCTGTGATTTCCGTCGCGGCAATCATCGCGCACAATACGTCTTCTCTGGTTGTGCGAAAAGATTCGGGCATCACCAGGCCTTCGGAACTTGATGGCAAGATATACGGAGGATACGGAGCTTCATACGAAGAGGCTGTCATTGGCGCGATAATTAAGAAAGATGGTGGCAAGGGAGTGTTTAAGAATGTTGTTCTTGACGTAGACGCATTCGAGGCTCTCCGAGCGAAGCGTATAGATTTTACGTGGATATTCGACGCGTGGCAGGGTATTCAGGCGAAGCGAGAAGGATTTTTGCTCACTTCGTTTCCAATCCGAGAATACGGTATTCCCGATTATTCGACTCCCAATATAATTACCTCGCCGGAAACGTTGGAGAAAAAGAAAGAGTTGTTAAGAAAATTTATCAGAGCGACAGCGCGCGGATATGAGTATGCCCGCACACATCCGAGAGAGTCTGCACAGATGCTCATTGATACCGCATCTCCGGGAACGTTTCCCGATCAAGCGTTGGTATTTGAAAGTCAGGAGTATTTGAGTCCTCTTTATGCGGATTCGGGAAAACCGTGGGGTGTGCAAGAAAAAGATTCGTGGCGCGATTATCCGGCCTTTATGGTTGATAGCAAATCAGTGTTCGATACTTCAGGAGTTTTTGTGGGCGAAATTGATTTCGATTCGCTATACACGAACGAATTGTTCGAATAGTCATGCCAACACTCTTTGTCAATCATATAAGCAAAACATACAAGCCTCCTGCATGTGCAGGCATGGCAGGCAGGCCTGCTTCCGCAGGCAGGGAAACTTCCGTACTTTCGAAGATTGTTTTTGAGGTTAAACCGCGCGAATTCGTGAGTATTATCGGACGCAATGCTTCGGGCAAGAGCACGCTCTTGAAGATCATAGCCGGCGTAGTCGAACCAACCTCCGGCACATTTACGGTCGATGGAAACGTCGCATACATGCCGCAGGATCACACGCTCTTGCCGTGGAGAACAGTCGAGGAAAATTTGCTCCTGCCGAGCGATATCCAGAATATTTCACGCGGCGCGACACGTGCCAGGATCAAATCTCTGCTTGCGGAGTTTGGGCTCGATCAATATGGGGGTTCGTACCCATCTCTGCTTTCGGGAGGCACGCGACAAAAGATCGCGCTTTTACGAACAATTATTCAGAATGCCTCAATTATTCTTCTCGATGAACCGTTTGCTATGATCGATGCTTTAACACGCCTAGAATCGCAGACGTGGCTTCAAGCGTTCGTGCAGAAAAATCAAGCAAGCGCGCTTCTCGTCACGCATGATATGCAAGAAGCAATTTTTCTTTCAGACACTATTTACGTGCTTGACTCTGGCACCGGAGACATCAAAGAAAAGTTTACCGTGCCGATTTCGCGTCCCCGCCTCCACGAGCATCTGCATGCGCCCGAAGCGCTCGCACTCGAGAAAACGCTTTTCTCGCTTCTAGTCGAATGAATGCTGTTATGAAAAACTTTAAGAAATTTTATTTGTCGTTCGCGCTTCTCACTCTATTTATGGGGGCATGGGAGGCGTATTGCCGTATCGGCGGTATTTCAAAAACTGTCTTACCACGGCCATCTGATATTTTTCATGCGATCGTCGTGAATCGCGAAATACTTTTTATACATGCTGGGCAGACCCTCACAGAGGCGATGATAGGACTTTTTCTCGCAGTCATTTTTGGCGTATCTGCGGCGATAATATTATTTAACTCTTCCAGAATGCGTGTTGGTTTGTATCCATTGCTCGTTCTTTCGCAAACGATACCAATTGTTGCACTTGCTCCGCTTTTGCTCATTTGGTTTGGATTCGGGATTTCTCCCAAGGTAATTATCGTTGTTCTTTATTGTTTCTTTCCGATCACTATCGCGGTTGCGGATGCACTGCGTACAACGGATGAGAACCTAGTCGATCTTCTGAAATCTATGCACGCATCTCCGTTACAGATAATGCGGTTCATTCGCTTGCCTGCCACGCTCCCTGCATTTTTCTCAGGTGTCAAAATTGCTACCACATATTCGATAGCGGCGGCAATCGTAGGGGAGTTCGTCGGCGCCTATCGGGGCTTAGGTGTTTATATTGTTACTTCTGCGAACAGTCATGCAATCGATCTCGTTTTTGCCGCACTCTTCGTAACTGCGTTTATGACGATGTTTCTGCTCTTATCTGTATCAGTCGCGGAGCGAGTGTTTACTCCGTGGCACCATGCGTATGAAAAATAGAAGTACGCATAAAAAGGCTGTCGTATTTGGGAATGGAGACCTCTCCGACGTATCACGTGTTCGCGCACACATAGACAAAGACACTCTGCTGATCGCCTGCGATGGCGGTGCAGGGCATATTTTGTCTCTAGGACTAACTCCGCATGTAGTTATTGGCGATTTCGATTCTATCTCCGCAAGAGACGATCGCGCTCTTAGGCACAGGAAAGTGGAATATATACAGTATCCGCGCGAAAAACTCTACACTGACACGGAGCTGGGCGTCGCGCTCGCCAGAAAACGCGGATGCCGTGAAATTATTCTCACGGGTATTCGTGGCACTTCCACCGATCATATGTTTGGGAATATCTTTCTACTTGCAAAAAAAGAATTCGCCTCGCTGAATATAAAGATTATTGAAGGGAAAGAGGAGATGATGCTGGTGCGTAAACGTATTCGTATAAAAGGAAAAATAGGGGATGTAGTATCGCTCATCGCTATTTCAGGAAATGCGGGTGGGATAACGACCAAAGGTCTTTTTTATCCGATTGTTAACGATGCGTTAAGCGCAGGAAGTGCGCGCGGCATACGCAATAGGATGACAAGCAAGCACGCAGAAATTACCGTGCGAAAAGGATCGCTTCTTATGATCCACAGTATATAATTGCGTAATGAGCTTGCATCTCCGGCATCTTCATCTGCGCAAGCGGTTATCGAAAACATTTGAGCCATATCCGTCTCCGATTTGGTGGAAGAGAATTTTCG
>CAYHIZ010000085.1:0-4010 GCA_964356695.1 uncultured Candidatus Saccharibacteria bacterium | reverse complement strand
GAGAAAATGAAATTTTGTTTTTGAACTGGGCAAGTATCAACAAAAAAGACAATTTGTATGTTCGTGCAAACGAACGAGATAATAATCTGACAAGTATTATTGCTCGGACGAAAGACGAGGGCAGAATGATTTTTCTTATCATTGACGAAAGCCACCACACAGCAAATAGTGAAAAATCAAAAGAGTTAATTCAAGACATTGGACCAAAAATCACGATTGAAGTTTCTGCTACTCCACAACTCAATAATGCAAACAGAATTGTTGAAGTAGAACTCAAAGATGTAAAAGACGAGGAAATGATAAAGAAAGAAATTATCATAAACCCTGGCTTTGAACATTACATCATTGATAAAAAGAAAAGCGATAAATCGGCAGACGAGCTTGTGCTAGAAAGTGCGTTAAAAAAGCGAATTGAACTGCAGAAAAAGCTCGAAGCCGAAGGCTCGGGCGTAAATCCTCTTTTACTTATTCAACTACCTGATGCTATGCAGGGCGTATCAGATAAAAAAGACGAGATAATTGCTTTGCTCAAAAAATTTGGTTACACGACAGAAAATGGACGGCTTGCGATATATCTTTCTGACAAAGACAACAAAATAAACCTTGCGAACATTGAGAAGAACGAAAACGAGGTTGATGTGATGATATTTAAACAAGCGATTTCGCTTGGTTGGGATTGTCCTCGTGCGACAATTTTGGTTTTGTTTAGACAGTGGCGTGAAGAAAATATCACTTTTTCTATTCAAACACTCGGGCGCATTATGCGTATGTCAGAGCAGAAACATTATGCTAATCAAGATTTGAATGTTGGTTATGTATTTACGAGTTTGCAGGATATAAATGTCGCCGAGGATTTGTCTCGCGATTACATCACGACTTTTACAGGATTTCGAATCAAGAATTACAAAAATCTTGATTTGTCGTCTTATCACTCAAAACGTTTCCGTGAGGAAACGCGTCTTTCCTCTGATTTTACTCCTCTTTTCATTGAGGCGGGAAAGAAATTAAAACTCAAGGAAAAGTTTTCGTTCAAACATAGTATTTTGAAAACAAGTTTGATTGCGAGTGGGCGTATTATTGATGCCGACAAGGAAACAAAAAGTATAGACAAAAAAGGAACGCTTGATATTCCTAAAAACGAAGTTGAACTGCAAAACGCTTTTGATATGTTTGCGCGAAATAATCTTGCACCATTCGCGCCAGAGCAACGCTCAATCGGTCGCATAAAAAGCTCAATCTATTCATTTTTTGAAGCATCACGAGATGAGGACGAATGGCCAAAGATTCAAGCAGCCGTTTTGGCGGAGGAAAATCACCAAGTGATGATTGACACTATCAATCTTGCAAAAGAAATGTATCAAGAGGAAGTTGGAAAAGGTAAAAATGAGTTAGTGAAAAATGAGGAGCCGTGGAATGTACCGAAAGTTATAAACTATACACTTTCTTTCGCAAAGAAAGATTATAAAAAATCTGTAATACAACCTTACTACACAAGAAAGTCTGGTGTGGGAACAGCGAATTTGTTCGAAGAGGATAGCGATCTCGAAGTTGATTTTATTGAGTATTTAGAAAAATCAAAAGGCGTTGAATCGTGGTTTAAGAATGGGAAAAGTGATGCTACATATTTTGCTGTGCCTCATATTGAACATGGAGTTGAGAGGTCGTTTTATGTTGATTTCATTGTAATGCAAAAAGGTGGTCGTGTTGGCTTGTTTGACACAAAAGGCGGGCTTACGGCAGAAACAGCAAAATCGCGAGCCGAGGGATTGGCAAAATATATCGCCGATCAAAACAAGAAAGGTAAAAAGCTATATGGCGGAATTGTATTGAAAGAAAAGAACAGTTGGCGTTATCACGATGGACTGGAATACGAATACAACCCAAACAATCTGAAAGATTGGAAGTTTTTAGATTTGAACTAGTATGGATAATGAACCACTAACAGTCGAACGATTTAAAGAGATAATTGATTCAAAAAATCTCGACGAACTGATTGGACATGCCGAGAATGACTTTTTTGACGCGAAGGAGATTTTTTATAATTTGAGTGATCAAAAAGATAAGCACGAGTTATGTAAAGACATTACAGCTTTTGCAAATAATAACGGAGGTTATTTGATTATCGGCTGCAAAACTGAAAAAGCACAAAATGAACTTGCTGATTATGTTAAAGCAACTGACGGATTAACTGATTTTCCTTCTATGGACGGCGTGTACTCTATCCTATCTGAGTACATTTACCCTAACTCCATCGGTACTTTTGTTGGTTTTGAGCAAATTGTGACAAATGATGGAAAGAAGTTTTTATTGATCTCAATAAGTAATAATTCGGAAGAAAGACCATATTTTGTTCGTCGAGATGCTCATAATCGTGAATTCGTGGCGTATTACATCAGAACTCACGATAGAGGAGTAAGACACCATATAGAGTATCTTCATGAACTCGTTCACCAAGGCATTTACTTTGAGAAATATTTAAAAAATATAGCCGGAACAAGTGACAGAATTCTCAGCAACACTGAGAAGCTAATAGGAAAAACCTCAAAAACTATGTCCTTGGGAATGCGTTACGATATAAAAAAACATTTATGACAAAACAAATCGATACCCTTTTTTCAAAACCTTTTTACTATATTGGCTTTTCCGTTCTCAATGAGAATGGAGAGGAGTGTCCATTTCAGAGTCTATTTTCCAACGAGCAAGGATCACTAAAGTACTATGTTGAACGTGAAATGCAGGGATTTAGATACGGAGGATGGGGGTTGCCGAGAAATACGCAGTACACGATTCAGCTAAATGGAATCGAGTACAAAGATGATGTCAGGCGAGTCCAAATCTTAGAAAACGGACATATCATAATCCAAGTGTCAGTTTCGGAATCATTTTTCTGTTGGGCTAACTCAAGTCGTCAAAGTACGTTAAAGGGTGATCGGACACAAATCAATACTACCGCCTTGGTCGAGTTTACTTACAATTGTGTTGCTCTACTAAATAGGGCGCTTCAAGACTGTGAGACACCAAAGAAAGTAATCTGTGAATTTGGATTTGTTGGGATGGATAGTAATTATGTGCTAGGTGATGAAAAACTTCCCGACCAGAGCCACTTTGCTCATAGTTGGAGTATGAATCCGATCAATACAGATACCGAAACAAATACTAAAATTAATGTCTCGGATATTCTTGATGAAGACAGTGTAGCAAAATTTGTTTACTTTATTCTTGCTAGAGTATATAGAATGTTTGGATTTTCAGAAAATGTTATTTCCTATGTCCATGCTGATGGAAAAAAGATTGATATTGAGCTTATAAAAGGTATCAAATAAAAAAATTACTACTTAATTAGGGCTGAGAAAATAAAGGAGCTCTCACTAATTATAATGAGAAAAAATAAATTCAATATAAAAACATGACAGGCAAGGAATTAGTAAAGAAATTTGAATACTACAACCGCAGGGTAGATTTTTTGTGGAGCAAACGACAAAGAGTTGAGGCACTTCTTTACATGAGTTTACTTGTTGAGATGCTGGCGAAGGATGCTATTTTGACTTTTGAAAAAATAATTGAAGGTGCGGCAGTTCAAAATCATGTGAATTTTAATCCCAGAAATCTTTATAGCAGAGATGATATTGAAAACCAGCCCTTGGGTTATCTGATTAAGGTCTTAAATGCATACACGAAAGATAAGGCTTTGATAGAAATGTTGGGACGGTTTTCAAAGATGCGAAATAAATGTATCCATAAACTTTTAGATCACGAGGCGAAAGATGTATTTAAAGACTTGAATGGTTTCAATAAATTTTATTATCAATTAGTGATAAAACTAATGGAATTACATACGAAGCAAATGAAGTTGATAAATAAATCTTTTGTCCATATGTGTGATGATTGTTTTAAAAAAGTATTACCAAAGCAGATAAAATTATAATTTTGTGATAGTATGAGCGTAGTGATACTAACGAGGCACAGAAGATAAAGAATTCTCCGGCGCATTTATGCGCTTCTTTCTCTTT
>CAYHIZ010000084.1:0-4023 GCA_964356695.1 uncultured Candidatus Saccharibacteria bacterium | reverse complement strand
CAAAAGCGCGCCCGCCGCTATTCGCTGGTTACCACCGATATTGCGTATGATCCAATATTTGCGTAGAATTATTTTGGCATTTATACTGCACTAGCGGGGTGGAGCAGTAGTAGCTCGTGAGGCTCATAACCTCAAGGTCGCGGGTGCAATTCCCGCCCCCGCAACCACGTAAAACGAAAAGGCGCACATGAGTGCGCTTTTTCGTCACGTGGCTGCGCAGTAGACACTTTACGTGGCTGGTCGCGTGTCGCGTAAAGCCGCTCTGCGGCTACGCGGTTTTACGCGACAACAAATTCGTGTACTATTTGCGGCATGTTTTACGTATATCTTCTTGAAAATGTGGACGATAAAAGTTGGTACATCGGCTACAGCGCAAATCTAAAACAGCGCATTGAACGGCATCAAAAAGGCGATGGTGCTCGAACTACGAGAAGAAAGAAAAATTGGACGTTAATATATTACGAAGCGTATAAGAACGAGCTTGACACAAAAGGTCGAGAACGTTTCCTGAAAAGCGGCTCCGGCAGGAGACTCCTAAAGAAACAGTTGGCTCATCATCTGGCAACAGCATTGTGATGCCGGAATCAGAAGGTCGACTTTCCCGCTCTTCCATTTACGCCGCGCTCCGCCGCGTGGCGATGTATTTCCAGGCGATGATGAGGAGGGAGACGATGAAGAACAGAGCAGAAAAGACAAAGGCGACGAATTCTTGATCGAATACATTGGGCATGCCGAAACCGCCGCCGCCACGAGACAAAAACGTCAGGACGATCGAGAGCGGTACCCACCAGTAGGCGAAATGGAGCCATGCGCGAAAAACTTTTTCACGCATTTTGTAGGTGATGAGGGAGAAAAGAAAGAGGGGAGGAAATAGAAAGGCAACAGTAAGATTTTCATTACTAAATGTGTCCTGTAGGATTTGGCACCAAACACGATCATAACAAGCCCCTGTACTCAGAAAAAATAAGAAGGCAAAGAAAACCATGCCACACATACTGACAACAAATACATTATTTTTTGTCACCAACATAAAAATAAATTATCCTGTTAATACCCCACTCCCAGCACCCCCTCATTCGTCGTAATCCTAATTAACACTAATCCACGCTTCGTCTCCTTCAGTTTCTCTTTGCTTTCCTTGTCCACGAAGTACATCTTCGTCTCGTCTCTTTTCGCGTCGTACTTCGCACGGAGCGTGAAATCTTTCTTCACCTTGACCTCCTGCTCCAGCTTTTTGAGCGAACCGTCTTTATTTCGTTCCCACTCATACCGTATCTCATTCTTTGGAAAGACGCTTTAGGTCGCATCAACCGACATTCCGGCTCCTAAGATCGGGTCAGAAAGCTAGTGCGATCTTTGATATAGTGTGTTCATGTTGGAATCGATGTCTGGTAATCCATTTAAGAAAAAGTCTTTGGCGAGCAGTGTGGAATGGGCTGAGTCGTCGAATCTTTATAAGCAGTACGTTGATGAGCTGAAGTTAAGTCCCGAAGACCTTCGAAAAAGAATACTAGATGTTGGGGCAGACTTCGGACATTTTGCAGAAGTTGCCAAGCGAAACGGCTACAATGACGTGTGCAGTATAGATATAAAACATCCCGCAGATATATACGACATTGATACAACAATAGATTTGGCAGGTGGAAAAATGGCAGTAGCTGATGCTTTTCAGTTGCCTTTTAAAGACGAAGCCTTCGATTTGACGATTTCTTTCTGCGCCATTCCAAATGTTGTTAAAGGCCAAAATCCATCTGATTACCAAAAAGAGATCAAGAAGATATTTCAAGAGATGCTTCGAGTTACAAGGGTCGGGGGAGAAATACGACTTGGACGTGTCATTTCAGAACACCAAGAAGACGTTTTAAAATTACAACGAGGACAACAGGTCAAGGAAGCGTTGGAGTGGTTCGCGAAAAGATCCCGCCAATTTGAGACATCAGTCGAAGTGACGGATACATTTAACAGAAGTCCAGGATACCTGGTTAAAATCAAGAAGCTGTCTTAGGGTAACTGTGGTTCGTATCTAACCAAGCGGTGCATCATTGCTGGCGACGTAGAGCGAGTGCAATGCGAAAGCATCGCTTTCATATTCTCCGAGTGTCGTGGGCAAGACCCGACGAAACTTTCACAAACCTGTGTTCGTCGGGTATACAATATCGCAATGACCCAAGCAGAAGCTCTCGCGATCTTGAAAACTGGCGCGAATGTCTTTTTGACCGGCGAACCCGGTAGCGGGAAAACGCACACGATCAATCAGTACGTCTCGCATTTGCGCTCGTGCAATATTGAGCCATCCATAACGGCCTCGACGGGAATTGCGGCGACGCATATCGGCGGCTACACGATTCATTCATGGAGCGGTATCGGCATACGCCGCGATCTCACAAAATATGACCTCGATCGCATCGGACAGAATAGGAACGTGGTTCGGCGGGTAGGCAATGCACGCATTCTCATTATTGACGAGGTGTCAATGCTTTCGGCGCGGACGCTCTCGATGGTGGATGCGGTGTGTCGTGAGATTCGGCGCAACCAACAACCGTTCGGTGGCCTCCAGGTAATTTTAGTTGGCGATTTCTTCCAGCTCCCCCCTGTTTCTGGAGAGAACTCCGGAAACAATAAAATAATTGACGAGACGCGAGATGAAAGTGCCATGTTCGCATTCCGCTCTGTGGCGTGGGAAACATTGAATCCGCTCGTTTGTTATCTGTCCGAACAGCATCGGCAGGAAGACGCGATCTTTCTAGAATTCCTTTCTGCGGTGCGACGGGCAACTGTTGTAGAATCGCACAAGCAACTTCTCCGAACCCGCTATTCGCCAAAACCGAAAGACGGTATTACTCAGCTTTACAGCCATAACGCTGATGTCGATAAGATCAATGATGCGGAGTTATTGAAACTTGCGGGAAAGATAAAAACATTTGAAATGGAAAGTCGCGGACCCGAGAAGCTTGTCGTGGCACTGAAGCGCGGATGTCTATCTCCAGAGACGTTATTACTGAAGGTCGGCGCCCGCGTTATGTTTACGCGGAATGACATCGCGACGCATCGTTACGTGAACGGGACGCTTGGTATCATTTCAGACTTCACCAGCGACGGAAATCCGATTGTGAAGACGAACGCAGGTAAAATCATTTATGCAGAGGTGGATGAATGGCGTATCGAAGATGGCGGTCGTGTTTTAGGTCGTATCATCCAATTTCCACTTCGCCTCGCATGGGCGATGACGGTACACAAGAGCCAAGGAATGTCGCTTGATGCAGCGCACATGGATCTTTCGGGTACGTTTGAGTACGGTCAAGGGTACGTCGCGCTCTCGCGTGTGCGGACGCTCGCAGGACTTTCGCTTGCTGGTCTTAATCAACGGGCGCTCGAAGTGCATCCGGAGATACTTGAAAAAGATGTCGAATTTAGGACGAAGTCGGAACGAGCACGTGAGAAGTTCTCATCGACAAACGCAAAAGAACTCGCGACAATGCACGCCAACTTTCTCCGCGCATGCGGCGGAAAGCTTGGGTCAGGGCAAGTGCACAAGTCAGACTTGTCAAAAGCGAAAACTCCAACGCACGAAGTTACCCTCGCACTCCTCAAGGGCAAAAAGACAATTAAAGAAATCGCCAAAGAGCGTGGCATGGCATTCTCTACAATCGTAAACCACCTCGAAGAGCTTGTGATGAAAAATAGAATTGATCACGAACACGATTTCGCGCATCTTGAAAAACCTAAACGGTTCGAAGAAATGAAAAAAGCGCTCGAGGCTGTACGTGACGCGGAAGGCAAGATCCTCCTCTCGCTTGCTCGCGCCATTCTCGGCGATAGTTACTCCTACGACGAACTCCGCCTTGCGCGCCTTTTTATGAAAGTAAGAGGGTATTCTCGCGACTGCACTTAGATTCGTCGGTAGGCTGTTCTCGATGTTCAGATAGCGATACGACGTTCTATGAGCGATAAAATATACTGGAAATATCACGGATCATACGCAATATCGGTGGTAACCAGCGAATAGCGGCGGGCGCGCTTTTG
>CAYHIZ010000083.1:1323-4039 GCA_964356695.1 uncultured Candidatus Saccharibacteria bacterium | reverse complement strand
CGGCTTTGTTAAAAGACTATTTGGCTAGGGATGGGTTTTTAATGAGACACGCATGTGCAAACACATTGTTTTCTATAAGACCATTGTGTGATTGGAGAAAAACGCGACCATGATTGTCGTGCGCGCACGTGTTTCGCATTACGAATTCAGGACCTGAATGGAGTGGTGAAGATACGACCGGCATACGCTCCGGCGGCAGACCTTGATACGACGCCAGCTCAGGAATAGCAGGTGCAAAAGGAATTGTCCATTTGATATCCACTGTACCGCTAGCGTTCTGTATTCTCTCCTGCGTCCATGTCCCAGCTATCGGCCATATATCTGAAATGGGAGCCATCGTTACGGGATCGGTAAACATGAGAGCGTCACCACTCTTTCTCCAATTTTGGGCATACGTACCGGGATTCATAATAACGATCTCGGAGGTACTGTTCACTGCGGAGGGTGTTTTGGCGAAACCTCTATTATAAAATGTGTCGTCGTCTATAAATCCGAACTCGCTGTTTTCTATGAGAATGCCGCCGTCGGATTCGTTTCCGTCCGAATCACCGAACAGCGCGATGAATCTCGGCTTCTCTCCCGTCTTGAGCAATGAGTCCGGCTTGCGCGTGATCTTGAAATTGCTCAAGCGAAGACCGCGACCTTTAGGTCCTGTAATAAGTCCCGGTCCACCACCACCATATACATGCACGCTCTCAAGCGAAATGTCGTCTGCGTCCGCCAATCGAATCGCTCCCCCTGTCTTCACATACATTATTGCCGTCGCTCCATCCGGAAAATAATTCCCCTTGAGTAGATAATAATACCCGCCGTCATTTGCAAAATTCGGATTGAACGGACCATTGATTCCTTCGCGAGCTCCCGATGCCTGTGTGTAGGTACGCGTACTCAAATTGTATCCCGTCGCGTTGAACGCGGCTGGTGGATTTGCAGGATCCGGTATGTAGTATGAGGGGTCTTGCACGACGAAGCGTTGCTCACTACTGCTTATGGTGCGTACAGTACCGGGAATCGCGTTGATCACGTCCCAATCGATACTCACGTCCCTGACGAGCACTCGTTCACTCGAGGAAATGTGGATGCCATGAGCCAAGGTCGATGTCGAAATGTTGTTGAAATAGAGATGCGTCAAGGGAATGCCGTCGCTCCCCAATCCGGCGCCGGCCAGCACGAGGTCTTTCGCTTTACCGATAGAGATGTTCGCATAGGCCGGTTTGTAAAAATGATACTCTCCCGCCGCAAGCTGTATAGTACCGCCTTCCGCTTTGATGATGTCGGCAATTGCTTTCTTGATGTTGTCGTTGTCACTGCAACCTGCCGTGTTTCCGCACGGAGGCACATCGACTTTTTTCGACTTCGGGACAGGCGCGCGAATAGTGAAGGATACCGTCTGCCCGCTCGGGTTTGTAAATGTCTCAGTGCGATCAACGCCGAGCTTATTCGCCGGCACCGGAGGAATGTCCGGGCAGATGAATGGCTTATCTATGTCTGACACGACTGCCGTGGCGGTGCCCGACATGCTCGTCCCACTGGAGACGCGATAGTAGTAGATGCGATTCGCTTCTACGGTGGTGTCCACGTACTGTGATGCGTTTGCGACAACCGTTATCTGCGCGGGGGAACCGCCATCAATCCAGCGCTCGACAATGGTGGTTCTGCCAATGACGGGCGTATTTCCCCACGTGAGGGCGATGCCGGATGTTGTTGCTGGGATGGCGGTGAGCTTGCCGACCGTGAAGCTTGATGATTTTTTGTATGTATTGCAAATGCAGTATTCTTTGCTGATACTCTTGGAACACCAATTCTTGCCCGCCTCCGACGGTCTGCACGAGGGTGCTATGCCTTCTGTCGTATCGGGAGCGGCTTCTAGCGAAGTGACGACAAGGGCGCCTATCGTGTTGCCGGGGCCGTAGTCAAAATAGCAATACTTCCCGGCGGAGCTTTGGGGAATGCTCTGCAAGAATCCCTTATCCACGAGCTCTTGCATGCTTTTTTCATAAAACGTATCTCCCTGGCATGCACCGGTTGATTTGTAATTAGCGGGCATGCGGCCGATGGCGGCGTAGAATTTCTGAAGCGCCGCCGACACTGTTTGGAGGTCGTTCTGTTTTTGGGCATCCCGCGTTTCCGCGACGCTTGGAATCACCGGACTACTCGATGTCGATGCGGGTGCTCCGCCACCACCACCTGCAGACGCAGGTGTCCCACTTCCTCCTCCACCACCTCCACCGGAAGAACCGCCTCCTCCACCGCCCGTAGTGGAGGATGATCCGCCACCTCCCCCGCCACCAGTGTTCGCCAGCGTGCTGCCTGTTGTGTTGCCAATGTTGTCTGAAGCGTTGGCGATTGGTGTTTGCGACGATCGCACCTCATTGACGATCGCACGGGTTAGTCGGCCCGCGTGGCCGACGGGGTCGAGGTTGTGTTGTTGCTGGAATTGTTTGACCGCCACGCGCGTCAGTTTGCCGAAGTAGCCGCTTGGGGTGAGTCCGTCGAATCCCGTGGCAGCATCCGCTTTGAGAAATCCTTGCGCGATGAGGAAACGCTGGAGACAGCGCACATCTTCCCCGCGCGCGCCCAGAGCGAGGGTGCGGGAGAGGGTGCAGGAAGGGGCGGGGGGGGGGGGGGGGGGCGCCCGGCCCCGGGGCGGGGGGGGCCCCCCCCCGGCGCGGGGGGGCGGGGCGCGGGCGCGCCCGCGCGCGAGAAGTGGTTAGTG
>CAYHIZ010000083.1:0-1313 GCA_964356695.1 uncultured Candidatus Saccharibacteria bacterium | reverse complement strand
GTCCCGCTCCCCCCGCGCCGCCGGCCGGCCGGCGCGGGCTGGGGGGGGGGGGGGGTGGGGGGCGGCGGGGGGGGGCGGGCGGGCGCCCCCCCCCCGCTTCCCTGTGCGAGCGCTACAAGACCGGGTGGCAATGTGATCGGCGTGCCACCGAGTGCGACAATCTTTTGCTGAAGCTCAAGCACTTTCTGCACGAGCTGGAGGATGAGGGTGGTGCGTTCTTGATCGGTGAGAGCTTGTACGCGTGCCGGCGGGACGAGAGAGAACGCCGCGCCCGCGATGATGATACAAACGGCGAGTGCGAGGATGACGTGTTTCTTGTGTGGCATAGGGGTATTATCGCATGGGATGCGGCGGGAGGGAGGACCCATTTCTTGATATGGTGAAAGTTGTATAATTGCCATATGCATAAATGTATCTTTTGCAAAATTGTCCTGACTTCGGACTCTCTCCAAATCTGAGTTAAAAGATTGCATAAAACACAATCCGGCGAGAGGAACGCCGTGATGTCTGTATCTTCGACCACGCCACGTCGCGTGAGGAGCGAACGCATCAATTCCGATATCGAGGTATCTACAATCATTCGTTGGCGATTGTAGCATTTATCGCGCACCTGATTTTGTTTCATACAAAGAAATCCCGCCAGGCCCGAAGACACTGGCGGGATTCGACGTGCACAAGATCAATTTCTCCACCTGTCACCGCACCAAGAGTCTCACCAGCCCAAAGAAGGCCAGTATGATACCCGTTGGTACGAGGAAAATGAGAGCTACAACAAGCTCTTTCTCCCGCTCGATGCGATCACATGTCCATTCAAGGCCACGGATCGTTCGTTGCGAGTGCCAGTTATCCGGGCCTCGGAGCCGTCGGAAAATCCTCTCGATTTTACTTTTTCTATCGTAGGCCTTTTCCCAGAGTTCTTTGTCGATCTTCGCTTGCTCCTTGTCGGGCCCGTGTAACGTTTCGTTCATGCGTTGCCCGCAACGATCAGTGTCTCTCGACGCGGCGCAGTGTGCCACATACAAGCAACACTTCCGTTTGATGCGCGTAATCGTTATCCGTTTCATTCTGATCTCCTGTGTAGACCACGCCTGCGCTATTTGCGAAATAGCAGGCAGAGCGCGATTAGCGAAGCCGTAAAAACGACAGTGATCGCGACCACACCGCGAAACCCTCGCTGCAGGGTCGCGGGGGGTGGCACTTATGCTCATCTTCCCACGAGCTTGCTTGACAGTAATACACGGATGCGATAATGTAAATCTGTCGGCGACTTTCGACAACCATATGCTCAAACCGCTTTTTGAACAACTAGGAAT
>CAYHIZ010000082.1:0-4043 GCA_964356695.1 uncultured Candidatus Saccharibacteria bacterium | reverse complement strand
CTCCAGAAAATTTTCGGATTGAACCTCTCCCTCCACGCGCGCGAAGCGCGCGGAACCCCTGCATCCCATTGGGGGGAATTGCATTCGGCAAAAATGAATTCCGGAAAAACGGACTTGAGTTCGATTCTGGAGCCGATGTCCGGGATTGAACCGGAGACCTCGTCATTACCAATGACGTGCTCTACCAACTGAGCTACATCGGCACCATCTTGCCCCAACTTACATATTGCATAGGAACGCAACGATAATATCATGCAACCCGATAATTTCGTAACTCCGATTTCAGATCTTAACCCTTTTCGCTCTTAAGAATTATTCTATCATCAAAACCGCCTCGTTCTTTTTTTTTCTTCTGTTGAAGATCGGCGACATTTTGATATTCAGGTAATTTCCTCAACGCATCAATCACCTCTAACACGTCTGCCAATTCCTCTGGACTACCGGCTTCGGAGAACTCAGAAGCTTCTTCCTGAAGTTTTTTAATCAACTCTTGCTTATATTCTTCCGGCGAAGCAATCCGTTTCTCATATACCACTCCTTTGCTGTCGAGTAATTCGGGGATTTTATTCCTCACTAATTTGTTGTAACTCTCCATGACTCAACTGTAACAGAATAGCACCCAAAGGTAGCATCTTGAACCAATCTACGATCATTTGCGCGAGTGACGGGTGCTGACCCCGCGACCTCGTCCGTGACAGGGACGCGCTCTACCGTTGAGCTACACCCGCATTTTACCATACAGTGTCTCTATTGCATGGGTAAATAACTTGTATTTACGACCTAAATAGATATCACTGTCACGAAGATTATTATACATAATTCGATATAAAGCAACGCTGTCGTTATGGCTAAAAACAAGTTCATACGCCGTATTGTATTTCTCTAAAATAAAGCCCCGTCTAAGTCCACGCGCCCTTAAGACCCTTACAAGAGTGGCGAGAAAAGATCGGCTACCACAAGTAAACCTCGTGGCAAAGACATACCGCGGGTTTTTCCTATCTTTTACTTGATGTTTATTAAAATAAACACACCCATCACCGTCAAAATATCCGCGCACAAAATGCCCGAGGTACTTCTGGGGAATTTTCGGCATTTTTAATTTAAGACTTTTCCGCGAAGTAAATCCTAGCGTTCGTAAATCATTGTACATTTTTATGCTTCCTATTTGGATTCTGTATCCAATTTTATGTTTAGGGTTTCTTGTTCGTATTGCTATTTTGTGATTCGATTTCATTGTCGCACGTATTGCAAAGAGCAAATCTCTATCGGTTATATGAAATTCGATAAAATGTGCTCCGCGATTGTTTTTTTATCATGCAACCGTCTGCAGCAAAGAAACCAAGCACATATGCCATGTCAGAATTCCACTTTTCAAAAAAATCGTGATTGACGACTCTTGTCACTGACACATGTGTATTTTATCATAACAGTACATTACTCTAGCCATATATGTGCACAATGATGAGCTCCGTCTCCGCAGGCATATGTACCGCGCTGAACCTTGTGTCGGGGGACGGGAACGATCCGTCGACCTAGCGCTTATGAAACGCTCGCTCTACCACTGAGCTACCCCGACTCTACTACGCTCCGATATACATCGGAGCTCCGAAGGGCAAGTCGCGGTCGAACCAACCACTTCTCGCCCGCCGAAGCTCATATGCAATTTGAGCGAAGGCGGGAGCTACCCCGACAATGAACGTACGATACCAGTTTCCTGCCCCGTCCTCAAGAAGAATGTTATATAATTAACGCATGCGGAAACAATTTTGGAACACAGTCCTTGCCGTAAATTCCGGCCTTTGGTTTATATCCGTAGGATTCCTATCTTATGCATTCGGCATGCTCATAGTCGCGCTTGATTGGAAACTGTTCTTACTCGCGCTCGCGACATTCGTCGTCGTGTCCCTGGTAGAACTTATTCTCACCATTCTAGCGACCTGATAGAGTCTGCTGTAGAGCGACACGATACCAAAAAATCTGACCTATGTTCTCGTGCGAAGAACGAGTCGAAATCTTCATATCCTCCCGTTCTTACTCTCTTACTCCTCGATATCCGGATATTGTTCGGGACCAACGCCCCGCTGATCGATTAACTTTGGCATACTCCCATCCTGCTCTTTTGCTCCGATGCGTGTTCCTTTCCAGAGAATATCAAAACGGTGACCGTCTCCGAAATCAAACACAAAACCGATCTTAGGGTATTTCTCGTAATCAATGTTACCAATCCGCACCTGATCACTTTTGAAGGTCGGCGATGGATCGTCCTCCATACCAGGTGCATAAATACCGTTCTCCGTATACGCATAGTATTTCATACTGCCTCGTCCTTCCGGGATAAAAAACCCGTGCAAATGGTCTTTTGCCCATCCCATTGAATCCACGATTGCATCAGCAAATTCTTCAAGTGTCTCGCAGCCATGCAGCTCGAACTCGCGCCAGACTCGTTTTTTGAGAAGATAGTTTACCCGGAACGTAAAAATTTTTTTACAATCTCCTGCTAGTAGTGGGATCAGCACGTTCCTAAAAATCCGTTTGTACTCATCGTACTGTTCGAGAATATGTTGCAGATGTTCCGAATGTTTCTCCTGTGTAATCGCACTTTCAATACTCTCGGTAAAACCGCTCTCTTCAATAACAGGAAGTGCTGGGAGAGTTTTGTTCGCCATACTATGATTTGAGGTGTGGTCATAATGAACCATGTTTTGAGAAACCTCAAGTGCGCTCAATGCGTCGATCGTACCCGATGAGAAGGCGGACCGAAGAAAGTTTATGATTATCGGGATGCGAACGTGCCGATCCTCGAAAAACTCTGGAAGAAACGTGCGACGTACTACAGCAAAAGTGGATTCGTCATTAAAGAGCAAACGTCGTTACAGTAGATGCCGAAAATGAGCTATCATCGAAACATGCGGGTAAGCACACTCCGTCCGGTTAAAGAATTTCTCAACAAACTAGATGATCCATTGAGAATGCATGTGCAACACGTCATCGACCTTTTAGAACAGTACGGCCACACTCTCTCTATGCCATACGCAAAACCGATTGGAAGAGGTCTTTGGGAGTTGCGCTATACGGGACGACCGCACATCCGGGTCATCTACGGCATATGTCGCGGCTCGGCGGTACTCGTCCTCGGCTTCAAGAAGCAACGCTCTGCATCAAAACAGCGTGATATGGTTCTTGCGTGCAAGCGACTTGCCGAGTATTGCGCGTAGTATCTCATATATGCTATACTCCTCGCCATGAGATACCGAAAGACAAAATCAGGAGTTGAGTATGTGACGCTGGAGGACATGCGGCACGAGATCGAGGGCAACCCGAAACTCAAGCGGACCTACGACGCGCTCCAACCGAAATACGATCTCATCCGCGCCATTCTCGATGTGCGCCTCAAGCGCGGGGTGACCCAGAAAGAGCTCGCGAGGCGGGCTGGGACGACGCAATCGGCGATCGCCCGCTTCGAATCAGGTGCGGGAAACCCGACGCTCGATTTCCTCTCCAAAGTCTCCGCCGCCGTCGGCGCACGCCTCGAAGTGCGAATTTCTCGCTGAGAGCGTACCGGACATCTCTATACGGAGATTATATTCGGAAATTAAACCTGGGGAAGAAAAGTGCCGCTTCGACCGATATTGTCGGATCCGAAGAAGCGCGCAAATTATTTACTACACATTTAGGAGCACTGAAATTTATTCGTAGTATTTGCTCACTTTTTCCCTGCTATTTGTGCGATATACGCCTCGTTCCGTATCTTCATCGGCCTTGTAGGGAATCTTCCTCGTGATGCCGATTCTTCTCAACTCCTCTCGGACCCTCTTCACATCTTCCCGATCTGTCCAATCGTAAGTGTACACGCAAATGACTTTGCGCTCCGAACCCGAACGTTTCGCCGACGTTTTCGCCAAGTCGCCGAGTTTTCCTTCTTCCAGCGCAGTTTTGATCTTATTCCAAACGCCGGGTAAGCTATGATCGTTCACGAATACGAGCCACTTGCGGATCATACGCAATATCGGTGGTAGATAGTGGCGGACGGCGATTTCATCCAT
>CAYHIZ010000081.1:0-4054 GCA_964356695.1 uncultured Candidatus Saccharibacteria bacterium | reverse complement strand
TATCAGATGCATTTCGAAAACATCCGGAGATTCCGGGAATCATCGTCGCGATGCTCAAGATTGGAGAAGAAACGGGCAACATGGGCCACATCCTCGAAACGATGTCGCGCTATTACCGCCGCGAAGTCAACATCGCCGTCGATACGCTCGTGGGCCTCATAGAGCCGTTTATGATAGTAGCGCTTGCGGTCGGTGTCGCCGCTCTTTTAGCTTCTGTTCTCCTTCCCATCTACAACATCGCTTCCGGATTTTAGTGGAAGCGGGTTATCCACAGGGGTGCGAGTTGCTTTCACTTTGTTACCTTATATAATGTGCGAATGAAAAGTAATAAGGGCTTTACGCTCATCGAATTATTAGTGGTTATAGCTATTATTGGAATACTCTCATCGGTCGTACTTGCTTCTCTAAATAGTGCCAGGAAAAAGGGTCGTGACGCTAGGCGTGTTTCAGATCTTAAGCAGTTGCAGTTGGCTCTCGAGCTTTCTTATGACGCGAATCCCACTGCTGGTTATCCTGCGACGATGGACATTGCAAGTATTGTGACCCCTGGCTATATATCACTCATTCCCGCAGATCCTAGTGGTGGAACGGCGGCGTATGGATATGCCCGGGTTGGAACTGGTTCGGGTTATTATCTCGGAGCTATTTTGGAAACGACGGGTCAGACTGCCCTCCTCGCGAGCGACAGGGACGATAATCAGGTAATAACGATTAATGGAGCCTCCACAAACTGCAATGCGTCGACTGGCGTCGCTACCGAAGCAGTGTACTGTGTCGCTCCGTAGTTCTTTCCTCTTGGAGAACACACAAAACGCCCCTATGGGGCGTTTTGTGTGTAATATATTCATCTCGTTAAGGTATAATTCAGGAATGTTTATCGCAATCATCTTTGGAATCTTCGGCCTCATTGTTGGAAGTTTTCTCAACGTCTTGATTATTCGATGGGACTCAAAGCCTGTCACCGGAAGGAGTGCGTGCATGTCGTGCGGACGCATTATCCCATGGTACGATCTCGTACCAATTTTTTCCTGGATAATTCTCCGCGGGCGTTGTCGTCTATGCGGCGCATGCGTATCGTTACAATATATTCTTGTCGAGGTAAGTTTAGGACTGCTTTTTCTTGCTATCGGCTTTGCGCCACTGCCTCTTTATGAGCGTTTGTCTGCGCTTCCCATCATCGCAATCCTTTTTGCAATCGCAGTATATGATTTTAAGAATACTCTGATTCCCGACGCGTGGGTATATTTCTTTGCAGTGTTCTCGCTCGGGGCTTCACTTATTTCGGTCGTACTAGGTGAGTCTGAAAATGGCGTATCTCAGGTTCTGCTCGCGGGTCCCATAGTGGCGATGCCATTATTCGCATTTTGGTTTTTTTCTAAGGGCGCGTGGATGGGATTTGGCGATGTTAAATTGGCGCTGGGAATGGGCTGGCTTCTCGGAATTGGTGACGGATTGTTTGCATTATTTCTTGCGTTTGTACTCGGGGCATTCGTGAGTGTTCCGCTCTTGTTTTTTTCCTCATCTGCGTGGGGACGCATCAGTGTTCGAATTACCCACAGAAACGTATCGCGGAAACTTCCATTCACATATACAATGAAGAGCGAGATACCATTTGGACCATTTTTAATCTCGGCAACACTCATAGTATGGATTGCAAATATGTACGGTTTGGCGTTAATCAATCTCGTGTTATGAGCGGTCGCTCCTTGCGGGGTGGATTTACTCTGATCGAACTTTTGGTAGTGACAACCATCCTTATAATCATCACGAGCATTGTTCTCGCAAACAACAATCGCTTCGGCGGGGTTATTCTGCTTGAGAATCTGGGATACGACATAGCACTCTCAATTCGAGAGGCGCAAATCTATGGCATATCTGTTCGCCAATTTGGTTCTGGGAATTTCGGAGTCGGGTACGGTATGCATTTTTTGATCAACAGTCCCAAAACGTATGTTTTATTTGCGGATGCAATAACAAAGAACGGTCTTTATGACGGTTGTCCTTCGGAATCTTCCTGCGAACTTGTAGAATCGACCGACATACAGCGCGGCTACTTTATTGCCGGACTATGCGTACCTGCCGGAAGGGATTCCGATTCGTGCATCCGCGTTTCTAGGGCAGACATCTTATTTAAGCGTCCAGAACCCGACGCGTGCATAAGCAAAGATCGCATTTCTGCAATCACGGGCAACTATATCTGCACGAGAGCGCAAGAATCTGTTCGTATCATTATAGGATCCCCTCGTGGAGATCGCATGAGCGTAGTTGTCGAAGCTACGGGACAGATAGCTACAAGTCGATAATATGCAGAATCAAAAAGGATTTACGCTGGTAGAGATGATTGTCGCCGTGGCGCTTTTTTCTGTCGTCATGCTTATCTCCGTAGGTGCACTGCTTGCTCTCGTGGGAGCGAATCGTAAGGCGCAGGCATTGCAGTCGGTTATGAATAACTTAAACATTGCACTCGATGGAATGGTTCGTGCCGTACGCATGGGTTCTATGTATCACTGTGGCGGAGGTCCGGTCAAGACGCCTCAAAACTGCGAAGGAGATACACTGCTCGCATTCAAGCCTTTTTGCCAAGGCTCTTGTGAGCCTGCGAATCGATTCGTGTATGTGTTTGATACTGATAATTCATACTGCGGGCAAGGTAGGCTTTGTAAATCCGTAGATTCCGGTACGAATTACTATGCCATGACTTCCCCTGAGATAATTATAAACAGCATGAGATTTTATGTCATTGGCGCAGATAGTAGGGATCTGATCCAGCCTAAGGTTGTTATTGAGGTGAAGGGAACGGCTGGTGCAAAAACGATAAAGACAACAACCACATTTAGTATTCAAGCTACGGCCGTACAGCGCGACCTTGATTTGTTTGATCCATCGGCTCTATGAAAAAAACAACCGGTTTTACTCTCATAGAAACTCTTGTTGCGGTATCGCTCCTATCGGTTGCGATCGTAGCTCCCATGTCTCTGACTACCAAGAGCCTTGCGTCCGCGTATTACGCACGCGACCAGATCATTGCCTTTCATCTTGCGCAGGAGGCCGTTGAGACAGTGCGTCATGTTAGAGATAACAATATTCTGAAGACTGTAAGTGGCACGCCCACGGACATCCTGAAAGATATACCTGTGGGCCGGCCATTTATCATCAGCACTCTTGACGATTCTATGAATAGCGATAAATGCAATAGCGGTACTTGTCCTCCTCTGCAGATAGATCCTACGCAAACGTTTTATGGATATGGGTCGGGTTGGACTAATACGCGATTTACTCGCGCTGTCGAGGTCCAAGCAGTCGCTTCGGATGCGGAAGTCCCTCAAGAAATACGGACATCTGTGACTGTTTCGTGGCGAACGGGCTCGTTTCAAACACGCTCATTTACTATTCGGCAGAATCTATATCGATGGGTAGAGGACGACACTTAAAATATGAAAAATCAAAAAGGCTTCACACTGCTTCTTTCCGCGCTTATAGCATCGATCGTTCTTGCGCTCGGCACTTCCATTTTTCAGCTTGCGCATAAAGAACTCAAGCTCTCCTCGATAGGGCGCGACTCTCAATTCGCATTCTATGCAGCCGACACCGGCGCCGAATGCGCTCAATATTGGGATTATCGGTACGAGCGCTTTCCCACAACCACGCCTACTTCGGTGGCTATAACTTGCGACAGGCAGGATAAGATGACGACCGCCACTCAGGTGGGGAACACTATAACTTCATCATTTCAATTCGCGCCAAACGATTATTGCGTCAATGTGTCTGTGATCAAATCTTTGAATGTTGTCGGCAACGTCGTGACGACGATTAATGCCGATGGCTTTAGTGCCAATTGCGAAGCCGTGACTGGCTCGTTGCGAGTTTTACAACGTTCAGTACGATTTCGCTACTAAAATGATCAGAGCAGAGGTGCTGAATAGGTATGCAAAATTGAAGAACACGATCAATCGTCATCGTCGTTTGTACCATGTATACGACAAAGAAGAAATTTCACAGCAGGCACTCGATTCTCTGAAACACGAGCTTACTCAAATAGAGGAAAAATATCCGG
>CAYHIZ010000080.1:0-4114 GCA_964356695.1 uncultured Candidatus Saccharibacteria bacterium | reverse complement strand
AACCCTTGAAGGATTTGCCGAAGTTTCTGCAAAGAAGTTAGTCGCTTCTATACAGAGTTCAAGACGCGTCTCGCTTGCCCGGCTTCTTGTCGGTCTATCAATTCCGCAGATAGGAGAGGAGAATGCGATTTTGCTTGCAGAAAAATTTCGTACTCTTGATGTGATTTCGGGAACTACAGAAAAAGATTTGACGGAAGTGGAAGGGGTGGGACCAGTCGTCGCGAAAGAGGTCGTTAATTGGTTTCTTGAAAAACGGCATCAGCAATTGATTACCGGTCTTAAGAAGGTGCTAACTATAGAATCCCCCACACAGAAAAAAAGCCTTCCGCTTGAAGGTCAAACTTACGTCTTGACCGGTACTCTCAAATCCTTGTCGCGAGATGAAGCAAAGGCGAAACTCCGCGCCCTTGGTGCCGACGTTTCCGGTTCAGTCTCAAAGAAAACTAGTTATGTTGTGGCCGGCGACGAAGCTGGTTCGAAATTGGACAAAGCCCGCGAGCTTGGGGTGACGATTCTCACGGAGCAGGAGTTTTTTGACAAATGGAACAAATGGAATCACTAATGTATAGTATTTCGTGGTCCAGATCCCTGAACCATAATGATGAATGAGGGGAAAAATCATGACCTTGATAGAAGGAGTTCTACTCGGATCTGCTTCCGGGTTGGCGGTTGCCACCTGGTGGGTTGCGGGGTTTGAAACCTGGAGTCTGCGTCTGTTCTGGCTCGTGCCACTTGGCGGCATTGGAGGCCTCGTTTCTTGGTGGCTATTTTTTAGCTGACCAGAATCTCGGTTGGTTGCCCCGCATGCGAAAACATGCGGGGCCGTTTCTTTTTGTGTATGATAGGCTACATGCCAAGTGACCCAAAAACTGATATGAAGATAGACGTCAAGGCGCTTGCTCTGCTCGCGCGATTGGAGGTCTCGGATGAGGAGATCGCGAGGCTCGAGAAGGAAATTCCTGCTGTTTTGGAATTTGTTGAGATAATACAAAAAGCTGATGTATCGAAGATTCCGGAAGCGCACGAACTTCGGAATGTGATGCGAAAGGATGAAAATCCGCACGAGAGCGGTCTCTATACCGAAGCGTTACTTAATGTTGCTCCGGCGCGGGAAGACAATCGCATCGCGGTCAAGCAAGTGATTTCGCGGAAGGGGTGAGTGTGATAGGATGCAGATGTATGACTGATATATTTACCGTTGCCATCAAAAAAGCAGGAGTACTGCCCCCTGCGGTGCGAGATAATTTCGGGTATGAGCTTATAGACAGAGTAGCCGCGTGGAATGAATTGAAAAAGAAGATTGCAGCAGGAATGGCTGATGTTGATGCAGGTCGAGTTTCCAAATTACCGACGGTCGAGGCCATCATACAAGAAGCGAAAAAACGACATGCCAACAACCAGAAGTAGTTCCATTAAATTATCATCAGCGGCCTTTGGAGATTTGGTCAATATCTCCGAATATCTCATGCGAGCCGATTCTGAAGAATCTGCGCGTCGAATGACCGAAAGGATTATTAAAGTCATAAGAACTCTAAAAACCAATGCATTCATGTGGCGAGTACGCGACGAACTTTTTGAGGGAGCACGCATGGTGAGAGGACGACCGTACGCTGTTTTATACAAAACGGATGGAGCGCGTGTTATGGTCGTGCGCATCGTACACGATCATCGTGATTTGGGAGCTTTATTTTTCAATGAGAAAGGACAGACATGAATCCCATTAGAAAATAAACGCTATTTTATTTCAGAACACATTGACTGTAACAATTTGAAATTATGGATCTGTCAAAAATCACCATCGCGGAGGCACGACGCGCGTTGGACGCAAGGGAATTTTCCGCTCTCGAACTCACAAATGCGTATCTTGAAGCTATAGCAAAAAAAGACGGAGAGATACATGCGTACCTCGAGGTATGGACAGATTCGTCGCGAACAGAAGCACATACGGCGGACGAAATCATTGCTCGCGGAGAATCCCAGCCACTCACCGGTATCCCACTCGCTATCAAGGACAACCTACTCATCAAAGGGCGAATCGCGAGCTCCGCGTCGAAGATTTTGGAGAACTATATCGCGACGTACGATGCGACGGTCACTAAAAAGTTGCGCAATGCGGGTGCGATCTTCCTTGGTCGCACCAACATGGACGAATTTGCGATGGGTGCGTCGACCGAAAACTCTGCGTTCGGTCCGACGAAAAATCCTGTCGATATGACGCGAGTTCCAGGTGGCTCTTCCGGCGGTTCGGCCGCGGCGGTCGCTGCCGATATCGCCATCGCCGGTATCGGCTCCGACACGGGTGGTTCCATTCGCCAGCCCGCTGCTTTGACTGGTATCGTCGGCCTCAAGACGACCTACGGCGCGGTCTCGCGCTTCGGCGTGATGGCGATGGGCAGCTCGCTCGATCAGATCGGTCCGTTCACGAAGACGGTTGCCGATGCACGCACTATGTTCTCCGTTATTTCCGGTTACGATGCGAACGACAGCACTTCACTTCCTGATGCGCCGCAAATGTCGAAAAAAGCGAAGGTGATCGGCGTCCCTCGTTCGTTCATGAAAGAAGGCGTCGACCCTGACATTATCGCCGCGTTCGAAAAGACGCTCAACGGCCTGAAGAAGAAAGGCTATGAGATTCGCGACATCGAATTGCCGAATCTGAAATATGCGCTTGCAGTCTACTACATCATAGTACCTGCCGAAGTATCCACCAATCTCGCACGCTACGACGGCATCCGCTACGGCCTCTCGGTTCCGGGAGATACTATCGGCGAGGTGTACCGCAAGACGCGGGGGCTCGGCTTCGGCCCCGAGGTGCGCCGCCGCATCCTCGTCGGCGCCTATGTGCTCTCTGCCGGTTACGCCGATGCGTACTATCGCAAGGCGCGCGCGGTGCGTGCGATGATCCGCGATGATTTCGTTAAAGCGTTCGAGCAGGTCGATGTCATCGTCACGCCAACCTCTCCGACGCCAGCCTGGAAATTCGGTGCAAAAGCTGATCCTGTAGCTATGTATGCCGCGGATATTTTTACTGTGCCGGTGAATCTCGCGGGCGTACCTGCAATGTCAGTTCCTTCGGGCACGGTGTCGCGTGAAGGAAAAGATCTTCCAGTCGGATTCCAGATTATCGCACCCCATGGCGGCGAGGAAACACTTTTTGCCATAGGGGAAGATGTGGAGAAGGTCGCCTCTTGAGGTTGTATACTGTGTGGAATGGACGGCGGAGACGCAACACTAATAGGAGTTTTGCCCAATGCTTTTGGATTTTTGGGCGACCTTCTTTTTAGGTGGGTTCCCGCGACTATCATTTACGCTTTTAATACCACTCAATCCCCGCCATTTGCAAATCTCACCGAGCCGGTTGCGCTATGGGATGTTTCGAATCTTCTGGCGCAGGCATCAGGACCTGTCGGTTTTGAAAAGCTCGTCAACGGATGGTTCGTGTTCTCTCTAATTACGATTACGATCTCGATACCTTTTTTGGCAATCACACTGTATTGTTGGATTCGTATCGTACAAATACGGCGCGGCGAACGCCTTGCATTTTTGGCGGCACAGCGCACAGTCGCCGCGGAGGATATTTCCAAAACACAGCTACGATGGAATCGTGTAACAGAACAATCTGGCTCTTCCAATCCCGAAAGTTGGCGTCTCGCAATTCTTGAGGCCGATATTATGCTCAACGAACTGCTCGATTTTCAAGGATATAAAGGCGAGACGATAGCCGATAAGATGAAGCAGGTTGATCGTATGAAATTCAATTCTATAGAGTCTGCGTGGGATGCTCACAAGGTTAGGAACCGCGTGGCGCACGAAGGCGGTCTGACTCTTACCCCGCGTGAAGTGCGAACTACAATAATGCTATATGAACGCGTTTTCAAAGAATTCAGGTATATTGAATAAAGCATTCTCATAACGAAGTAAGTATTCACCCGTTCCCAGTATTCGTCTTTGCGAGGCTTTTGGCCGAAGCAATCCAGAGTTTATGCACATATTCTGGATTGCTTCGCTTCGCTCGCAAAGACGGCGCGCTGGGAACGACTGAATACTTACATAACGAATATTTGGGATCATACGCAATATCGGTGGTAGATAGTGGCGGACGGCGATTTCATCC
>CAYHIZ010000079.1:0-4130 GCA_964356695.1 uncultured Candidatus Saccharibacteria bacterium | reverse complement strand
TTTGAAAAACAACGGCGATTTGATACAATGGCAAATATGGACATGGAAACACTCTCCATCACGCAAATAGAACACTCTCTCCGAGTGGCGAAGCCGGCGCAACAACAGCGTTTTCTTATACGTCTTCCGAGACTGTTGCTCTCGCTCGATACATTTTCACTTTTGAAAAACGCGGAATCGTCATTTGAGTTTTGGAATAATCCCAAGGATGCGGTATATGATGAATTATAAAAGAGGCGATGTCGTGCTCGTGCCGTTTCCTTTTACCGATTTAACGACGATCAAGCAACGTCCAGCATTGATTATATCCTCCGGAAAATTCAATTCAATGCAGGAAGACGCTATCATCGTCGCCATTACTTCCAACATTACGGAGCGGCGCACCAAATATGAATACCGTATGACAGTCGCCGAACAAAAAGAAGCGGGACTTCCCAAAACAGCCATCGTCCGTTGTGGCAAGATCCTCACGATCGATCAACGCCTGATACGCCGCAAACTTGGATTATTGCCGGACACGACGGTTACGCGTATCGTGGAAATTTTCGACATCATCATTGGATGATCGTATGCCCTACATCGAACCGGATCGTCGGTCCCTACGAAGACACCAAGATTGCCGAGAACGGACAGGTTGAATCATGAGGTATGGTGGGCGATCATCCGTTCGACAGGCTCCGTGGGTTGTTGTATTGTCTAAGTAGGATGCGGCACACAAGAGGAGCGTGGGAGGAGTAGATGTCCAAAAAATCCTCGAAGTCGATGTACGTAAAATTCAATCGTCTGATGAAAGAAAGGGGAGGTGCCAAGACGAGGTGGTTGGCATCTATCCCTGCGACAAGAATGTCGCGGGATGTTGTTACCTTCTATGATAGAAATCATGGCGATGATCGGGAGCGTGTCTCCAATAAAAACAAATCGCCCAAATCGCGATGAGGGCTAATGTCGGACGCACACCTTGTTGCGTCCGACATTAATATTTTTAATGTGGTTCGAAACTTACCAAAAAGATTTTGTCGTGCAACTCAGTGCAAAAAATGCTAGATTTCATTGCGATGCAGGACATCCGCAATTTTTCCATCATCGCGCATATCGATCATGGCAAATCGACGCTTGCGGATCGAATGCTTGAACTCACGGGGACGATCGAGCCACGACGGATGCAAGAGCAGGTACTCGACAAAATGGACCTTGAACGCGAGCGAGGGATAACGATAAAGATGGCTCCGGTTCGGATGAATTGGAAATCCGGCGAGAAAGAATATGTACTCAATCTTATAGACACGCCGGGGCACGTGGATTTCGCGTATGAAGTATCTCGCGCGCTCACGGCCGTCGAAGGTGTAGTCCTTTTGGTGGATTCCACGCAGGGGGTGGAGGCGCAGACACTCTCGGTACTCTCGGTGGCTCGCGCGCTCGGGCTCGTAATCGTTCCGGTCGTTTCCAAGGTTGACGCGCCCAATGCACGAGTCGCCGACATCAAAACGGAACTCGCAGTTCTTCTTGGCGTGGAAGAGTCGAAGATATTGGGTTGTTCCGGTAAAACAGGAGAAGGCGTTGAGGCACTTTTAAATGTAATTATAGAAAGAATCCCTCCGCCGAGAGATGTAAAGGGTACGCGGAGCATGACAGAAACAGGATCTCAAGGACTTATTTTTGATTTTGGATACTCTGATCATCGCGGAATCATCGTTTATCTTCGTATATTCGCGGGGCAATTCAAAAAAGGAGATTATCTCCATTTTATTGCCGCAGATACTGATTTCATCGCACTTGAGGTCGGCGTCTTAACTCCGAATGAGCAGGCACGCGAGACTTTGGGCGAAGGCGAGATCGGTTACATTGTGACGGGCATCAAGAAACCGGGTATTGCTTCGGTGGGCGATACGATAACGCAAGCTAAGCGTCCCGCGGAGGCATTACATGGCTATCAAGCGCCTACGCCTGTTATTTGGGCAAGCGTGTATCCCGAGTCGCAGGATGATCTGCATATTCTCCGACAATCGCTCGATAAGCTCAAATTGTCCGACTCCTCGCTTTCATATGAGGAAGAATCGTCGGGCGTTATGGGAAGGGGATTTCGTTGCGGTTTCTTGGGCATGCTCCATCTCGAGATCATCATAGAGCGTTTGCGTCGCGAGTTTAATATGCGTCTCGTTGTAACCCAGCCAACAACCATATATGAAATAACGAAAATGAACGGATCGGTAGAAGAGATTTACGCGCCTTCGCGATTTCCAGACGAATCTGTGGTGAAAATGGTGCGAGAAAAATGGGCGAGTGTAATGATTTTAACGCCACCCGAATACATAGGTGGAATAACACAGCTTTTATATGACCATGAAGCTATAGTTGGTAGTACTGAAACTCTGCCTGAAAGAAAGGTGGAAATGCATGCCGAGATGCCTTTGCGCGAATTGATGCGTGGCTTCTTTGATCGACTTAAAAGCGCATCTTCGGGATTTGCTTCGCTGTCTTATGAGATCATTGGCCTACGGGAAGCGCACGTTGTCAGGCTCGATATATTGGTTGCAGAGGAAATGGTTCCGGCTTTTTCACGAATTGTATCGGCAAGGAGATTGCAAATAGAGGCCGAGCAGTTAGTCGATAAACTCGAAGAGCTTCTTCCAAAGCAATTATTCGATCTCAAAATCCAGGCCAAATCACAGGGGCGAATAATCGCATCTCGTCGTAAATCCGCTATGCGTAAAGACGTGACGGGCTATTTGTATGGTGGGGATGTGACAAGAAAGATGAAATTGTTGGAAAAGCAGAAACGAGGCAAGAAAAAGATGCTCGCACGCGGAAAGATCGACATCCCGCATGAGGTTTTTCTAAAAGTAGTGAGAGAATCCTAGAAAGCCGTTGTTATACTCCTGGGATAATACCGGGTGCGAAGAATACGACCATGCCGATGATGATAAGTACTGCAACGACGCTCCATATTGCGTTCAAAACTTTCTTTGTACGTTTGTGAAATAAAAAACTCATATTAGATGCTACCATTGTAGCGCATGTTGTCGAACAATCAACGTCAAAATGCGGTACGCCTTTTTTTGCGAAGGTTGGGAATGTTCGTACTGTTTATACTCATTGCCTTTTCGATCTCCAGTGTATGGGGGGTATACAAGAAAGAGCGCGAGTCGGCTGAGCTTAGCATGCAAGCTCTACGCGAGCGTACAGAGCTGAATGACCGTCGATCCGTGCTTGAATCCGATCTCGCCAGCCTGAAGACCGACCGTGGTATTGAAGAATCTTTACGCAAGCAATATGCGCTTGCAGAAAGCGGGGAGAATTTAATCGTTATAGTGGATCCGCAGACTCCGGCTCCAATTAAAGCCACATCCACAGTTCGCGAGTGGCTGAGAAAAGCTTTTTGGCGATTCTAATCATACTATGGATCATAGGATATTTCACTGGTATTCCGTCTTTGCGAGCGGAGCGAAGCAATCCAGGGGACAGCTTACAATTCGTTCGACAAGTCTCGCCACGTCGAATTCATGATTTCAATGAGAGTCAGCTTCTTCTTCCGAGAACCGCCCTTGATCTGTTTCTCACGAGAAATGGCGGCATGCATTGTGTCGTGTACTTCGTAATACACCAGATTATGCACATGGTACTTTTTCGTAAATCCGTCCACCATTCCCGATCTATGTTCCTGCAAACGTTTTTGCAAATGAGATGTTACGCCTGTATACAAGGTGCCATTGCGCCCGCTCGCAAGAATATACACGCAAGGAACCATGTCCCTCATTATGCGACTATACTCTGGATTGCTTCGCTCCGCTCGCAAAGACGAGGCATCTTTTATACGAGCGTCACCAGTGAAATATCCTATGATCCCATACTATCTTACGAGACATAGTTGTGCAATAAGTTTCTTTGTTTATAATCACATTGTGATCACATGCAAAAATGCCGGTCGGCAGAGTTGTGTGTGTAGGATAATCTATATTATTGATTAAGAATGCGTGGGTACGCAATTGGATGCAACATCAATCTCCTGTGTGGTATTGCTATGTCGGCGACGATCTAGTGATTTATTTTTGTTTTGATGATTGGCGTTTTATCCACGCTTTCTTGAAAAGCGGGATCGTTAGCGTTGAAAGAACGAATGCTATCGCGGGAGC
>CAYHIZ010000078.1:0-4135 GCA_964356695.1 uncultured Candidatus Saccharibacteria bacterium | reverse complement strand
AAACGTCACTTCAACAAGAACACACTTGAATACCATTTCACCTACATTTTTTAAGGAATGGCGAGACGCAAAATCTTATATGTGTTTGCCCCATCCTCTGTGCGCGCACATCATACTAGATTGATTGTGCACGCAGTGTTTTATTTTCTGAGCCACTCTCTGCAAGCCAACATCCTCAAATACCGAATCGAGAGAAACCCATTGGTGCCCAGATACTTCGCTCTCGTCTATGCGCACTTCAGGATTCTCTGTTTCGAACAGAAATAAGAAATCATAGTGCCAATGCCCTGTCTCTCCTTTCTTTTCATTAGTCGGAATATGATGAATATCAACATGAATTGGTTCGTCCGACGTGTATAAACCAGAAGTAACCGGCACAACTCCCGTCTCCTCGTATATTTCTCTTTCTGCTGCTTTGCGCATAGATGTATCGCTATCTTCCAGATGTCCTCCGGGCTGAAGCAATCTCTGAAGTTTATTATGAAAAATGAGCAGTAGCTGATCGTCGTGAAATACCACTCCGCTCACAGTCACGTGTCCTTTCGAGTTCGTACGTGAAATGCTCGTCCGGTCGCTTCTTATTAAATCCACAACCTGCTTTATGTCTTCATTAGGGTAGCGGAACAAGTATCGCTCGATGCATCGCAAAACGTCGTCGTAAATCATACTATTCAATGCCTCTGAAGAGAGACAGCCAGGTTTTGCAGATACGATCTCTGGTTGATCGATCTAACTCATTACTATCTAGCGGTTGTTGCTTCGTTAGTAGCCGATGCGCGGCAACAAGTATTTCCGCATGGACGAGGAGGATGAAGTCGCCGACAGTCGTCCCATGTATAAAATTAATTGCATTGCCGTTATTGAGGAGATAGAAATAATGGTTTCCGCGAGTATATTTGACGGCATAATCCGAGATGTTCTCACGGGTATAATTTTGTTCTAACCACTCCCTATTCATTTCATCATCAGAAGAGGTGACAGAAAATACCCAACATCCATTCTTCAGTTTTGTAAACTCTTCGCCCGAGAGAGAAAGATTTCCGGTAGAGAGACAAACGGCATCACTTTCAGATAGTAATTTTTCCTTGGTTTGCGTTTCGAGACCTGTCGAGACCGCATGTGTAAGCCGGATATTATCTGTATCGTGCACGGTTATGCTTCCTTGCTTCTGGCGCATGCTCTGAGCAATGGATCGCCCTATTTTTCCAAACCCAATTACGCCAATCTTCAGGCCACTTACTAATATATTGTGTTGTCTCAAGAGTGCTTCTGCCGAAAACGAAATGGCTTGACCAACCATTACATCCTCGTTCTCCTTAAGTGGGCTCCGCGCTACGCTGATAAATGGGTAGTTGATGCCTACTTTCTCATACTTCTGCAAACCATTCTCAGTGTCCTCGACGATGCCACGAAAATTCTCCCCTAATTTATGATCGAGTTCATTGACGATCGTCGAGAAATATCCGCCTATGTCTAGAAAAACAGTCGGTCGTGAGACTCTCTCAACAACCTGTAAAATGTTTTCTTTGCTGGCATCACAAAATGGGACGCCAGCGAGTTCGGCGCGTACTTGCTGGTTGACTGATCTTGGCTTTGGGACAATGGTGTTTATGTCACCAATCTTCGCCAAGGCGTTTGTAAGCGGTATGGAGTCCGGCAAAATATGAAGCACCGCGACGATATCAGCGTCCTGCTTCGTGAGAGCAAGTTCTTGAGCCAAGGAGTCGAAAAAAAGCTTGTGCGAAGCTATCTTTTCTTTCGTGTACATCGATTCGTCGCGCCCCAGCGATTGCTGTTGTTGTAGTCCAAGTATTTCGCCAACACGGCGCGGGGGTGGGACTTTCTCTGACTCCATAGGGAAAGCTTAACATCTTATGTCACTTTTCGTACAGTACAGTTCCCGCACGTAACCATTCACCCGCTCCCAGTGAGTGTGAAAATACGGCATAAAGTGGCGTTTCTGTATTTTTTGAATACACCATTTTAAGCCACGGAATTAATGTTACTGGGAACGGCTGAATAGTTACTCTCGCACCTTCGTTCCGCACCATGACTTTCATGAAAAAATGCAGATAAAACTTTCGTGTTCAATATTTGGGTATCGATCACGCGGGTGTTCTGCCTCAAAGGTAATTTAGCGACTTATTCACACCCTTCGTTACCCACTACGCTTGTCGTCCCGTTTACATGGAAAGAGATGCACCCGGACAATGGCACGAGTCTGCTCAATTACCATGTCTACGAATATGCCGCCACAACCGGCATTGCATTTTCCCGCTCACGACCCTACAAGAAAAATGATAACTGCTTCGTGGAGCAGAAAAATTCGACACATGTACGACAGATCATCGGATACCTGCGCTTCGACACCGAAGAAGAGCGTTTGATCATTTCTAATTTGTATCGCAATGAGTTGCGACTCTACAAGAATTACTTCCAACCGGTGATGAAAGTAACTGAAAAGATTCGTGATGGCGGGAAACTTAAGAAGAAATTTGATGTGGCCAAAACTCCGTTCCAACGACTCCTTGAAAGTCCTGATATGGGAGATGCAAACAAGCAAAAGCTCCGTGCCGAATACGCCACACTTAACCCCGCAGAACTCAAACGCAGTATCGATGCGAAACTCAAAAAGCTACACACCGCATATGCGAAACATGCTCGCCAGTCAGCACCAAAAACGGAAGTGTCGGGTCCGTTTTCGATGTCTTTATTATATCGGTTGACACGGCACACCTTGTATGTGCATTTGGTATTTATACTATCGATACAAATCTTCCTCTTCATAATAATACGACTGTTCGATCCCTTTCATGAACACCTGCGCATCGTTAATCTTGCTAGTTATGGCCCCTTTTAGAAGCTCACGGATCTCCAGATTATTCACCGGACTTCGTTCCATCGCATTCATATACGACATTTTATCGATTTTTGACCAATCAACACATGTTTGCAGATTTTTCTTGAGTATAATATCCAACCATATGCGCATGCTCCTACCGTTGCCTTCCATAAACGGATGTGCAATATTCATCTCGACATATTTCGCGACTATTTCTTCAAACGAAGACTCCGGCAGACGCTCAATCTTATCGAGGCTTTCCGACAAATAGAGGTGAGATGCAAAGCGAAACCCTCCTTTGCTTATGTCTTTGTCGCGTATGTCTCCGGCAAAGCCATATAGCCCCTTGAAAAGATATTCGTGAATTTGTTGCAGGCCGCGCGTCGTCCCGACTTCAAAATCAGCCAACTCGCTACTGCCAAAAAGCTTCAGGGCGCGCTCTTTGCTCATTTTATCAATGTCTTGCACGATTGTATTTTACCATCTTTCTCAATATTTTTCGGGGCACTCGATGAACTTACCACAGAATGTGATTGGCTCAATAGAGCGGTGAAGGCAGGAGCAAGGCTCGACCGCTTTCACCTGAGACGAAGGTTAACCGACCATGGAGCCGTAGATGCCCCGAGCCCTCTTCCTGCATCAATTCGTTTTCCCACCGCTCGTCACGCATTTTTCGAACCTCAGCTCGTAGAATGTCCACTATAGTGGCTGTTATTACCTGAGAGGCAAAGATCGTAAGCGCCCAGTTTCCGTCAAGCGTCTCCTTAAAACCACTTTTGATCACTCTGTAGCTCACCGAGCCAGAAGGATCATTAGGGACGACGCCACAGGCGGCAATTCTGCCGCGGGCCGAGGGGTCTATCCTGTGCACGATCCCAATGATTTTGACACCGTAGTCATTCCAAATAGCCTGGGGATAATCTTCTGCGTCGGGCTGGTACGAGCCACCATAGGTGATTCCGCCAATTTGCCCTAGAACAGATGACGCCACGTTGTTAAGGTACTTTTGCTTCTTGCCCATGTGATGCTCCTTTCAAGAGCTCCTGCCGGCGAGATTGCCTTTGGTCGTCCATGGGTGGAACGACCATGCAGGGTCAAGTAAACTGACAGCAACATCATACCACGGGTAATACTACTTTGTCAAAAGTTTAGACAGTTCAGTTTCGGATTCCTTCGGTTCTTCCTCATGCTTTTCATCAACGCAGGTACACTCAGATAAAGGCTGGCCGACTTTCGGACAGTCCTTTGCTTGACAGACACCAGACTCATCCGAGATGCCCTTGCATCCGCCCG
>CAYHIZ010000077.1:0-4233 GCA_964356695.1 uncultured Candidatus Saccharibacteria bacterium | reverse complement strand
AGAAAATCCGCAACCTCTGTCACCTCTTCGGGCTTCCACTGCGCGAAAGAAAGTATCTCTATCTCAACTGCCGAAGGCAAGAAGAGCACGCGACCTTCTTCAATGAGACGATTCACAAACGCGACGACCTTCTCCTCTCCGTCGAGGTAAGCGATTAGAATGTTTGCGTCGAGTGTCATACTCGGCACTACTTCCAATCACCGCGGATGGCATTCACATGTTTCTCCAACGACTTCCTGCGACCACGCAAGATACCCGCGACCCTCTTACAATTGTCGGGAAGTTTACGGCTCGTTCCGACAAGCCGGGCGGATATCGTTTTCTCTGCAGTTTTCATGTTGCTCATGGTAGCAATTCTAGCCGTTCAGACAAGGCAGTCTCCCTATTCGATACGAATTGAACCTGAAGAAATATTTTTGTATTAAAACTTGTTCGCCGAAGGGCATCTCCACACACTTCATTGACTATCCATCTTGAGGGCAGTATATTGTGTTCATACACGCCCCAGCCGACTGCAAGGTTCGCTGGGGTTTTTCGTTGCCTATTGCTACAATTGCGAGCGATGCAAACGATCTTGCTCATAGACGGCGAGAACATAAAAGGCAAAATCCGGTCAGTGTTCAAGGATGCAGGTAAAGCGCGACCTGTCTGGCACGAATATGATTTTCGAGGACTTTTGAACAAGGTGTTGGAGGGCATCAAGAGAGATCGAGAAGTATTTTACTTTGCACGTATCAAAGAGCACGAACAGAGCAAAGAGAAGTCGAGACAGCTCATCGAAGACCAGCGACAGCTTAAGATGCATTTAGAGAAGCAAGAGTTTGAGGTGATTTTGAGCGGGCGTGTACGTGGGCAGTTGGAGGACGGACAAAGCGGCAAAAAGGTGTTGGTCTTCAAGGAGAAGGGTGTTGATGTGAAAATCGCCGTTGATATGGTGAGCTTGTCCTGTGATAAGAAAGTCAAAGAGATAATCCTCGGCAGTTCCGACAGCGATCTTCAACCGGCAATCAAAGAAGTGCGCGACCGGCAAGTCAGTTGCGTGTACCTTGGGTTTGAAACACAGCCGAACAAAGGAATGACGTTTACGACGAACAGGACTATTTTGATACGGAACTCGGAACTTTTTGAGTTCGAGAAAATCCAGCCGACGCTCACCAAAAGCGATCCGCCTCGATATTAGTTCGGCGGACGACTTTCAAGGGTAGCGGCAACATTGCTCTTTTTCTATACTCCTCGGACTCCGAACTCATCGAGCTTGCTATCGATTAAGTTGAGTTTCTCTTCTCTACGCAATCCTTTTATTTGCGCTTCTCTTTTTAGGGCCGAAGACCGATCAGGATGTTCTTCGGTAAAAACAATGCGAACAACTTCCCTCGATCTTGTGTAGTGCCCGCCCTCTCCGTTTTTGTGCTCATTGAAACGACGCTCAACATCGGTCGTTATGCCGGTGTATAGAGACCTATCACTACATTCGATGATGTAAACAAAATACATATGCGGATACAATCAATAACTATTCAGGCGGGCCGGTTTCACCACGGCCCGCCCGTTCTCAGTAGCGCGAGAATGTAGAAAATATAAATGGCCCGCTCTACCCTGTGCCACTCTTCCCAGTCTCGCTTGAGTTGCATCGCTTTCTCGGCGTTCGACGATTCGTTCATGACAAGACGAAACAAACGCCTTACTAACAGGCGCTTTCTCCCGGCGAGAGCTTTTACTAGTTCCGCGCCGGAAGGATATGCATCACGACTGAGTCGTGTAGCATGATCGTACCCTGCCCATTCACATGCCCGTCTGAAGTTGGGCAGAACCCAGAGCATTCCAGGCCACCATAGAAGATGACCGAGCACACGACAGAAGCACCTCAACACTACTCGCATTGTTGTAACTCCTCGTTAGAAGTTGCCTGATGGCAGTATGGCGTAGCTCAGCGATCTTGCAAACTCATAAAATGATAATGACCTTTACTACAAAATACTTCTATATTCCGGATAGTTATCTTTTATAATCATTTTCCATCCAACTGTTTCATTCGTCCCGCCAATGTCGCCTTTCGAGTATACGAGAAGCACGTGCACAATCGCGGGGATCTTCTGCACCGCGATGATACATCTATTCCCCGAAGCATGCCTAGATTTTCCCGGTCCCGCGATACGAAACTCTGTTTTGCAGATTTTTATATCTCCTGCATCACAAATAATCTCAACTATGTTATTTACTCCGATCAGCGCCTCGATACGCTTAAACTGTTCGGTCATTGCGTTCCAAGTTACATCCCAAGCATTTTTATGCTTTTTCTTAAACTTTGAGATGTAGTGGCGTTCAGCGAATTTTTCAACGACAATCGCATAGCTAATAAACATATTCCGGATTTTCCTGTGTGATTAGTTCGTACGGGATAATTTCGTCAGGTGCACACAATTTGTACGGAAGCTGTTCGTGCGTAAAATCGACAATTTCCTGCGTGCGCTTATTTTTCCACTTTCCCGCGATCTTCTTCACTAACTCAATCTCATCTTTCTGCAGTAAATCTAGTTTCTGACGGTTCGCTCCCGCGCCAATAGAAACAAGCATCGCATCTCCCTTGCGGTTGATAGTGATTTTGCCGTCCTCCTCAAGCTCGGCGAGTGCTCGAAAATAGGGATCGGGCACCGGCCCGTACGCACGCCGCAAGTACTGCATGCCACTCATGCTTTCCAAGTGCTCGTAGTACCAAGCGAAATCTGCGAGATATAGGAGTTTCGCTAACTTCGTCTTGGGAATCTTTCCATCCGTTGATACAGAGAATTTGAGATATGCAAGAATCATCTGCTTATATTTATCGTATTGCGGAGCGGTTGCCTTAGAAAGCTCCTCGATTGAAATTCCGTACACTTCACAGAGATTCTCTGCTTCTTGAAAAGTCATGCCGCGCGCACCTCGTTCAATGGCCATATAAGACTGACGCGAGAGGCCGAGTTTTTCAGCAACTGCTAGTTGCGAGAGACCTCGTTTAGTGCGAAGAGCCTTGATAAAGGATGCATATTTTTTACTCATATTACGAGTGTACGTAACGTGTGTATAAAATGCAAACATCCTATGTTCATAAAATTGACATATGAAAATGACGCCCTAGCGGAAATGTCCGAAGCTCAAATGCAAATGCGCTTGACCCAGGGTCCGCGCGTACTCGCGCGGACCCTCCCACCCGTGCGCGCAAGCCCGCTCGCGAAGGACAGGAGGGATCGTGGGCGGGACTCCCTATGATTCTTGGAATTGGATATTCGCTTGTGCTATAAACTTTTCAGTTTCTTGAATAATTGTTACCTGCTCGCCAGTTAAGATTTTGTTGTCGTAAAGATCTTTAGAAAAAGCAATACTTATCTCTACAGATTGTGTTGCAATAAAGTCTCCATTATTTCCGTCATGAAAAAATATTTTTCCATATTCATCTTGTCCCACAAATTCTTGAAGTCCTTCTATATTTAGATGGGCTACTGGAGATAATTGCCTATAGATTAGACTGTACATACGCTCGAAACTACCTGGCTCCGAATTCTTAACTTCGCCCTCTTCACATAATTTAGCTTTATCTTGTAAATGCCTTGTCCCACTCAGGTTTGGGTTGGCTCTCAAAATTGCTTGCCTATGCTTATCTTGATCAGCGAGTGCTTTTAATAAATATGTGTCGTTGAAAAGTTTTGTTTCGTCTTGAGATTTCAAATTCGAGTATTTCTTCACCAAACTCAATATTTCGTTCAGTATCGCAATTCTCTCATCAAACATTCTTTTTGCGGAAAAAGCTAGCCTCTTTTCAGATTCACTGATTTGATGATAAATGATGTTTATGTGTGCTTCAAACAATGTTCTCAGCAAGACCTTTGCGGTGTTAGATGTTTCCTTCTCGCACAAAATCAATATTGCTTCTGTAAAACTAAAAACAGGCTTGTGAGCAAAAAATATGTAATTTTGTAGATGACTATGCCCACTTCTGTTAACTTCAGAGAGCCAATGTGTAATTTCTTGTTTGAGTTGTAAGAATTTTTTATTTAATTCTTCTATATATTTTTCATTCATAATTCACACCTTACCGATTTCCTTTTGCTCGATTGTGTGTCTTACACAACACCTCACAGTTTTTAGCCGAAGTCGCACCACCCTTAATCCATGCTGATACATGGTCTGCTTCCATTTCGCCGAAACTCCAAATCTTGCTCTTGTTAGCATCGTGTCCAATAGCACAATGCGAGCAGT
>CAYHIZ010000076.1:0-4281 GCA_964356695.1 uncultured Candidatus Saccharibacteria bacterium | reverse complement strand
AAGATGGCTATGAAGTTATGGCTGAGGATACAGGTGGTGTTGTTGAGTTGTATGTTAGTAGGGCTAGTACAAGCGAACAGCATGCCGAGTGTACCGAACGAGTTATTTGAGGCATTGAAGATAGATAGGTCGAAGGTAACGCCGAAGGAATTGCATGAAGCGTTAGTGAAGCGTTACAAGGATCCGGAGCAAGGTGCTGGTAGGGGTACGTTAGCGCAATATTGGGAACCGATACCGTATGGGATATATTTAGATCCGGCGACATTTTACAAATCACCGACGACGAACAAAGAAGTAGCGAGCCGTAAGGAATGCGTGGAATGTCATACAGACGAATCGCCGGTATGGGTACAAGCGTGGAAGCGTAGTAGTCATTCGAACTTAGACAAGATACGGAATTTAAAGCCTACGGATCCTACGTATTACAAGAAAGGCAAGTTAGAAGACGTTGAAAAGAACTTGCGTTCGATGGGACGATTGGGAGAAGGCGAACAGTTGAAAGAAGTAGGCTGTATAGACTGTCACGTAGACATAGGCACGAAGAAGAAAGCGGATCATACCAAAGACATCCGTATGCCGACGGCAGACGTATGTGGTACCTGTCACTTACAAGAATTTGCTGAACGCGAATCGGAAAGAGACACGATGATATGGCCGAACGGGCAATGGCCGGATGGACGTCCGTCCCATGCACTGGACTACAAAGCGAACGTAGAAACCACGGTATGGGCTGCGATGCCGCAACGGGAAGTAGCCGAAGGCTGCTCAATGTGCCACACCAATCAAAACAAATGTGATTCATGTCACACACGGCATGAGTTTTCAGCGGCTGAATCACGCAAACCGGAAGCCTGCGCAACCTGTCATAGTGGTGTAGACCACAACAACTGGGAAGCGTACTCGATGTCCAAGCACGGCAAGATGGTATCGATGTTGGGTGACAAGTGGGACTGGGAAGTTCAACTGAAAGATGCTTTTACATTAGGCAAGCAAAATGCGCCGACCTGTGCCAGCTGCCATATGGAATATGAAGGCGAATACAGTCACAACATGGTTAGAAAGATTCGCTGGGCAAACTATCCATTTGTACCGGGCGTAGCTGAAAACATTAAGAGTGAATGGGCGGAAGGACGGTTAGACTCATGGGTTGTTACCTGTACGCAATGTCACTCAGAACGTTTTGCGCGCTCTTACCTTGAGCTGATGGACAAAGGCACCTTGGAAGGCTTAGCGAAATACCAAGAAGCCAATGACGTTGTGCACAAGCTATACGAAGAAGGCTTGTTGACTGGACAGAAGACCAATCGTTCAGCACCTCCAGCGCCAGAAAAAGAAGGGTACGCATACTTTGCCCAACTATTCTGGTCGAAAGGCAACAGTCCTGCGGCTCTGGAACTAAAAGTACTGGAAATGCATGAAAACGATCTGGCTAAAATGCACGTAGGCCTAGCCCACGTCAACCCGGGTGGATGGACTTACACAGAAGGCTGGGGACCGATGAATCGTGCGTATGTTGAAATTCAAGACGCAAACACACGCATCCGTGAAATGGTAGCACTGCAAGAACGTGTTAAGAATCTTGAATCATCAAGCAAACGGAGCCTATTAGACCTAGACGGCACGACCGAGAAAATTTCTCTGGGTGGTTTAGGAGGTGGTATGTTGCTAGCAGGTACACTGGCCTTAGTAGGCTGGCGCAAACGTAAGCAAAGCGAACAAGTTTGATAGACGCAAGCGCCACTCCTGACCGCACGGGAAAAGCAGTGCGGTCAGGAGACAAATTTCTCCCGTCACTGGGGATTATTCTAGTGACGGGAGGTTTGCTTTTACTGGGGTGGTTTTTTTATCTGTGGTTTAAACCGCTACCAATTCTTTACAGTTATGAGCAGATACCGTTAGATCAAGGCGACAAGAAGCGACTATCGAAAATAGACCTAAGTAGCTGGCCGGAACTAAAACTAGAGCGATACCAAGTCAAAACAATCGATGTAGACAAACCGATTGCAGAAATGATAGTTGCCCGTAGAGGTAACGATGCGCCGGTACTACTGGACTGGAAAAACAACACCGCAGAAGTACTCTACAATTTAGAAAAGAAACCCAGCGAGCTGATGGAATTAGCGGCAGTCATTGGCAAACACGCAGCACCGGAATCGCTAATACTATCCTGGTGGGACACCGCGCGCCAAATAAAACTCCTGACAGGTCGAGACACCCTGTTTGCCAATCACCTAAACGAACCGTTGATACTGCCACTACCATGGCTTGAGCAAAGCAAGATCATACAAGCCTACGAAGAAGCATTTTGGGGTAATACGGCCGACTCGCAAGAACAAGAACACTTCAAGCGTTTTAGTACAGCGTTAGCGCTTCCTGCGGAACAAGGCATTCAGAAACTACGTGAACTGATTGGCAGTGACCGAGAAGCCTACCTGGTTATTCATGTTACCGACCTATACAAACTGGGTCTCATGTATCCGGACAAAATTGGCGTTGCCTATAAAAACTTTCCGTTGACTGGCAACATGCACGGCATGATCAACCATATGAAAGTGCAACTAAAAGAACACGACTTTCACACCTACACACTCCAATCGTTAGCGGATGACGAAATTCGCGCATTCTTTTTAAGCGATGAAGTGAGTAGTGAAACACTGATAGCGAGATTACTGCCCTTTGTTGACAAAAAGGCACCGACTGAGCAAGACATTGCGTCGGTAGCCTACCAGCAAGGTGGTTACTGGGTTTACAAGATACCGTAAGGTGCCGAGAGGCAGCTGAGATAGCGACATAAATATTTACACAATCTGACGATAGCGTACAATACGCGGCATAGTGGTAAATAGAAAACATAGAATAAGACAGGCAAACAAGGAGGAAAGATGAAGCACACAGTGATATATGGTTTTGTTGTACTAGCGCTGAGCGCATTTTTTACTGGCACAGCACTAGCCGACACATTTGAAGGACGTGCCAAATGTAGTTCTTGCCACAAATCGCAAGCCAAGTCATGGAAAGACACGGCGCATGCTAAAGCGATGGAATCGTTGAAACCGGGCGCACGCAAAGAAGCCAAAGTGAAAGCCAAACTTGATCCGGAGAAAGACTACACACAAGATAAAGACTGTGTAGGTTGTCACGTAGATGGATTTGGCAAGAAAGGCGGTTACACCATTGAAGCTGCGAAGAAGCCACTTGCTGCGGTTGGTTGTGAATCCTGCCATGGACCTGGTAAGACCTATCGTGGAGATCACCGCAAAGCGGGACAAGCGTTTGAAAGCAAAGGCACCACAATGCAACGCAAGGTACTGGCTGACAAAGGACAAGACTTTCAATTTGAAGAAGCGTGCAGTGCATGCCACTTAAACTATGAAGGCTCGCCATGGAAAGGAGCCAAAGCACCGTACACACCGTTCACACCGGCAGTTGACAAGAAATACACCTTTGACTTTGACAAGATGGTGAAAGACGTCAAAGCGATGCACGAACACTACAAACTGGATGGAACCTTTGTAGGGGAACCTAAATTCAAGTTCCACGATGATTTCCAAGCGAACGCCAAGGAAAAGGTAGCGGACAAAAAAGATAAAAAAGGGAAAGAGTAATGACAGGATTACAGAAAGGTGCGATAGGTACGCTACTGACAGGGGGACTGTTGGGAATCGTACTGGTTGCGGTAGTATTTGGAGGGGAAGCGGCGTTATCGACGGAAGAGTTTTGTACCAGCTGTCACTCGATGACATACACACAGAAGGAATTGAAAGACTCGACCCATTATGGCGCATTAGGGGTCAATCCTGGGTGTAAAGACTGCCACATACCGCAAGGATTCAAGAATTTCCACTTAGCGTTATACACGCACGCGGTCGATGGTGCGAGGGAACTCTATTTAGAGTTGGTCAATGATTACTCGACGTTAGAGAAATTTAACGAACGCCGGCTGATCATGGCGCATGATGCGCGGATGAACCTGAAGAAATGGGACAGTGTGACCTGTCGGGATTGCCATAGAGACCCGAATCCACCTGGAGCGGACGCACAAGAAGCGCACAAGAAGTTGAAGACAGAAGGAGCGACGTGTATAGACTGTCATCAGAACTTGGTACATGAAGAAGTAGCGAAGACGGACTTGAATGCGAGTTTAGCTGCTGGCAAGATGGTATTGGCGAAAGAGGAAGAGGGTAGTGGAGGAGAGGAAGGTGAGGAGGATGATGAGGAAGAAGAATCCGAATCTGAAGGAACACCTGATTCAAGCACTGATAAAGCCGAATCATCTGATGA
>CAYHIZ010000075.1:0-4315 GCA_964356695.1 uncultured Candidatus Saccharibacteria bacterium | reverse complement strand
CTCGGCTCGGACGTCTCTGTTCGCATCCCTTGGATTACCCAGGCGGGCGTTACCCGCTACCTTGCTACCGCGTCAGACGCGGTGCGTGTCCGGATTTTCCTCTAGCGACTTGCATCGCCAGCGACTGCCTAACGCAGAAAGTACATCATAATTATATTGGCCAGATAATCAAGTTAGAGTATTCACATTGTCAATCTTGAATTGGACGCCTACGATGTCGCTTCCTGTTGTGGTCGCCACTATGGATACATGTCGGGAAAGCACCCAGCCATTGGATGGACTTACGATAGTTATACCTAATGTACTTGATGAAGAAGGCAACGTCGTCTTCGATATGGAAGTCGAGAACGCGCTCACATTCCCGTGCGGTGTCGAAGGCGGAGACGGTGAAGCTGTACGTGGTGGAAGCGGTGAGGGCGGTGTGCGAGAAAGAGGGAGTGCTGGTCGTGGCGACCTGCATGCCGTTGCGGAATACCTTGTAGCCGGCGAGGACAGAGCCACCCGTGTCAGTCGTCCAAACTCCCCTCATGCAGGCCGGCGCCCGGGAAGCGGCCAACTTCTTTGCCGGCGATGCGCAGGTAGGTGCCGTTGATCACCACAAAATGAGAACCCTCCACGATGAAAGCGTCGGCATCAGTTTCATAGGTGTCATCTTTCAAAACACCGCCCCGTTCTTTCATACCAACCACGACATCACTAGAAAGTCGGAGGATGACGGCATTGTCCTTATTGAGAGTGTACACGGCATCCCCAATTGCTGCCTTAGCAGTCGTGGTCGGGGCTGTCGTGCGAAGCAACGTATTAAACGTGTACGCTTCACCCGCACGAACGTCACGATCTTTCCACGATGATAGCCGGAATCGATTTTTGTTGAGAAGCGTGTTTTGGGTCACTCGTTTCGTAGCATCGACTGCTGCATACGTAACGTTCAACTCTTGGCCGGGAGTCATGATGAATAAATCTTGCTGGCCATTTGGTATCTGAAGCAGGTACTGGGCCGGAGCTCCGATGAAATTTACGAGATATGCTTCTTGGGATGTCCGTTTCCATGTCGCGCCGCCTTCGCCTTTGATCGTCTGCACTGCCCAATGGGGACCAAATTCGGTTGGGCCGAGATCTTCTTTTGCGGTCATGAGATCGCGTACAAGGACCCAGCCACTGTGCAAGAATATAATCTTGCGCGAGACTTCCGCCCCTAGTCCTAAGTATTCCGGTGCGGTCACGACTGCGTATGAGCCCGTAGGCCACGTTTGTGGCGACTCTGCCTGTACGGCAGGTGCGTCCGTTGCGCTCGAGAAGCATTCCTTGCTGTCCTGCGCAATATGACGGTAGTTGTATTGATTATTAATAGTAAAGTGAGGACGTGCATAGTTCAATATGAGCGTGTAGCTTCCACTATTGGCCAGAAGAAACATCCCTGGATCTGGTGATGCGGTCTTAAACCACATTGATAACGACGCCGTGAACTGGTCGGTCCGATTGAAAATTGGAGATGTCGCTTGAAAATACTCGCTTGAGGTGGCGAAATTGAAAACACCGTTCGTTATACTTGCGCCTAGATACGCGCTCATTTTGAGACCCTGTATTTGGTCGGTCAAACTTGATCCAGTCCAGTACACGTCGGGAGAACGCTGTAGAGACGCCACGGCATGGCGACCTGCAAGATATATAGAACGCACATCATCTTTGGACAGGGAGCGCGTATAGAATCCGATCGAATCTGCCTGACCGGTAAAACCAGCAGCGAAAGGCCTGCCGATCTGTAACACATTCGTGCCCTTGAGAAACGCTTCTTTTTTAATCGGAAAAGTCTTGATGAGTAGGCCATCCGTGTAGAGTGCCATGATCGATTGAGAGTCAATTTCCCCATACGTCGCCACCACATGGTGCCACGTATCATCTGTATATGAATCGCGTATGGCTTTAGGACGCAACTGGAATCCGTTTTGAAAGTCCACGCCTTTGATTTGGTACGGGGTAGAACTCAACAGACGCGCCTGCCCGCTGCTAAAGTGCGTGACGGCCAAGTTTTCGCAGTGACCATGCGAGCTCCACGGTGGCGCAAGATTGACCACCATCATCATGGAGTCAGGACGTGGTCCAGATCGTAGCACTAGCTTGTCGGGTACGGATACGTTCTTTTGCAACCGCCTCCACTGAATTACGGGATCGCGTGTTATTACTTGTTGCGCGCGGTAGATCAACGCACTTGCGCCCGGTAGTGGTGCCAAGGCAGGTGCGGCACTCGCACTTAGATACGCTTCGGCAGCACTCAGTACTATATCGTTGAGCTCTATTTGTGAATACTGTTGCCGAATGACGCCTATATGGCGGGCTAGCCATTGAAACATCTTCCGAGCGGCTGCGGTAAATCTGCCGTCATTATAGAGTACGCCCAATTTCTCAAACAGTGCCTCGTGGTGATTTGACAGTCCGTGCGTATCGCCCGACTCAGAGTAGAAGCCATCTGGGCCCGTGAGCTGGAGGATGCTCTCCATACGCCTCTTCAACAATGGATCAAGCCAGAGCGAGTCTTTTCCGGTGATCTCCATCCAAGTTTTAATGCCGGACCATGTATAGAACTCATATTGATCGCTTACATCAATAACGCTTCGATACGGCCACCAGCTATTCCATACCTTGTTGGCATCGGCGATTCGCTCGGTACTGCTTGCCTCTCCGGGAAAGAGCGTATCGATTGATTCTTTGATGAGGGCTACATAGGTGCCGGCATTGTATTGAACCGTATTAGGATCAATGGATTTTGACGCATCGATCGCCAGGAAAAAATCCTTCATCTTTATGTGGAACGAGGCGGAGAGAGATGGTTCAGTGCGAATCAAGTGGTACGCTTTTATACCGCGAACTATCGTAGTGCTATCTACCTCCATCCCAACGACCTTCTGACGGTTATACGCATGCTCAAGGAGTGTCGCGGCATTCTGGAGATGTGCAGAGTTGCCGGTTATGCGGTACGCGTACGCTTCGAGGAGAGCATACACTTCCTGAAAACGATCTGTGGCATTTGTTGCAAGAAGGACCTTGATACGGGCTTGCGTGCCTGGCAACTGGTAGTAATTCATGAAGACATTCTTGTAGAGGTCACGATTGCTCAGCGTCGCATCATCCATTCCGGTCGAGGGATCAAACGACGATCCAATGATCTTGGTTCTGAAAGGGGCCGCTGCGTTGTCTGGCACAATATTAAGATACACCTTGCCCTTGATTTTCTGATTTGCTATGGATTCTGAGAAAGTTATTGAATCAAGATTGTATACTGACCCGCTTGCAGGCTGGTACGTGAACGTGCACGGTCCCTGCCAAGGTATTTGTGTGATGGAACTTCCGGCAGAGCGGAGTTGCCCGTACGCAGGGAGAGACAGTACCGCGCAACTCGTCATCGGGACAATAAACATCGGTTGTATATTTAGCGTCTCCGAGAGCATGACATCTTTTGTCGCGCCAAGCGGTATCGCCGCACTCCCCACAAGACATAGCTCGGGAGCAAGATGCGCCGCACACGGAAAAATCTTGTTGGACACGACCACACGTACCGTACTCGTCGCTTTGTTGCCAGCCGCGTCGCGGGCGACTGCGTATATGGTAAGTGGGCCGTTTGGAAGAATCATCGTGTTGAGGGTGGTTTCATATGGAAATGTGGTGTCGTCGAAGATGACCGTGCTCATTGAGCTTTTGAATTGCACACCCTCCATACCAGATGTTGCCTGCCCCGAGGGACTCGAGGGGTCGGAAGCGGTGGCCGAGATGGTGATCGTGCCTGATACTGTTGCGTCTGCTACAGGTTCTGTGATTGCGACCGTAGGCGCGGTGGTGTCATCACTGCCGATCACTACGCAGGATGCTCTATTATATGTGTTAGACTCTGAGAAAGTGCCATTGTTGCAAGTGCGTTTTTGCGAGTACGATGCGCAGATCGCAGGAAACGCGACGGTTGATGCCGAATAGAAGGTCTGTGAAGCGCCGTCTGAGAGAGTGACGCCATCTAGCACGCAAGATGCCCGAGGTGGGGGTGGTGATCCTCCTCCCCCTCCGCCACCTCCTCCTCCGTAGATCGGAAGCGGGATCGTCTCGGGCGGTGTCACAAGACCGCCGCGGTCAATAGGGAACCGCAATGCGGAAATGCGGGCACGCGTCAGTCGACCAACATGTCCTACTGCCTCAAGATTATGAGAACGCTGAAACGCCATGACAGCAGATCTTGTTTTATTACCAAAAAATCCGGTAGCGATGTCGGGCGCAAGAAGATTTTGAGAAATGAGGAAACGTTGAAGAGAAGTAACCTCGTCGCCCCTTG
>CAYHIZ010000074.1:0-4565 GCA_964356695.1 uncultured Candidatus Saccharibacteria bacterium | reverse complement strand
CAGCCGAGGTGTTTTATCAAAAGACGGGTGTTGCGTTATTTTCTTGAATGTAGCCGCTGGCGGATTACTTGAATCACGTTAGTCCGAGAGCATGCAGGATAAAATAAAGTGTCATTACGGCTGCGGAAAGGGCGGCAGTGCCGACTGCGTACCATAGAGCGCGGACAGTCTTTTGAACATCGGTCGCCTTCCATGCAGTGAAAAGAAACACCGCGCCGAACACAGCGATAGAGATAACGCTCTTTCCAAGCCAGTGATGTGTGAACGCGGTCTTGAGCGCATCCTTGAGCGGCTTCCACTCCTCGCCGCCGATAGTCAAAATAACAACAATAACGGAGGCGACAATAGATCCGAGCGCGGCGGCTCGCGCGAACCTAAGATATTTATTATCGTTGGAATTCATAAGCTATCGAACTGCTCCCGAAACAATAATACCAGCCGCCGCTACAAATACGCCGAGTGCCAGTGCGGCGGCCGCTACCGCGGCCGCCGCTGTTTTTAAATTCACGTTGTCATTTTTGCGAAGAGCGAGCGATGAGAGCCACACTGCTATCGCCAAAAATGGAATGAGAAGAAAGACGTGCTCCTTGGACTCCATTATCACTTGGTGAGCCCACGGATAAGCGCTATCTAGAATTCGCGGCTTCACTGCGTTTCCATAATAAGTGACATAGTAGTATGCCCCGCTTGCCCACGACAGAAGCAGAAAAACGACGGCCGAAAACGATGCCTTTACGACAAAACCATACGGCGGCTCGCGTCGAATCAATTGCATGAGAGCAAAGTGTATGCACGCTAGTCCGACAAGACCGAGAACTATGTGGAGAATAAGAGCGCTTGCAAGTATGGTACTCATAGATAATTAGTGGTGCGGAGTAAATCGGCGATGTAGCTGGCGCAACATTATGTAAACTACAAAAATCGAGGCGACATATACGACGGGGATCCATAGCGGTTCCTTAACGCCGTGAAGAACGCCCAGCACGAGCGCGGCATACCAAGAAACAAGCGCGATCGCGCTTCCCCACAGTATCGGAATCCATCGCAGTTGTATGAACATTGCGTTCACGGCGATAATTCCAACGATAGAAAGTTTCATCCAAAATTTAATCGAGTAAAACCATGTTGTGTGCTCTCCAAGCCGCGCAAGTATGAGAAATCCGAAGCCGGAGAGTATGAGCAAAAAGAAACCGACACGCAAAACGGTGTAGGTTGTTTGCATGATAGCGCTTTCCTCCGGACTCAAAACGCCGTCCCTTAGCGCGCGTACAAGATGAATTTCAACGAACGTCGCGCCGCCAACGCCGAGTACCGTCCCGATTATATGCATGATGATAAGAAGTGTTTGCGCATCCATACGATACTATAATCTAAATCTATCCGTGTTTGAACTCTAGCACGTCGCCATCCTCAACAACATATTCTTTCCCTTCGCTTCTAATCCATCCCTTCTCGCGAGCGGTGGCATAAGAGCCGGCTTCTAGAAGTTTACCCCACGGAATCGTCTCGGCACGGATAAATTTGTCGCGAAAATCGGTGTGTATTGCCGCGCCTGCCTCGGGGGCAGTGGAACCGCGGAGTATTGTCCATGCACGCGATTCGTCCTCTCCTGTAGTGAAAAAAGAAATAAGATCCAACAATTTATATCCGGCCTTTATCAGATCGTCGAGTCCGTCGGTCGCTACGCCTAGCTCGTGGCGGAAATCCGCCTTTTCGTCGCCGTGTACGTCGCCGAGTTCGTTTTCAACACCCGCATCAACGATAACGTACTGCGCACCTTCCATATCAAGGAAATTCTTGAGCTCGCGCCATCTTGGCCCACCCTCGGCATCAATATTTACAACCCCGCTTTTTTTGTTCAGAACGTAAAGCATGGGTTTTATGGTTAATAGGTGAAGCGCCTTCGCGCTTTCTTTTTCTTCCAAATCGAGTGGTACCGTTCGCGCCGCTCTTCCCGCCTTAAGCGCGGGGACTATTTTGCGAAGCACATCGCGTTCAGCTATAAAAATCTTGTCTCCGCTTTTCGCGTCACGCTCAAGCCGATCTAGGCGCTTCGTTGCACCCTGCAAATCGGCTTGAATGAGTTCAAGATCTATTATTTCTATGTCATAGCGCGGATCTACTCCACCAGCGACGTGATGGATATCATCATCTTCGAATATCCGGACAACTTCCGCGATAGCATCCGCCTCGCGTATGTGTGAAAGAAATTGATTGCCCAAGCCCTCCCCCTCCGATGCTCCCTTCACCAACCCTGCGATGTCTACAAATTCCACAATCGCAGGAATCTTTTTCGCCGAACGCGACATCTCGACGAGCCTGTCGAGCCGAAAATCCGGCACTTCAACAACGCCTACAGAAGGATCGATAGTCGCAAAAGGATAATTGGCAATGAGCACCCCTTTCTGCGTCAACGCATTAAAAAGCGTGGATTTTCCTACATTTGGCAGACCGACAATTCCGATTTTCATGTAGGCTGGATTGTATCGTGTTTATGGCGAATTGTCTTCACTACCCACCCCGAGCTCAACATAGAGGTGGGCAGGAGATTTATAAATTTATTTTGCCGGAGAGCGGGTCGGCGGATCTTTTTCGTCCTCGACTTCTTCATCAGCACGATCTTCCCGTTCATCTTCATCAACTGCCTCTTCTTCCCCAGCCTCTTCGTCAGATTCGCTGATGAACCCGCCAGCTTGAATACTCCACAGCTCTTTGTAGAGACCGCCCTTCAGAAGCAATTCGCTATGAGTGCCATCCGCGATCACACGTCCGCCATCCATGACGACAATGCGATCCATTTTCATGATGGTTGAGAGCCGATGTGCAATGACTACTACAGTCTTGCCACGCATCAAAATCTCGAGAGCATCTTGAATAAGCGCCTCCGACCGAGAATCGAGACTTGATGTCGCTTCGTCGAGAATAAGTATCGGAGCGTTCTTGAGGATTGCGCGCGCAATGGCTACCCTTTGGCGTTCTCCGCCGGAGAGTTTGATGCCTCGTTCACCCACGTAAGTGCCATATCCAAGCGGCAGAGCGGAAATGAATTCGTGACAGTGCGCTTTTTTTGCCGCTTCAACCACCTCTTTGTCGCTCGCGTCTCGGCGTCCGTATCGAATATTTTCCATCAGCGTACGGTGAAAAAGTATCGGCTCCTGCGGCACGAAAGATATGGCATTGCGCAAGCTGTCCTGCGTTACGCCGTAAATGCTCTGTCCGTCGATCTCGATAGCGCCCTCTTTGATATCAAACATGCGCAAAAGCAGTTTTGTTATTGTAGATTTTCCGGCTCCGGAGGAACCTACGAGTGCGATCCGCTCGCCTCCCCGCACGATTAGATTGAAATCCGAGAGTACCGGCCGAGCCGTCCCAAACGCAAAGTTCACGGCATTGAATGAGATCGCGCCTCCGCCTACGGCGAGTGTGCGAGCGTTTGGCGCGTCGGTCACACGATGCGGTTCTCCGAGAATATGCGCCATCTCGCTCGCGTCGGCAAACGCATCAAAAAGCCGCCGGAGTTCGCGATTTACCATCAGTAGCCGGTCAAACGTAGTTAGAAGGTACGATTGGATTAAAACGAAATCACCCACCGCAAGCATCCCCTTACTCCAGTAGATAGTAGCGCCCGAAAGAAGACCGATTTCGATCACTATCATGAAGAAGCCGATTCCCGACCAAATCATGTTGTCGGCAACCCATGAGCGCATGGTCGCCTTGCGCCACATTTCAACAACAGTATTAAAAAGTCCGTGCTCGAAGCGCTTGCCCGCGAAAAACATAATGGTCGCATGATTGGAAATGGAGTCCGCAAGCGTCGCCGTCACTCGCGTATCCGCCTCCGCGCGCGCGACACGCACCGGCCTCTGCCATTTAGCAACGTAGATTTGGAAGATTATGAATAGCATGGCCCACACGCCAAGCGCGATACCAAGCACATGATTGCGTATAAAGAGAATCGTTACGGCCCCGCAGACGAAAAGGAGCGTGGGGAAAAATCGTAGCATGATTGCGTCGAACATGACCTCGAAGGCACGCACGAATTTGCTGACACGATGCGTGAGAGATCCGGCGAAGCGAGAGATAAAGAAATTGTAGGAATGCCCCATTAAATACTCGAAAGTGCTTGAATAAAGATCCGTCATCACACGCGACTCGAGAAAAATGGTAGAAAACTCCTGGACTCGGCGAATCGCCCAACTCGCCAAATAAATGGTGGCTATAATGGCGACAAAATTCAATAGTTTTGCAACCAAAGCAGAATCCGGCGCATTTTCGGCAAGCAAATTGAAGAACTGCCGCAAATACCACGGACCGGCCAAATCTGCTATTTGTATGCCGATAGCGCTGAGAGCCACAAGAATCAGTGATATGGAATATTTGCGAACATGTCGAAAATATATACGAAACACTTCCGCGCCGGTCGCATATTGTTTTTCGGATGAGTTTTGCATAATCACTACCACTCTAGCGTATTGCAGAACGACAAGCTATTATCCTTTGTAAATATGCGAGTACTTGGCATAGAAACTTCGGCCGACGACACGGGCATCGCGCTTATTGAGGCC
>CAYHIZ010000073.1:0-4595 GCA_964356695.1 uncultured Candidatus Saccharibacteria bacterium | reverse complement strand
TCAAGCGCAGCTACCCTTCTTTCTAATGTCGCCGTATTCATGCGTTCATAATACCCAGCAGATGGTGAAGCGCAAGCTCTATGAACAGGGTCGTGGTTCTTCTCCATTTCCTTCGTCTTCAACTTCCTTGGCTTCCTCGGCATCGGTCTCGCGTGCTTGCGTGCTTGCGTGATCTTAAACATTGAGTTTGTCGGGATTCACTGCGCGGATCTCCTTGCCAATAATCTTGCCTTCCTTGTCAAAAGTATAGAGATTGATCTCTCCCGTGCCGATCTCGAGATCGCATATGGCTTCATCGCTGATATTGTCCAATTTCTTTATCAATGCGCGCATGGAATTGCCGTGAGCGGAAACAAGCACATTTTTCCCATGCTTAAGATCAGGCAGTATGTGTTTCTCGAAATACGGCACGACGCGCGCATAAACATCTTTGAGCGATTCTCCTTCGGGAATCGGGTGATCCCAGCTCCTGCGGATTTTCTTAAACTCTTCGTCCCCGACCATCTCTTTTACTTCCCACTTGTTCTTGCCGGTATAAATACCGTAGTCGCGCTCCTTGAGTGCCGGAGTAGTTTCAGTCTCCATATCTTTTCCAAGAATTGCCTTAATGCGATCGAGTGTTTGCTTTGCCCGCTTCATGTCTGATACATATGCTTTGTGTATCTCGAAATCTTTGAGCGCTTCGCCCGCGCGCTTCGCCTCCGCGATTCCTTCCTCGTTAAGACCGATGTCTATCCATCCCGTCCACTGCCCTAGCGCATTCCATTCCGATTTGCCGTGTCTAACCAAAAAAAGATTTGCCATAGTGTCAGCCGAAAATATTGCCCGCGTACCGCGCCTTCTCTCCGAGAATCTCTTCAATGCGAAGCAATTCATTGTATTTTGCCACTCTGTCGGTGCGCGAGACGGAACCGGTCTTTATCTGGCCGGTTCCCAAGCCGACTGCCAAGTGTGCGATCGCGGTGTCTTCCGTCTCACCCGAGCGATGCGATATAATTGCGCGCCATCCGGCTTTGTGCGCCATGTCGACCGCGGAGATCGTTTCCGTGAGCGTTCCAATCTGATTAACCTTGATTAAAATTGCGTTTGCCGATTTTTCTTTGATTGCGCGCTCCAAGAAATTTACATTCGTAACAAGCAAATCATCGCCGACAATTTGCGTCGAGTCTCCCAAGGAAGCCGTCATATTTTTCCATCCGCCCCAGTCGTCTTCGGCAAGACCGTCTTCGAGCGAGGCGATGGGATATCTTTTTTTTAGCTCTCCGTACCAAGCCGTCAATTCTGCGGACGATAATCTCTTTTCTTCCTTCGGGAGTTTGTATGCGCCGGCTTCAAAAAAACCCGAAGCCGCTACATCGAGTGCGAGAACGACATCGCTCCCAAGTTTGTATCTTGCTTTTTCGATAGCTTCGGAGATAAGCGCGAGCGCCTCTTCATTTCCGGTAACCCGTGGCGCAAACCCTCCCTCATCGCCCACTGTTGTACCAAACGCCTTTTCTTGCAGTACTTTTTTCAGCGCGTAGAAAATCTCCGCGACCATGCGCAAGCCTTCTCGAAAAGATGGCGCACCGACGGGCATCACCATAAATTCCTGAATGTCGGTTGATTCCCAATTAGTGTGTGCGCCACCGTTGACGATGTTGCATTGCGGAGTAGGAAGCACAAGCTCGCGCGGCGCGGAACTAAGCGAACGAATGTATTCGAACAAAGGAACGCTTTTCGAACGAGCCGCCGCCTGCGCAACGGCGAGCGAAACGGAGAGTATCGTGTTCGCGCCCAGACGACCCTTATTTTCTGTTCCATCGAGCGCGATCATTGCCTCGTCTATATCACGCTGTACAAAAACATCTTTGCCGACTATTGCACTTGCAATTTCGCCACCCACGTTCGCGACTGCTTTCAAAACGCCTTTTCCGCCATAACGAGATTGATCTACATCACGCAATTCATGCGCCTCATGCGAGCCGGTCGAAGCACCCGAAGGAGCTATCGCTCTCCCCATCGTACCGTCCTCAAGAATACAATCCGCTTCTATCGTAGGGTTCCCACGCGAATCCAAAACCTCCCGCGCCTTGATCAAACGAATCTTCATAATCGGCAGTATATCAAATTACAACCGTGGCATATCTTTCTATAGGATAATCAATGTTCGTCCCTCCGAAGCCATTGTGACCTTGATTGTGTTTTTGCAATAGCTTTTATCCGCCGTAAAATCTTCGGCCATGATTCGAGCGGTTCGAGCATAAGAAAATGAGCAATATCAGAGGCGTTGTAATTAAGCTCGCGCAACTCTCTGACAACATCAACTCCCACATCGATACGCGCATCGAGATGTTGATTGAGTGGTTGCAACGCCTTACCGATGTATTCCGGATCAATGCGAAATTTCTGAGCCATAAATAAAAACCACGAATTCGAAGGTTTAACGCCAGAAATCTTGCCAAGAACTGCATGCACATGTTTTTTCCTATCTTGTACAAATCGTGGCGCGTAATGCCTAGATGTCTTCAAAGCATTTTCGTCCAAGATAATGTCGTTGTACACTCTCGCCAGTATTTCATCCGCCACTTTTTCGGATGCAATAGCGAGGGAGATGTCGAAAAATTTTTCCATAACGGCGGGAAGCTCTTTCTTTTCGAGAATATTGTAACCATGAAGCGGCCCCGCTCCGGACTCCTTGATCAATGTTTTAGCAAGCTCTCTGTGTATTTTTAAAATCGCCGATTCCGGATTCATACCATCATGATCGATGGCGTACGTTGCGCGACGCATCCTTCCAAATATGGCATGCTGTTCTTCGTGCCCCATGGTCAAGTCCTCTTGTTGCGACGAAAATTTCTCTCCGAAATTAGAAGCAAAACACAAGTCGCACATCTTTCCATCAACAAATTCACGCCTGAAAAATCCAGAGATATTCAGTTCTTCATACACACCTTTCGAAGTGGGGATGTCTCCGCCTAGAAAAGCACGATTCAAATCCATCGGATTATCCATGTATACTCTGAACCGTGTCTTTGTGGGGACAATCTCGACAGGGCCGATGGGGTCAAATTGCAATATACTGCGTATCAACTGCGGATTATTATCGCCCGGATATTTCGTCACAAGCGCCTTAATTGTTTGCGCATCCTGCAATGCGAAATGGCCAAAGGTTTTCCCGATTTCTTTATAGCGGGCGGGTAGTTTCGTCGCGTTAAGTTCCTGTTCCAATGCGTCGACTTCGACCTGCCCAAAATCCCCCTTATCCATCAGCGCCGTCAATTTCTCATGCAAAAGATCAATCGCCAGGTAATTTTTGCGTATCGTCTCGAGCATATCGTCACGACGATTAAGACGTTCCTTGCGAAGCGATGACTCGAAAGAATCATTCATGCAGACGATGGTATCATACCCGAAATCTAATTCGGGCATTAGGTGTTCCGATGGAAGATCTGTTAAAATAACACTAACCAAATTATGGAAATTCTCTCACTTATGAAACTCGGCATTATCTTACAATCAAACAAGCCAGAACACGCGTGGAATACATTCCGTCTCGGAATTACCGCGCTCAAAGCTAATCATCGAGTGGAAATCTTTTTGATGAATGAAGGATCAGAGCTTGATACTATTCCTGATAGCAAGGATTTTGACATTTCCGCGAGGGTAGCGGAGTTCAAAGAATTGAAGGGTGAAATTTATGCTTGCGGCACTTGTCTTAAAGTACGCGGCAAGGAAGAGAGCAAGATTTGTCCAGTTGCCACGATGTCCGATTTGCTCAAAATGGTCGAGAATTCGGATAAAGTTTTAGTATTCGGCTAATTTATGATTATGAAAAAATTACTTTTCACATGATGAACTTTGGATTTGGAGCTATGGGCGGATTCGGTTGGATATTTATGGTCATCTTTTGGGGTCTCGTAATCTGGGTGATTGCTGCCTTAGTCAGAGGCGGTTCTGGAAATGGTCACGGGTGTGGACATGATCATGCTGATACCGCACACGGAAAAGACAAATCACCGCTTGAAATTTTGAAAGAGCGATATGCCAAAGGCGAAATAGACAAAAAGGAATTTGAAGACAGGAAGAAAGATCTAAACTGATTTTTTTGTCCTGACTAATCGCGATAGTTGGCGTTGGAGAAAGAGAGCAGATGACCACAGCGAGTGTAATTATCCCAACTATTGACCGAAAATCAGGACATGCTATCCTTGTTTTCATGTACATAGAACGCTATCCGAATTTGGCCGATTTGGTGGAACCAGGGAAGGTACTCGTCATCTATGGCCCCCGGCAATGCGGCAAGACCTCGCTCGTGCGGCACTATCTTGAGCAGTGCGGTCTCGCGTATTCTTTCGAGACGGGTACGTTGCGCACGACGCAGGAGAAGTTCTTCAACGGTCCGCGCAAGGAGGTGATCGATGCATACGGCACGCAGTATGAATTGGCGGTCATCGACGAAGCCCAGGCGATTCCGAATATCGGCGAAAATCTGAAGGCGCTCGTCGATCTCTATCCGCGCATCCGTGTCATCGCCACCGGCTCGTCCTCATTCGATCTTGCCGGGCAAGTGGGCGAACCGCTTTTGGGCAGGCAGAAGATCCTCACGCTCTATC
>CAYHIZ010000072.1:0-4604 GCA_964356695.1 uncultured Candidatus Saccharibacteria bacterium | reverse complement strand
CAGCCGAGGTGTTTTATCAAAAGACGGGTGTTGCGTTATTTTCTTGAATGTAGCTATTCTCCAACGCTCAATGGAACCCAAATCGATGACGATTCCAACGTAAAAGGAGCCAAAAAGACCTCTTCTGGCTCCTTCCCGCGGATCGCCGTAGCATGCCGGATGTATGACCATCGGTATGAACGACGACAATGTCACGAGTATCGCACAACTCAGGGAGTTTCTAAAACTCTCGAAAAGTGCGGCCTTTAACAGCGAAGACGTGAGTGAAGCGTACGCGTGGATCGGCAAAGCGCTCGGGAAGTTCCGGTACGCGCGCCTACGCAAGAAAGACAAGGGAGTGGTGAAGCGATACGTCATGAAGATGACCGGCTACTCCGAGACGCAGATCGATCGTCTAATCGCGCGCAAGAAAAAGGTCGGACGGATAGTGAAGCAAAAGCGCACGCAGCCATCCTTCGAGCGCGTGTACAACTCGGCAGATGTTGCACTGCTAGTCGAGGTCGACAACGCAGAAGGACGACGCACCGGAGGAGCGTTGAAGAAAACGTTTGCCGACATGTTCCATGTGTACGGAGACAAGCGATTCGAGCGTCTTGCAAACATCTCGATCTCCCACATCTACAATCTCCGTGGCACGCGCGTGTACGAAAGCGGCTCACTCACATACACGAAAACGAATCCGGTGAAGGTCGATATCGGCATCCGCAAGAAACCGCGACCGGAGGGAAAACTGGGGTTTCTGCGCGTAGATTCGGTGCATCAGGGTGATCTCGACAAGCATGCTTCGACGGAACTCAGCACAAGAAAGGGCGTGTACCATATCAATCTGGTGGACGAGGTGACGCAGTCGGAAATCGTCGTCACGGTCGAAGTGATCTCGGAGCAGTATCTCATTCCCGCGCTCGAAGACGCGCTCGCACAGTTTCCGTTCCGCATCCTCGGATTCCATTCCGACAATGGGAGCGAGTACATCAACAAGCGGGTCGCGGAGCTTTTGCAGAAGCTCCTCATTGAGCAGACGAAATCGCGCCCGCGCCACACCAACGACAACCCGCACGCGGAGGGCAAGAATAATTTCGTGGTGCGCAAAACATTCGGGTATTCGCACATTCCGAAGAAATATGCGACGTTCATCAATGAGTTCAATCGAGTGCATCTCAATCCATATCTCTTCTTTCACAGGCAATGCGCGTTTGCGGAAGAGAAAATCGACGAACGAGGCAAGATCAAGAAAGTGTACAAAGACTACATGACGCCGTGCGAGAAGGTGCTATCGATCAAAGACGTCGCGCAGTATTTGAAGGAAGGCGTCACGACAGAGACGTTGCGTGCCACGATGATGAAGAAAACGCACCTGAAAGCGGCGCAAGAAATGCAGACCGCCAAGCAAAAATTATTCGCAACAATCCGGCAAAAATGCTAAAATCATTTCGGTTCCATTTTGCTACTGGAAAATACTGCCACAATATCCCGAGTTCCAGAATTAATTGACATGAAAAAGGCGCTCCGTTGCGGGAGCGCCAAGTTGTGGGAAGAAACTGCTAAGAGGCCGTTAAGCGAGCAACTTGTGTTTGCGCACCGAGTGTATCTTGCCGTCGCGGACGACAGAGATCTCCACCTCGGTGCCAGCTTTGGCGTCGAGGGCGACATGCGTGCCGTCTTTGAGACCCACACACGCCGTACGCATTTCGTTCACCGAATTAAACAGCAGAACCTCGAAGGGTCCCTCTGCCGTCCTGATGAAACTTCTTCGGACAGGAGGTATTGTAGCTACAGCTTTCGCCGTTTGCGGGCGCTGGGTTGTAACTAGGGTCACGCCCTTCTTCTGGCGATTTCCGTTCGAGGCATTGATAACCTGGAACCACTCACGCGGTTCCATTGGTTTACCGTCCGTGTCGAAATACTCGACGAGAACGGCGTATGCTCCCGTGTTGAGGGACGGCCACTCTTGCTCGGTCACCGGAGTGCCGAAGAGCTTTTTCCCCTCCAGCGTGAAGACGGTCAGCATACCGCGTTCACGGAACGCCGTCGCCCGTTCAACGCGTTTGGCGGCGCGCGCCTCGGCTTGTGCGACGCGACGCTCATCTTCCGCTTTCGCGGCGGCAACGGCGTCGAACTCGATAAGATGCTTCTCCATCTCCGATAGAACGAACTCTTTGTCGAGGCACACCGCCACCGCCTTTTTCAAGGCGATTTCCGTGTACATGTGGATCGGCTTGGCGTCGGCGAGAAGGCTGGAGAACGGAACGATCCGCTCTACCTTTCCCTCCTTACCGCGACCGCACAGAGCGATAACCGCGGATTCGCCCGCTTTCGCGAGCAGGCCGATGCCCTCGTAGGTCCCCGACTGGAATGTCCATATAGTCTTACCCTTCGCGTCGGCGATGTTTGCCAAAACGAATGGAAGGTTCTGGTAGGCCTTGTGCCTGATCATTGTCAGGATAAAGCCAACACCGTCGTCTTCGATTTCGATCACCTCTACCTCATGGGTCGTGGTGTCTCGGTCGTCCCAGCTTTTGATGCTGGGGAAGTTTATACGGCTGGTACCTGTGGACACGTAGTAGCTAATAATAAAAGGACACCAAGAATCTCAGGCGGTTTTTGATAATTTTTTGGGGGTACCGTACTTCCGTTGCATATCATGCACCCGCTTGGTGAGGCGGTCAATCTCAGATTTCATCGTCTTTGGATCAAGTGTCGCGTGTTCGGCGCGGAGCTTGTTTTTCACTTCTTCGGACACATCAGTACGTTCGAGCACTCGCTGATACGGAGTCTTGGCGACTTTCTCGCGCGTGACTTTCCACTTCGCACCGATGCGTTCCTTGGAAACAATTCTTCGCACCGCGATCCAATGATTGAGATACGGCGTGAGTATGTCGTACAGATCGTTCAATGCATTCACAATCTCGCGCACATCCAATCGATCATACCCGACATACGCGCGCACAATGTGTCCGTTGCGTTCTTCGACGAAACAGTTGTCGTTCTTGTGATACGGACGCGAGCGGGTCATGCGCAGTTTTGTTTCCGTAGCATACGCCATACAATGCGCGTTGATGAATTCGCTCCCAGAGTCTGGATGCAATTCCGTCCATGAAAACGGCGAATCCTTCCGCATGGCTTCAAGACTTGTCTTTGTAGCTTCCGCTCCCTTGCACCACTGGGCGCGGCGCGTACCCCACACGGTGGCTACATCCGTGCCGTTTGTGGTGAAAACGAAATCGCCGACGTTCGCGGCTCCACAATGAGCGACGGTGTCGATCTGCTCCACGCCGGTTTCCGCGTCACTCCACCCGTCCATGCGTATCGGCACCATTGAGATGATACTGCTTTTCTGCGTCGTGCTTTTGCCGCCGAAGTTTCTGCGAGTGCGCGTGAATTGCCCGACATATATTTTCACACTCGCGCAACTCATTTTGCGCAGTTTAAATGTCGCAACTTCGTCGTGTTCCCACACATCTGTTTTGATCTGCGTGTCGATGTATTCGGTGATCATCGGATGCAAGTTTTCTCCGCACGCTTCCGATCCGATTTCCCAAATTTCCTTGAGTGCCGCGATCACGTCGGGGGTGTAGTATCGCGGACGACCGCGCGTCTCTTCATGCGCGGGATCCTTTGTTTGTAATTGACGAAATCGTTTGATGCATGCCTTTCGCTTGAGTCCCGTCACTTCGACGACCGAGTCCAATATCTCACCTCTACGCTTCTTTTTCGCTTTCCAGTACTCCTCCTTCTTTTCCTCGGTCTACGACCATTTCACAAAAACCCCTTGTTTGTGCTCCATATTCATATGGACGGCACGGTACCTTATTTATTAGCTACCCGAGAGGTTTCGGTGTCTTTTATTATTAGAGTTCTTCCAAAAGTACTCTTTGCCCACTTATTGTAAGGCATATTATTGGACTTTTGGAAGAGATCTATTGGATACAACGAATGTTTGTGAACCGACAATTTTTATGTTATCATTTTAATAGATGATAAAGGAGAACTGTCATGTCAAAAGATGAGACGACTGTCCAAGAATGGAGACCTAGAAAACCCCTCTACAGATCTTTGAATACTAAAATTGGTCCGACGGGTGGAAAGAATACTTCTCAATGTTTCGTAGGAGAATTATGGGACTATCGTAATTGTGGTTTCGACATTTTGTTGGACACTTATCAGTGTCCTACCGATGCGACGAACATTGCCACCCTTAAGGATGGTTCACGCTCAACTACCCTTATTAACGTGGTTGCTGATGTATTGGGTGTCAATACGAGTATTGGCCACGTGATAATGGGAAACCTGCTGATCAAACGTGGTCACACAGTTACGCTACCGCAGATAGAAGTCATGGTGTTGAAAGCTCGTTCTCAGTCTTGGGAGCGAAAATGTATGAGCGACCTGGGGTATCTAAATTTCTTCTTCATTGAAACCGGCGATCGGAAGAACCCAGTATTGATATGCTACGTAAATAGCGGTCGGTGTTGGTCCGCGAGCTTTTACCGGCTAAGCGACAACTATCATTGGATTCCCGGCTACAATCTTCTCGTACGCGTCGACAAATTATGGATCATACGCAATATCGGTGGTAGATAGTGGCGGACGGCGATTTCATCCAT
>CAYHIZ010000071.1:0-4616 GCA_964356695.1 uncultured Candidatus Saccharibacteria bacterium | reverse complement strand
TATTGTGTCGCTTTTCAGTTTTCAACGAACGTGTATATCCAACGAAAAAGCCGCTACAAAGCGGCCTTGAGTAGCACAGCTTTCGCCAAGTTACTCTTGCCACTTAGTTAAGCTTTTAGCAGTCAACATATACGTATCGAGGAGTATATTCTAAGCACTCTTTCGTGTCAAATTTTTTACGACAAAAGCGAGAACGGAAGATATCTTGTCTAAAAACCGTTATTCTTAAGCATCTCCGCGGCCCCAACAAGATCATTGGGGGATGTTATTTGTATCCACTTTTGCGTAAAAATAGGTTCGAATTGAATACCCAGCTTCTTCGACGCAGATACTACTGTCTGCGGAAGACCGTACTCCAAACTACCCTCGTGTTTCTCTACGGGCGGAAACGAAAAGATACGCGTGTCGAGTACATATAGATTTGTGCTAGCGAGCCCGGATTCCATACGCACAGCATCTTCCTCTTTACTCTCTATTATATCGGTTATGAGACCCTCCTCGTCGAGCTGTACGCTTCCAGCGCGCCGCATTTGTGGTAACGCTTGGACCAAGAGTTTCCATGAGGACGAATCCTCGACACAGTGCCCGACGTCCTCTTTCGCATAAATATCATCACCCATCATAATTAGAAAACGATCGCGCAGAATGGATTTTGCGTGCCACAAGGCGCCGGCAGTCCCATCCATTCTTTCCTGCTCTACATAAGTAATGCGTTTATTTCCATAAAGTGCGCCAAACTTCTGACGTATAACGTCGCCAAGATACCCAACGATTAGCACGACATCGTCTATGTGATCCGGTAAGGCGTCGAATTTGTATTCCAATAGAGATTTTCCCGAGACCTCAAGCATCGGCTTTGGTATCGCTGTCGTTAGCTCGTTCATTCTCGTACCACGCCCCGCTGCCAAAATTACCGCTTGCATAGTCTACATATTATCAGTAATGCAGAAACCCGCATACGCGGGTTTCTGCAAAAGGCCAAGCTCGATGAGTTAATGATTGTGTGCAATCTCCGAGCGAACTCGTTCAATCGTACGCGAAGCGGCATCCTTGCCACCCAATCCAAACGCAAGACCGAAGCCGAGAGCGAGCGAAACTACTATTCCCGTGAAAAGAGTCTGCACGAACTCCGTAGCGACGCCGAGCTGATTTAGAACTGCAAGTATAGCCGTAACCCAAATCGCATATTTGGCGACAGTACCCGCCAAATTACCGGAACGCGAGCCTGCCGCGCGAGCGGAGCTTGCAATGATGTTTCTGGCAGCCTCCGCGACAACGGCGGCAAGTACGAGGATAAGCACGGCAACGATGACTTGCGGAAGGTACAGGAGTACCACCTGCTGAAGAAAGAGCGTAACCCTGCTAAATCCTAGAATCTCCAAAGAAGTCATCAAAAAGACGATTACGATGAACCACTGCACAAGAGTCCCCAGAAATGCCCCCACATCTAGATGTAAACCGGCTTCCTTCGCGGCATCGTTTACCCCCGCCGCCTTCAAGGCCTCATCAAGACGCAAGACTTTAACAACTTGCTCGACTATCCTGTACAGAACAACACCGACAATCCAACCGATGATAAATATTACAACCGCCGCAAATATCGACGGCAGAAGCTGAGCGACCGTATACCACATATCCGCGAATGAACTCTGCAAAACCCCCGCTGATTGACTAACTATCATAATAATTAAAAACTAATAGTAATTGGTTATTAGGTTTTCGACCCCTTATATACTTAATAATAGCATCCTAGATTCTTGTGAAGCTCGCAAAGACCAAAATATGTGGATAGAGAAATCCATATTTCAAGCCAAAAAATAAAATGGGATCATGATACATGCAACTTATCAAACAAAATTATGTGTGGATAATCAAGAGTGTCTCGAATAAGTTTGTCATGGATGGTAAGTCTATACTGGAATTCATGAGTCGAGAACGCCGCGTAACGAATCCCCCGACCAAGCGAAGATTCCAGTGCGCGTATATCGAAATCAAGACGATCTTCGTCGGAATTATCAGCAACAACGAGAATCTCTACCGGACGAGTCGGATCCCCAACAAACCCCCCGGAGAGAACAGCGACGGCTAACCGCCCCGAACGCTTTAGGGCATCAATAATTCCCTTATCCTCTATAGGCGAAACTTCATGAACAAACCTAGAAAGCGAAGCTGAATATTTTGAAGCCGAGTCGAAACCCCATGTTTGTATGTTTTGCTTACCCGCGATCTTCCGTACAGCCCCTACATCTATCGAGAATTTTTCCTTCTTCACGATTCCCAATTGCTCTAGAGACTTTATTTCTTCTTCCACGCTGGCACTGCTGACCCCCGATCGTTTGGCAACCTGAGTCACGGTGAAAACCTCCGCCTTATTGAGAATAAAAACACGCACTATTCGGGCGCGATTTTGGTTGCCGAGAAATTTACACAAAAAATCATCAATCATATTTAATGATTATTATAGTTACTTCATGATACGAAACAAGCCCACTCTCGCGGGCTTGTTTTCTTGGCAAAACTGGAGACTTATTTCAGAGTTACATTACCACCAGCCGTCGGAGCTACGCTCCTCCTTGAAAACCCACGGTTTTCAACGCGAGGTCCGCCTTTCGGCGGACTCGCTGCTTTCCTTCTCGGGAGACCAGATGTTCTCCCGACCCCTCTCACGCAGTCGGAAAGGTTACTTTAACGTAACCTTTCCTCCTGCTTCCTCGATTTTCTTCTTCCACGCTTCCGCGTCCTCTTTCTTTACATCAGTCTTCAGCATCACAGGCGCGCTCTCAACGAGATCTTTCGCCTCTTTGAGGCCAAGCGCCAACGCTTCTTTCACGACCTTAATGACCGCGATTTTCTGTTCGCCGATAGACGTAAGTTCCACGTTAAATTCTGTTTTTTCTTCCACCGCCACACCTGCCGCAGGGCCGGCCACCGCAACCGCCGTTGCCGAGACCCCCCACTTTTCTTCAATTGCTTTGACAAGAGTGTTGAGCTCAAGCACTGTCATTTTTTCTACCGCTTCGATGATTTGTTCTTGTGTCATAGACGTGAAATCGTTAATTTATTAATGAACTCGCTATGAGTTCAATTCTTAATCTTCGCCACTTCGCCAAGCGCAACCGCAAAACGCTGAATCGGGCTGTTGATGATGTTCGCAAACATGCCTCGCAATGTCGACATTCCCGGAATCGTTGCAATCTCCCGCATCGCCGTTTGATCCATGAGTTTGCCCTCAAAAACTCCACCGAGGATCATGAGTTTACTTGACTTCTGGGCATCTGATAGGTCTACCAACTTTTTACCGAATTCGTGAATGAGTCGTGCCGAGACCGTAACATCTTCCCCGCCTCCAGACGCTATCGCAACCTCGCCGTCAAGCGGAAGATCATCGTGCTTTAATCCCAATTTATCGAGCGCACGCCGTATAAGCGTCTTCTTCGCCACAAAATACGAAACACCGCTCTCGCGAAGCGTACGGCGCATGGCCGATTCTTCGGCGACGGTGACTTTCGTAAAATGTACAAAAACAGACGATGCCCCGTCCTTGATGGCTTTTTCGATCTTATCGATTATCAACGCTTTTTGTTGTTTTGTTTTTGCCATGTGCAAAATACCTACACACTAATAACAGGCTTTAAGTGCGACCTCGGCAAGCTTGCCCTGCGAAGCTTTAGCGAAGCAGGGTCTGGTTGAAGGCCTCTCGGCCGCTCGCTGTCTCTAGCCTGATATGGAACATCTTACGTATTTACTCAATCGTGTCAACGTATACCTTTCGTTTTAAGATATTCTCGAAGAGCCATGCGAGTCTTTGGTGAAAAATTTTTATTGAATAGAACAGCGATATCATTCGCGGCCACTTTAGTTCCCACTTGCGAGAATGATTCTATACCGCGACCAATAAACCTAGAAACGATTTCTTCGTAATTTAAACCTTGCATCCGAAGATCGAGTGCCCACAGGAGATCAGGAACCGTTATCTTGCCATGTATAGTGCCAAGCTTTTTATTATCGTTAAACAATTCTTCGCGCGACAGCTTCAAAGTTTCTAAAATATGCTGTAATTTTGATGCTGGAAATTCACGCATTTTGTAGTTGTTGAGTTGATATGTGCGGGCACCCTCTTTTATTTTTATGTAAATCTCATCTTTGCAATAACGCGCCATTATTGAGCCTATGTTATATAAGTCATATGCATTATTGAAATCAGTCTTGACATCATTTCCCTGCTCGTCGAGTTGATTTCTTAATTCGAATAGAATATCGCCACTCGTTGCACCCTCAAGTCGAGCCAGGACGATTTTTGTGATTATATCCTTGCTCCACTTTTTCCCGCCCGGTTCACGCTTAAACATAGTAGCCGGATCAATGCCGTGGGCATCGCGCAATCTCTGCCAGCATTGCTCTTGATCCATATTTATAATCTGTTCCGCAGAAAGAACGTCGATCGGCATACGATCCCCTTCATGAATTGTTTTGTCCGGGGGATGTTGTTCCAATCGATCCAAGTTCATAGAGCAAAAATAGCACAGATATTTATCTCATGTATGTACCTCGAAATCACTGATAGATATCGTGCAGACCGATGTCCAAGAAAAGGACGTCGCCATTGCGGAGGAAGA
>CAYHIZ010000070.1:0-4737 GCA_964356695.1 uncultured Candidatus Saccharibacteria bacterium | reverse complement strand
AAAGCGCGCCCGCCGCTATTCGCTGGTTACCACCGATATTGCGTATGATCCGAAATGATGTCGTGGATTGTGGCCTTCGGCTACATCTTGCTTTCGGGTTTCTTCGTATGGAACGGAGTAGGAACTCTGTTACGGGATTCGGGAGCGCACGCATGGATAGCCCTTAACTTCGGTGCGGCGACTTTTACCGGAGTTGGGGCGGTCGTCTTCGCTATCCTTGCCGGTGCCAGGAAGATCGTCAACGCAAGATGAATTCTCGCCAACTTTTTACAGGAGTCCCACGGGACTCCTTTTCTTTTTTCGAGCAAACTATTCCACCGCCAGATTTAAACGCTCGGGATGTTCGAGTACCGATTTAATTGCCGAGAGAAAGGTTGTGAAGTCGTCCAGTCGGGTGTGAATGATCTGATACATTTCCGCCGGCGTTATTTCGGCGTAGAAATGCGTGAGACGATTGCGGTACCCTGCCATAGGAATGAGCGCACGCTCAGCAAATGCGCGCTCGACGAAACCTAGCTCACCGAGCTTGCGCGCGATGTCTTTGTATTCCGTCGGTCTTCCTCCCTCGACGCGCGATATTAGATGGGCGCCGATGTTGAGCACTCCTTCCAACGCCTCGCGCAGTCTCAACTTCGCCAAATCGAACGAATCTGCATCAATGGCGCAAAATTGCGTCTCGGGCAGATGCGCGAGCGTGCGCAGCTTGTCGATATCGCGCATGATGCCGTCCATGCGCGGAATAATCGACTGTCGCTTGATCGGTGCCTTGTTCATACGCGTGAGAGTATTGCTTTGTTGGCTTCCAATAAAATCGGATAAAAGTCTCGGTAAAGCGATGCGACACGGTCTTCGTACTCGAAACGAGCATCAGTGGAGATCTCGAATAAAACGCGCCCATGCGTTATGACATCAAACGCAAGTTCCAATCCCGCACGTTCTAGAAAGACGATGTCTATTGTCTTATTGTCGGAGAGATCAAGCGTCTCGGAGAACATATCGTAGAGCGCATTGTATATGTCTAGTGTATTTCCGTGTACTGTAGCCGGATCCGTAAAAACAATGCCGATGTCAACATCGCTCCCTTTTCCGGCCGTACCTTCCGCTTGCGAGCCGAACAAGTATAAGATGCCGACACCGAGTGCAGTCAGCTTGTCCTTGTCTTGTTCCTGAAGTTCCTTGAATTCCATGGATGAATGGTATCATACGCAGGTCGTCCATTCGAATTTCGCCGAAAGTTTTTCTCCGGCATGCGTAGTTTTTCAAATAGTTTTTCCCGCCTCGCCATCAAGTCGCTGAGCCTCAGCTCGGTCTATCTAACGGATTTGGAAATCTGTTTCCGCAGTCGGGTAAATTCTGGAGTGTATGTAATGTCGCGGTGACGAGGTCGCGCGAACGGTATCCGAAACTCTCGTGTGAAGGTACCATGGCTCAACACCAAGACACGATCCGCTAAGAAAATCGCTTCTTCAATATTGTGCGTGACGAACACAACCGTTTTCTTGTGTGTCGTCCACACGTCCAACAACCACTCCTGCATGATCCCGCGCGTGTGCTCGTCGAGCGCGCCGTATGGCTCATCCATGAGCAGTACGTCGGGGTCATGGGCGAGCGATCGGGCAAGCGCGATGCGCTGTACTTGCCCGCCCGAAAGCTCTGCCGAGTACTTGTCTTTTTTATCCTCAAGTCCGGCAATCTTTAGATGTTCTAAAACGATGCGTTCCCGCTCGTATTTCGTCTTCTGCGTCAAACCAAATGCGATATTTTCTGATGCCGTAAGCCAGGGGAAAACGGCGTTTTGCTGGAATACCATGCCGATGTTTTTGGGCATAAGTACTTCTCCTCTGGACGGGACGAGGCGCGCGAGTGCATGAAGAAAGGTCGTCTTGCCACTGCCGGATTTCCCGACGATGACGATAAACTCACCCTCTTGCGCTTTGAAATTTATTTCTTTGAGGACAACAAATTCATCGTACTGAACTGATACGCTTGTGAGGGAAATATGGATCATGCCGAGGAAAATCTAAGCCATGGATAGAGTTTCCGAGTGCTAAAGACAAACAGTTGGTCGGCGGTTGCGCCAAGTGCCCCAAGCACGACGAGCGCGGCCATCATCTCGTCGGTGCGATATGCGAATTGCATGACTGCTATCCGGTATCCCAATCCGCTCGATGCTCCCGCCAATTCTGATACGAACACCATGATGAATGCGACGGCGATACCATTGCGAATGCCGGCGATGATAAATGGTAATGCTGCGGGGAAAACAACTTCCCGAAGAATCTTGAAAGACGAGTCGGTCAGCAGTGCCGCGCTCCACAAAAATACGCGCAGTATTCTCTGCACGCCCATATGCGTGTTGACCCATATGGGAAAGAATACGGCAAAGGCGATGGAGAAAATTTTCGCGCCGTCGTCAATTCCAAACCACACGATGACAAGCGGGATGATCGCGACGGGCGGCAGGGGTCGCAAGATGTGAATAATAGGGGAAAGCATGGCGGCTATAGATTGGATCCTTCCGGTGAGCAGTCCGCACGTCACGCCGATTGTTGAGCCGACACACAATCCCAAGAGCAGCCGCCATGCGCTGGCCTGCAAGTCTGGAAACAGCGTACTCGTCACCATGCCGCTAAACGCGTTCGCGACTTGCGACGGTGGCGGAAAAAGCGTCGGATTGACGAAGCCATCGCGAGACACAAACTCCCACAATACAAGAGTCACGAGAACTGGAATAAACCAAAGAATATTTTTCATAGAATCTCATAGCTCGGATGATGGAGACACATTTTTGAGCGGACCGTCATAGATAATCGAGCGAAAATTCGGGATCTCACTGTCTGGTTTTACGTTACCGGTGTCTTTTGCCCACTGTGCCGTGGCGTTCAACAACTCGACGAGGTGATCGTCTAATCTCAGCCCGAAATAAAATTTATTCCAGATACCACTTAGCGTTTGTATATCCAGCTTGGTAGACGATGCGACGATGCCGATCGATTCATGCCGATTTGCGTTTACAAATCCCTCGGAACTTTTTAATGCTTTTAATATTTTCTCAACTTCTTTCGGGTGTTCGCTGACCCAATTTGGACGAGCGACGAGAAGCATATTTTCCATGCGGAGTTCGGGCATTTGCGCGCTCCATAATTCGGCAGGGTGGGTGCGCTGTTTTGCAAAGCTGACGAATGGCTCATATATTGCGATACCATCCACACTGTGATTTGCCAAAGCGATCGGAGTATCTTCCGGTTTCATACCGATGATTTCGACTTTTGCCGAGTCGATCGCTTGCGCTTTTAGGAATTGAGCGAGAAAGAATTCCGCAGACGATCCCATTGATGTTGCAATCTTTCTTTTTTCATAAAAATATTTTTGCACATCAAATGGACCGCTCAATGATGGGTCTTTCCTTAACAGCACCGACAGTCCGTTTGCTTTATTCAACTCCGCCAGCACGACTATTTTCTCACTATTCATTGTGGCAAGTACGACGGGCACCTCCGCAGCCACAGCCATATCGAGTGATCCTGCGAGCAGTGCCTGGAGCGCAAATTTGCCTCCGGTGAATTCTTTTATGTCTACCGTAACTCCTTCGTCGGCGAAAAATCCTTTCTTTGCAGCCACGTCCACCAATGCAAGGTGAGGAATGATCGGGATACCTAGTCGTAGGGCGGGAGGCCGTTCTGTACGTATTAATTGCGCATGCCACATTAAGAAACCCCCTGCCGCCAATGCGGCAACGACTACGAACCGCAAGAGATGTTTCATATGTCGTTGACATTCACACAGCTGGCTTGTAATGTAAATATGTCGTCAAAAAGCGACATCATCAAATGGAAACTAATATCGAACTTCTTGCAAAGCTGGGGTGCAGTACGGCCGAGGCGGAAACATTTCTCGTGCTTTTTGCTCACTCGGAAGGACTCTCTGTCGTCGAGTTGCAGAAAAAGCGCGGGCTCCCGCGCCCGACCTTGTATGATCACCTCGCAAAGCTCGCGGCGCGCAATCTGGTCCGGCGCGGCCATTCTAGGAGCGGTGCGCGATTTTGGGCGGGAAGCGCCGTTGACGTGGCAAACGTCTTCTCGGAAAGAGCAGACGAGCTTGAGCTGGCGCGTGTCGCGATTGTTCGCACGTTGCCAAAAGTATCGGGATCAACGCGCCGCAAGTCCGAAGCTCTATACTTTCGACGGCGCACATGCGGCGGAGGCGGTCTTGCGCGACATCATACGTTCGCGAGAGAAGCACATGTACTCATTCTGACCCATAAAGACTATGCTCCAGGCAATACCGGCAACACCGTTCGAACAATTCCATCGCGACCGCATCGCGTGCGGCATGTTCTTGCGCACCTTGTGGCCGCACGATCAAAAAGTCGCCCTCAAGAAATATCCGCAATTATTGGGAAACACGGGTACTCTGCGCGAGATACGCATCCTTCCGGCGCATCTGCCCGTGTCCCTTGCCTACATGATCTACGGTAATCGGGTCGCATTCATCGGCACAAAACAGGATCCGTTCAGCTTCGTTGTGGAAAGCCCGGACATCAGTATGACCATCAAGAGCCAGTTTGACTATTGGTGGAGCGTATCAAAGCCACTTCGAGAGTAACAAAAACCCGCCAGTTGGCGGGTTTTGTGTTATTGAGAATCAAACTAACAATCCCTCGACCTTGCTCGGGATGAAATAATCCTTCGACAAGCTCAGGATTATTTCACCGCGTCTTTTAAGGTCTTGGAAGCC
>CAYHIZ010000069.1:0-4798 GCA_964356695.1 uncultured Candidatus Saccharibacteria bacterium | reverse complement strand
AGTACTTGGCATAGAAACTTCGGCCGACGACACGGGCATCGCGCTTATTGAGGCCAAGGGAGCGTTTGGCCCAGATTTTTCATACAAAATTCTCGGTAATGTCGTACATTCTCAAAAAATACATGAGGCATACGGAGGCATTCACCCAAACCTCGCCAAAAATGAACATACAAAAAATCTTCCGGCAGTTCTCGATCAGGTTTTGCGCGACGCTCATGAGTCTGCATCTCGTCCAAAGATTGACGCGATTGCGGTGACTCACGGCCCCGGTATTGAGCCGTGTCTCTGGACTGGCATCAACTTTGCACAAAAACTGTCCGAACAATGGAGCGTACCTATCGTACCCGTAAATCACATGGAGGGACACATGCTGGTCTCGATGATGGAAAACGGCAAACTCGCACATTTTGATTTCCCCGCCATAGCGCTTTTAATTTCAGGCGGCCACACGGAACTGATCTTAATGAAATCATTCGGACAATACGAATACATAGGACGCACGCGCGACGACGCAGTTGGAGAAGCCTTCGACAAGGTCGCGCGCATGATCGGTCTTCCCTATCCGGGCGGTCCCCCAATCTCAAAGCTTGCCGAAAAGTCCAGATGCAATGAGATGACATCTCATTGCATTCGCCTACCGCGACCGATGATGAATAGCAAAAACTTTGATTTTTCTTTTTCCGGATTGAAGACAGCCGTTTTACGATTCGTCCAAACACACTCTCCATTGTCGGAAGATCAGAAAGCAAACATTGCGCAAGAGTTCGAGGATGCCGTGACAGAAGTACTGGTTGGCAAAACACTGCGCGCAGTGGAGGAATACGGCGCATGTGCCGTGGTAATCGGAGGTGGCGTTTCGGCAAATAGACACATCAGAGCCGAACTCAACCGAAAGTTGGCAGAGATAGGTGTCCACGAGCTCCTCGTTTGCCCGCCGGAATTTTCGACAGACAACGGACTCATGATTGCTCTTGCCGGTTATTTCCATGCATTGAAAAAAGAATTTACAAACATCGAAAGTCTGACAGCAAATGGGAATCTCGATTTGTGCTAAAGTATCAGAATGGTGACGTCTAAAGTCCCCGATATATTCCTTAAGCCCTACAATCCCGCCGAACAGGAGCCTCGGATGCTCGAATTGTGGGAAAAAAGCGGCTATGCTAATCCTGATATTTGCATTGAAAAAGGAGTAACGAAACCGGATGCCGAATCCTATTCAATAGTATTGCCTCCGCCCAACGTTACAGGCACGCTCCACATGGGCCACGCCGCCATGCTCGCGATCGAAGACATCCTTGTCCGCTACAAACGCATGCAGGGTTACAAAACCTTGTGGCTCCCGGGTACCGACAGCGCGGCTATCGCAACGCAAGCAAAAGTTGAAGGAGATATTTACAAGACCGAAAAGAAAAATCGGCATGATCTGGGTCGCGAAGAACTACTGAAGCGTATCGAAAAATTTGCCGATGAAAGCAAGACTACCATCATCAACCAAACAAAAAAGATGGGGGCGTCGCTCGATTGGGGCCGATATGCCTACACGATGGACACTCCGCGCCACAGAGCGGTGATGGAAGCCTTTGTACGCATGTACGAAGCGGGTCTAATATATCGTGGCGATCGTATCGTGAATTGGGACCCGAAACTGCAAACGACCGTTTCCGACGACGAAATAGAGTATGTGGAACAAAAAGATTCTTTTTATCATTTTAAATATGGTCCTTTCGAAATAGGCACGGTGCGTCCGGAAACAAAATTCGGCGACAAATATGTTGTCATACATCCTGATGATGAGCGATACAGGCAATACGAACACGGACAAACGTTCGACCTCGAATGGATCAATGGCCCCATAACAGCAACTATCATCAAGGACAACGCGGTGGATATGGAGTTCGGCTCGGGAGTGATGACGATTACGCCCGCACATTCGGGAATCGACTTCGAAATCGCACAACGCCACAAGCTCGACATCGAGCGCGTCATCGACGATCGTGGCATACTTCTGGGAATCGCAGGCGAGTTCGCGGGACAACATATTAAAAAAGCACGGCCTCTTATCGTCGAAAAATTGCGCGCAAAAGGTTTGATTTCAAAAATAGATGAAGGCTACATCCACAATGTGGCGACCAACAGCCGAGGTGGTGGCATAATCGAGCCGCAGATAAAGCGGCAGTGGTTTATCGCCGTCAACAAGGCCGTTCAATTCCCTGATGGAAAAACTGCAACGCTCAAAGAGCGTATGCGCGAGACTGTGGATTCGAAACAGATCGAAATACTGCCTGAACGGTTCGAAAAGATTTACTATCATTGGATAGACAACTTGCGCGACTGGTGCATTTCGCGGCAGATATGGTTCGGCCATCGCATTCCGGCATGGTTTAAGGAAGACGAGGTGAAAGTGAGCCTCGAATCCCCAGGCGAAGGTTGGGAACAAGATCCCGACACACTCGATACGTGGTTTTCCTCTGGACTGTGGACATTTTCGACATTGGGCTGGCCTGAAGAAACTGCGGATTTGAAAACGTATCACCCGACCTCCGTGCTTGAAACCGGGTACGACATTCTTTTCTTCTGGGTCGCACGCATGATACTCATGAGTTCGTTTCTCGTCGGCTCTATCCCATTCAGAAAGGTCTATCTTCACGGCATGGTGCGCGACGACAAGGGGCGCAAAATGAGCAAATCGCTCGGAAACATAATCGATCCACTCGATATGGTGAATAAATACGGCGCCGATGCGACGCGCCTATCGCTCATCATCGGAGCAAGCCCCGGCAACGACCTTAAACTTTCTGAAGATCGCGTACGCGGGTACAAACATTTCGCAAATAAAATATGGAACATCACGCGATTTGTTCTCGAAAATTATGAAAGTACGGCATCTATAAATTCTGATGATCAAAAACTCCTCGAGGAAGCACGAAAAAACGCCATGCAGATCTCGGAGCACATCGAAAACTTTCGCCTCGACCTTGCGGCAGACGCTGTCTATCATTTTGTATGGGACAGATTTGCCGCAGAAATTATCGAGCAGTCGAAACAAATTCTCAAAGGAACAGATCCCGTCGCAGGGCAGAGCCGCGCGGCGACACTATATGAGATTCTAATAATTTCATTGAAACTACTGCATCCTTTTATGCCATTTGTCACCGAAACTATTTGGAAAGAGCTTCCAAAGAAAGACACTGAGCTTCTCATGATCTCCAAATGGCCCACCACTGAAGTTACATTGAGCGGGGCATCTTCAATATGAAAGATCAATTGCCTGCAATGATTGCAATCCTCGGTGGAATATTTCCCGCCCTCGCGTGGCTTTGGTTTTGGCTTCGCGAAGATGCAACACATCCGGAACCACGTCGTCTTATAGCGCTCGCATTTTTTGCAGGAATGGTTACCGTTGCAATTGTAATTCCCATACAAAAATTCGTCGCCCCATTTATCGCGACGCAAACTCTTATCTTTACCGCATGGTCTGCCATAGAAGAAGTTACAAAATATTTCGCCGCACGCGTTACCGTTTTGTGGCGCCGAGAAGACAACGAACCGATCGATCCCGTCATATACATGGTGGCGGTTGCTCTTGGATTTGCCGCTATCGAAAACGTGCTTTTTCTTCTCTCACCGCTTGCTGGAAACACTGCCACACAAGCATTGATGACAGGAAACCTGCGCTTTGTCGGCGCAACTCTTCTGCACGTGCTTTCATCGGCAGTCATCGGCGTTGCTCTCGCACTCTCCTTTTACAAGTCGCGTTTTGTAAAACACGCATACGCAATAGGAGGAGTTATCCTCGCCATTCTTTTGCATAGTGCGTTCAACTTCCTTATACTAAACACGGCAAAGGAACATATCTTGCGCACGTTTGGATTAGTGTGGCTTGGGCTTGTTGTTCTTTTAGCTGTGCTAGAATACATCAAACGAATACATCCGATATTCAAAGCAAAATTTTCAAAATGAACATGGTAAAAAACTTTTTTTCAAAACTTACAGGCGCGTCGAACGACTACGACGACTATTTTGACGACCCCAAAGCGAATAAGGCCGTATTTAGCGGACTGTCTCCCGCTCGCCCCGGCATGTCTGCCATGCCTGCGCACACAGGGCAGGCAGGTGAAACAGAAAGACACGCGCACATTACTCTAAAAAACGAAGCTTTATCGTCGAACGAAGAACCAGCGGGCGAACTCGCGGTAGATGTTTATCAAACTCCTGAATCCATCGTAATCAAAGCATTCATCGCCGGCGTGCATCCGGGTACGATCGACATTTCTCTGACGCGCGAAGTGATAACAATATCCGGCACACGACAAGACGAGAAAGAGGTTGACGAAGAACACTATTACCAGCGTGATCTATATTGGGGTTCATTCTCGCGCACAATTCTTCTACCTGAAGAGGTTGATGTGGAGCTTGCCGAAGCAAGCGAGAAACACGGCATCCTAATGATTCGCCTGCCGAAGGTCAACAAGAAAAAACAAACAAAGCTAAAAGTGCGCAGTCGTTAAGAAATCCCCAGAAATCCGATAGCAAAATGTCTGTGCATGCGGACCGTGTTATTGTGCAATATATATGCTTGAAAAGAATTTGAGGAGAATTGCTCGTGCCGAGGGTTTCAAAAATCAGGACGATATATATGATGGTTTTGAACCAAACTATAGGGATTTCAATGCGGAAGAAGATGTTATAAAAGAATCTGATGTCCCGCGCATGTACGATGCTACAGCGACTGCAGAAGCATTGTTTGGATCATACGCAATATCGGTGGTAACCAGCGAATAGCGGCGGGCGCGCTTTT
>CAYHIZ010000068.1:0-4890 GCA_964356695.1 uncultured Candidatus Saccharibacteria bacterium | reverse complement strand
TCGGCAGTTACCATGTTGAAAAATTGGTCACGTTCGGAGCGAAGCAATCCAGAATCTGTGCACATATTCTGGATCGCTTCCCTGCCTGCCATGCCTGCGCATGCAGGGCAGGCATGGCAAAGCTCGCGAAGACGAATACTGAGAACTGTTGAATGCTTGCCTTGCGTTTAATGGTCATATCGGGACATTGGGTATAATATGATAGATGAAAATAGGGGTCTTTGAAGCCTGTACGGTAAGAACTGTTTCATTACAAATATGATGAATCCCGATTCCATTTCCGATGCGTACCGCAACAGTTGGACTCTTTTTGTGTATTACGGACTTCGTGTTGCGATTCTTATCGCGGCCGGCGTGTTTTCTTATGAGAAAGATTGGGCGTCTGTTGCAGGCACGCTTGCCGTTTTCGTTCTCATGTCTGTGCCGTCAGCATTAAAATACCGGTATCGATTCTATATGCCTTTCGCTATCGATTTTGGAATCGCCGTTCTTATCTTTGTGACGTTATTTCTGGGCGAGCTGGCCAACTTCTACAATTACATTCCGCTTTGGGATAAATTCGTTCACTTTCAATCAGGCTTAATCTTCGGTTCGACCGGCTTTGTGCTTGTCTACACGCTCAACAAGCAAAAATATATTCACCTAGATATTTCTCCGGGCTTCGTAGCTTTTTTTGCCGTTACGTTTTCTCTTGCGATAGGCGTAGCTTGGGAAGTAATTGAATTTGCATTTGATACTTTGCTGGGATTAACAATGCAACATGGCAATTCCGACACGATGTGGGATTTAATCGCGGATGGTATGGGTGCCATGATTGTAAGTGTCATCGGCTACTTTTGGATGCATCGTCAGGCGCGTTTGCCGTTCACGCCTAGGCTTTTTAGATTTTTCGGGAAGCGATATAGGAAGATTATTTAGGGTTCATCCGAAAATAATACTACCTCCAACTAACCTATCCTCGTCTGTTTTTGCACCACAGGGGCATTTCCATTTTTCTAACATGGCACCTCGCTTAGCGAGTGCATTTGGATTTTCTAAGACGGAGTACCGTCAAGAAAATCTCGGCAGTTACCATGTTGAAAAATTGGTCACGTTCGGAGCCCTGCCTGCGCAGGCAGGGAAGCAATCCAGCATATGTGCACAGACCCTGGATTGCTTCGGCCAAAAGCCTCGCAAAGACGGATATCGATTATTGAATGGTTAATTGGTGATGGTATCAGATCAGCTTTCCGCGGAAGATCCATTTTCCCGTTTCCACCGCCAGAATGTTAAGGATACCCACGAGCGCGACCGCTCCGAGCCAGAGCGGAGGCAGAGCGACCGTATCGAGAATAGACTGAAGAGATGGCGCATATATCGCCGCGAGCATCAACGCGATCCCTATTCCTATTCCGCCGACGAGATATATATTTGAGAAAGGTGAATAGGACAAAATACTTTTCTCGAGACTGCGTACGGAAAACGCAACGAAGAGCGTGTAACTGCCGAAACAGGCGAAGATAAACGTCTTTACCAAGTCTTCGTCATAACCGTAGTAGAGAAGAGCCAGGTATAACGCAAGGAGAAGCGTACTCGAAGATATTCCTACGACCAGTATAAGAAATTTCATCAATGGATCGAATAACTGCGTTCTCCGACCTCGATCGTTGCGTAAGGGGCCGCCGGTTCCTCTCTCGAAGGCAAATGCCACTGCAGGGAAACTGTCTGAAAAGAAGTTTACCCAAAGTATCTGCAGGGCATTAAGCGGAAGCGTTACGCCGACGATAAGAGAGCCGGCAATTAAGATCAGTTCACTCGTGACTGTTGAGAGAAGATACACGATAACCTTGCGGATGTTGCTTAGTATTTGCCGTCCTTCATCCACCGCGGCGGCTATAGTTTCGAAGTTATCATCCAATAGTACGAGATCCGCGACGCTGTGCGCTACTTCCGTGCCGGAACCCATTGCTATTCCTACGTCTGCCTGTTTGATGCTTGGCGCGTCGTTCACTCCATCGCCGGTCATCGCAACTATCTCGCCGGAGCTTTGGAGCGCCACCACGATGCGTACTTTATCGAGAGGTGTCACGCGAGCTATGACACGGAGTGAAGGCAATCGGCGCATGAACTCTTCGTCCGATAATTTAACAAGGTTCGCGGCATCGATGGTGGAATTTTCACCGATCAAAAGACCGACGTCTTTTGCGATAGATTCAGCGGTGCCGAGATGGTCTCCTGTCACGATGATAGTTTTTATGCCGGCACGTTCAACGCGCTGTATCGTGTCGCGGACACTTGGCCGTACCGGGTCGTGGAATGCGATAAGACCCTCGAACAGAATACCGATTGTATCCCGATCATGTGCAAGCGGCCGATCTTTTGCACGCCTGATTTCTTTAGTCGCAACACCAAGAATGCGTTTGCCAGCACGCGCAAGAGTATTTATAGTTTCGAGTATTTGCTCGCGATCCTTCTCGTTTAGAGTAGAGCGCGCGACTAGAATGTCAGGCGCTCCAAAAAAGATCAGTGTATGACCTTCTTTTTCGCGTACGAGAGAAATAGAGAATTTGTCGATTGAGTTAAAGGGAAGAAGTTGTTCTATAGGTGTCTTTTTCTTTACAGTTTCAACATCTATTCCACGCAGTGCTGCGGAGCGTACGAGTGATACTTCCATAATAGGACCGCTCATGCGCCATGCGCCGGGCGGATCGTCTCTATTTTCGACAAGCGTGTTGGTATTGAGAAGTGCCCGGCTAATGAGGGCATTTTCATCCATATCGCGCAAAGGCACGACATCCGAGAGTTCCATTTTCGCCATGGTCAAGGTTCCGGTTTTGTCGGTTAGGATTACGGTAACGTCGCCGAGCGTTTCGGCCGCAACCAATTTTCTCACCACGCCTTTCCTTTTTGCCATTCTTTCGACCCCGACTGCAAGAATGACGGTGAGCGCCACGGGCAAACCTTCGGGAATGGCGGCGACTGCAATCGCAACAGACGTAAGAAACATTTCGAGGTATGAATGTCCAGTGCTTATTCCTATAAAAAATACTATTGTTGTGAACGCGCCCAATACAAGGCTCGCGTGAATACTAAATCTGCGGATTGCAATTTGAAGTGGCGTAGTTTCATGTTCGGATTTTGCGACAAGCGAAGCGATCTTTCCAAACTCTGTCGCGCGACCGGTTTGGCATACGATCATCGTTCCTACCCCTTGAGCGACGAGTGTACCGGCAAACAGCATGCACTTTCGATCGGCAAGTTCCGCAACATCTGGCACGGACTCCGCCGACTTTAGAACAGGCATAGATTCGCCTGTTAGGATCGCTTCGTCGACATGCAAATCGTTGGCGAAAACAATTCGCACGTCTGCCGGGACGCGATCTCCTTGGGATAGGCGTATTATATCGCCCGGAACTATTTGCTCCGCATCGATTTCCTTTTCGATGTCTCCGCGAATTACGCGGGTACGCTGTTTGAGATATGTTTTAAGCTCGGAGAGCACGCGTTCCGCCTTGTATTCTTGATAGAATCCAAGACTCGTGTTGGCAAATACCGCGATGAGTATGAAAAGGGCATCGCGGTAGTGGGAAATAACGAGTGTTACGATGGTGGCGGCTAGAAGAATCAGAATAAGCGGACTGTTGAATTGTCTAAAAAAGATAGCGATTCCGGACGCTCTATCTTTGCGTTCAATCGTGTTTCCCCCGGCAAGCGCATATCGTCTTTGTGCTTCGTATTCGTCGATGCCTTGATGAACGTCGGTTTGAAGAGTGCTGGCAACATCCGGCACAGGCATGCTCCAAAATTTTTTAGATGTAATTTCGAGAGTCGGTATCACTCCGTTATTGTATGCTAAACAACGTCAAAATCCGAACGTACACTGTAGTAGCCGCAATATCAAAAAACAGCCTGAAAGTTTCTTTAACGCTTTCAAAATCACGAGAAAAGTGCCACAATAGCTATAAATATGGGTAACCTACCGAAAGTCGTCGGCACTGACGACTACATCAAGTTAAAAAATGGTAAAAACGCGAGAGTTGTCTTGCTCAACAACGCGGCTACGACTCCGCCTTTTGAGGCTACACTCAAAACGGTAAATGATTTCTTGCAAACTTACGGCGCATTTCACCGCGGAGGGGGACCGCACGCGAACATTACTTTTCAAAAGGTGGAGGAGGCACTAAAAGTCTTGCGCGAATTTCTCGGTGTTACTGATGATCACGCTTTACTTTTCACTTCAAACACGAGCGCGGCCATCAACCTTTTTGTTCGGTTGTTGCGTTTCAAAAAAGATGACGTGATTATCACTTCAATTATTGAGCACACTTCAAATAATTTGCCGTGGAAATACAACACAGACGCAACAACTGTCTATGTGAACGCGTTTGATGATAGCTCGCTTGATTATGACGACTTGGAAAAGAAGATTGCGGAAAACGCCAAAAATCTAAAACTTATCGCGATAACTGGTGCATCAAACCTTACTGGATATATTCCCGATATTGAGCGAATTTCAAAACTCGCGCGAAAACATGGCGCATTATTTTTTATTGATGCGGCCCAACTTGCACCACATCGCCCGATAAATATGGGCAAACAAGGCATTGATGCTTTGGCGTTTTCCGCTCATAAAGTTTATGCACCTTTCGGTTTAGGTGTTCTCGCACTTCCAAAAAATATTTTGGAAACTAGCCCGGTTGATCCAGGCGGTGGCTCGATTGATATGATTAGCGAAACCGATATTGTCTGGGCTCCGCCGATTGCTCGCCACCAAACAGGAACATGGAATGTAACCGGAATCATCGCCGCGGCCGCAAGTTGTAAAGAGATTATGGATACCGGCTGGAACAAAATTCTCAAACACGAGAAAGAATTGGTTGAGTATGCCGCAAAAGAACTTCAAACTGTGCC
>CAYHIZ010000067.1:0-4950 GCA_964356695.1 uncultured Candidatus Saccharibacteria bacterium | reverse complement strand
GGGGTTTGAGATGATAACGAAGACAGATCCGGAGGGTAATCTAACGAAGAGTTATTTCCATCAAGGAAATACGAGCACGACCACTTTAGGCGAGTATTCTGATCACGTATCTAAAATCGGCAAGGAGTTCAGAATGGAAAATCAGAATTCAAGTGGTTCGGTGTACAAGACACAAATCATCAAGTGGGAGAATATCATCCTCGCGAATTCTGGCCTCCAAAATGAGCGCAATTTTGTCAACCAGACGAGAAAAACGGTCATAGACAATGACGGCGACGCAGATCAAAAGACAAAAGCGGAAATGTATTCATACAGCACTACGACGGGCAATCTCACACAAAAGGTTGAATGGGGGGAAGTTACAGCAACCAGCACTGACGGGTATTTCAATGACACCGGTACAGACAAGTTAACAACCGATTTCAGCTACGCTTCCAGTGTGTCCTCAAATGTAACAGCTCGAACTTCTACGGAAACGCTGAATGATCAGAGTAATAATAAAGTAGCAGAGACGAAACATTACTTCGACAACCTCGCGCTCGGCAGTATCGGCAAGGGCAACGAAACAAAAACAGAAAAATGGAAATTTGGCAGCGAGTACGCCAGCACAACAAAATCATATGATGGAACCTACGGCCTCGTTGTTTCGGAGACTGATGGTCGCGGCAATCAAACGCAATACACCGTCGATGGTCTCAACCTCTATCCTGCAATGACGACACGGCCGCATTCTCTAGTCACAGAATATCTATACAATTACGCGAGCGGAAAGGTGAAACAAACGACGGACCCGAACGGTCGCGTATTTCAGACAGTCTACGATGGACTTGGCCGCCCCGTAACTATCAAACAACCCGACATCGCGTCGCCATCCACGTTAGTCACAAAAACCGCTTACACGTATACCGACAACACCGTACCAATATCCATTCGACAAACCGATTACCTCAATGCGGCGACGAGCACCGATTTATATAGCTACTTTGATGGATTCAATCGTCTTAAGCAGACTAGAAAGACGGCCGAGACTGATTATGCAGTACAAGACCAGACATATAACACTCGCGGCCTTCTCGCCTCCAAATCCTTTCCGTACTTCTCGAGTGGCTTATCGTACACATCGCCGAGTGGTACGACAGCTCTATTCACCCGCTACACCTATGATCCTATGGCAAGAGTACTTACCGTTGCTAACGCAGTCGGAACAACCACTACCGTCTACGACGATTGGAAAACAACGGTTACCGATCCGAATGGAGAAGTGAAGCACTTGTATGATGACGCATTCGGCAATCTTGCGCGTGTCGATGAGATTGCGACGAGCACGCAGACAACGACCTATGCCTACAACGGCCTCAACAAACTCACTAAAATCACTGACGCGCTCGGCAATGTTCGCAACTTTGGATACGACGGGCTCGGCCGCCGCACGAGTGCCGAAGATTTGCATGCCATCGGGGATGGAACGTTTGGCAAGTGGTTCTACGAGTACGATAATGCGGACAACCTAGCATCGACGACAGATTCTAAGAGCCAGAATGTCCGCTACACATACGACAACATAAACCGTGTACTCACTGAAGACTTGTATGGCGTCGGCAGCACAGAGATTGCCTATGGATACGACACTTGTGCTGAAGGGAAAGAACGTCTTTGCCACGCCACTACGACGGACGCGGTAACAACTTTTGCATACAATGCGCTTGGACTTCCGAATATGGAAACAAAGAAAGTCGGCGGTACAAATTACGCGACATCCTACGCGTATGATCGGCTTGGCAACATCACCGATATTACATATCCCGACAGCTCCATAGTGAAATACGCGTACAATGGCGCGGGTCAGGTTGAAACAGTCACGCGAAAACCAGCTGCCTCCGGCACTTATCTCACGGCGATCAGCGACATCGACTATGCCCCGACGGGCGCGATCACGCACAAGGAATTTGGCAATGGAGTGATTAGTGATTATACATACGATGCCAACGCCCTCTATCGCCTCACTAGGATTCTCACCGTAGCTTCCAGCACATGGTCAGGCGGCGGCCCTCTCGGGCTCCTGGACTACGGCAATCTGCCGTGGCGGACAATGCTGGCTCAGGCGTTTCCTCAGCGTCTTGCAGTTGCAATCTTCGGTACTGATGGGACTTCTTCGCCAGATGTGCTTCTGCCAGAAACTTCGGTGGCCACTTCAACAACAAATAATACTGACTCTAGCACTACGACCACGCCAACGGCGTCAGCGCCGGTAACTCCGACAGAGGAATCCATCTTGCAGATTTCAGTCGCGCCTGAACAAAAACCTGAAGTACTACAAAAAGGTCCGTACAATGAAAAGGCTGATAGGTATGAATTGGTATTGGAAGAGCAGGAGCCCGATGGCGGCAAGGCAAGTGTCGAGGTCTTGAAAGAAGGCCCCGGCATTCGTCTCAAGAAATGGAACGGCGAGGTCGATCTAGGCGTGGCGTATGCTAATGTCCACGCGCCAGCGTCACACGCCACCTCGACCGACCAGATAGAATGGAAAGGCGATAAAGAGGAAGTGCACGCATACCCTCTCAAAGCAAAGAAAGCATCTGGAGACGGTGATTTCGAGCTTGAAGTGTACCTCAAAGAAAAGCTTGCAACAAACGTCTTTGAATTTGCCGTTACTGGTGCAGAAAATCTTGATTTCTTCTATCAGCCACCTCTGAATGAGGAGACACATGGCGAAGAAATTGCTTCATGCACAGAGACGCAATGCCTTGATGTTGGGGGGAATGTTGTCGTCAGCCGCCCCGAAAACATTGTCGGTTCGTACGCTGTCTATCACAAGACGAAGAAAAATCATGCAACTGGCGGCATCAATTATGCGACAGGCAAGGCGTTCCACATTTACCGCCCGAAGGCGATAGACGCGAATGAAAAAGAAGTCTGGGGAGTGTTGTCATACGCAAACGGCCTACTCACTGTTGAAATACCGCAGGAATTCCTCGACAACGCGGCCTACCCAGTCCGTGTCGACCCGACATTCGGATACGCTACATTAGGCGCGAGTTCGGTAAGGATTGCTGACTACTTTAGTGATGATAATTACAGAGTGGGGCACGCTGAAACTACCACCGAGGCAGGTACCTTAAGCTCGATACACGCCGGAATCAAATCAGACTATTTGAACTATACGCAAACCGTGAAAGTTATGGTGAACCGGGAAAATCCGTCCACGGATTCACATGCAGAAGTGGCGAGTGTTGAGTCAGATATTTCAGTAACTACGACGGCAACCTTCTACGCATTCAATGCCGCCTCGAAGTATTTGAGCACGGATGAATACATCCTCAATATCGTTGGCGACGGGACAGATCCACCGTCGGGTAGTGTTACCTATGCACTCTATGACTCCACTGGTTCCAGGAATAATTATAGCGAATCATTTTACGGCACGTACGCGAGTGCCAAAGAGAATCCTTGGACTGAAACTGATTCCTCGGGATCGAGAAGGTACTCCCTTTACGCTACTTACACCGCATCAAGTACTAATCAAGCACCCACTGTTCCGACTTCGATCCTTACCGAAAGCTTGACTAATCCTACTGACATAAGCGACTCCACTCCCGAATTCTCCGCGATCTACAACGACCCCGATGCCGGAGATCAGGCAAATAAATATCGCATTCAAGTTGCAACCACCTCCGCGTTTGCAAACATCTTCTGGGATTCCGCGACGACAACCATGGCTACGACGACGGCTGGTAACAGAAGCCCCGACATCTCGTACGGCGGTTCTGCGCTCGCCTCGTCAACAACATACTACTGGCGAATTGCGTTTACAGACGACGATGGAGCTCACGGCATCTGGAGTACAACTACAGCTACGTTCTCGCTTGCGCCATCTGGAGGTGGCGGTGGAAATCCATTCGCAACGATCCTCCAGAATATCTTCTATACGTACGACAACGTCGGCAACATTGCAAACATCAACGATTATTCGGACACAGGAGCAGGTAAAACCGTGACCTACGGCTATGACGACTTACATCGCCTCACTTCTGCCGTGACAGGTGTTGCGAGTTCGACGGCGTTCGATCACGCCTACGGATACAATGCCCTAGGCAACATCATCGATTTCGATGGCGTCTCCTATTCGTATGCCGGTACAAATTACGCAAATCCGCACGCCGCCACGACCATCAATGGAGTTACACAAACATACGATAATAACGGCAATCTCGCGAATGCAGGCACTAGCGCGTACCTGTGGGACTGGCGCAATCGCCTAACGGCAGGTAGCGGAAGTGCCACTACAACGTTCGGATATGACCATGAGAATCAGCGTGTATGGAAAAAGGTGGGCAGTAATGCAACGACGACATTCGCAAATAAGTTCTACAACATCGCAGGTGCCACCACCACCGTCCATCTCTTCCTCCCCGACGGTTCCCTAATCGCGACGGTGGAGAATGTGACAACTTCGGGAGGCGGATCAGCAACGAGCACGAATCTTAAGGCTCCTTCTGCCACAGGATCTACCTTCAACGAATGGACTACGCCGAGTGATGCATATTCTTCGAACGACACCTATGCCGTTGCAACTGGCCTTGCATCGATGAATGAGCAAGATTATTCTTCGTTCTCATTCAACGTACCGAGCGGTGCCACGATAAATGGAATCGAAGTTAAAGTGAAAGCACAGCGGACACAGATAAATCAAGATCTGACTCTACAACTGTCGTGGAATAACGGCTCCTCATTCACGTCTTCCAAGATCAATGCCATCACCAGTGCCTCTGATGCGACATATACCTATGGCGGTTCGACAGATACGTGGGGTCGCTCATGGACGGATACCGAGTTCGGCAATACCAACTTCCGTTTGTATGCCAAAAACACGACATCAACGAACAGGAATATCAGCATTGACCACGTACAAGTAAATGTGTACTACACGCCTTCCGGTGCGGGAAATTCCGC
>CAYHIZ010000066.1:0-4978 GCA_964356695.1 uncultured Candidatus Saccharibacteria bacterium | reverse complement strand
CGATTACGGAATTTATCGACGACCTTTCGGTTTGGTATTTGCGGAGAAGTCGAGAGCGATTTAAGGAAGCGTCTCTAGATAAGCAGACCGCTCTTGCAACTACTCGTTATGTTTTACATGCGCTCTCTCTTATAATTGCACCCTCGATGCCCTTTCTTGCAGAGCATATCTTTCAGGCGGTACGCGAAGAGGAGGATGAGGAGAGCGTGCATCTGGGCGCATGGCCCGAGGGTCGTGCGACAGCGAATTTTCTTCAGCGAATGTTTCGAATTAAGAATAAGGATGAGCAAATGCTCGCGGCCATGTCTGCGGCGAGGAACTTCGTTACAGTGGCATTGATGCAACGTGCCAAATTAAACATTAAGGTACGCCAGCCACTTGCCCTCCTTACTATTCCGGCGAATGTCGGACTTGCAGATGAGTATTTGCAAATAATTGCGGATGAAGTGAATGTAAAAAAGATTGAGAAAAAAGGAAATGAGGTCGTACTGAATATAAACATTACCGATGAGTTGCGCGAAGAAGGCATCGTGCGCGACACGATCCGCCTGGTGCAGGACGCGCGAAAATCAGCATTGTTGCATCGCGGTGAACATGGGGAGATTTCAGTAAGCGTGACGGCAGAAAACAGAAGCGTCGTAGAGAAATGTCTCGGTCAAATTGAGAAGGACACAAACACAGAGATTTCGTTACAGTAACTTATGTATCAAAAGTATCATACCGAGTGTTTGGTGCTTGGGAATAGTGAGTATGGAGAAAGTGATCGCGTTTTTACTCTTTATACGGAGGGGTTCGGATTGGTGCGAGCCAGGTGCTCGGCGGTGCGCTCAGAAAAATCACGCATGCGTTATGCACTTCAAAATTATTCGCGCTCGCATGTCGGACTTGTGCGCGGAAAGCGCGGTTGGCGCATTGGTGGCGCGATTTCAATACAAGGCGCGGGAATAGGACGCGGAACTTTCGCATTCGCACGCATCACCCGTTTTATTATGCGATTTACCGTAGGCGAAGAGCGTGATCCGTATCTTTTTTCCGTCCTTACGGGAGCACATGATGTTCTGATGCGTGATTCGTGCGATGAGTGGTCTATTATCGAGGTTGTTTGCGTTGCACGCTCTCTTCACGCGCTCGGCTATCTGTCTGTTGAGGCACTCGATTTGTCTACCGGTGAGGCAGGTACGACACTATTTACACACACAGCTTATGAGGATAGGGATATTCTGGAAGCGGAGACTATGCGGGACAAATTGGTTGCATCTATCAACCGCGCAATCGAGGGTACTCATCTTTAGAGTGCTATCATTGGTCGATGAATTCTTCTGAATCTGAACATGAGGATGAAAAAATAGAACGATTGCGCCGTGCGATGTACTCGCGCGAGCTTAGTAAAAATTTAAAAGAACGGCCACGCCGCAAGTTGGACGAGATTCGTTCAATAGTGGGCGAAGATTGGAAAGATACAGGTGTGGCGACACCCTCCTCCGTTATCGCACCGCGTAGTGTTATAACTTTTGTTCGCACAGTCCTTTGGTGGGTACTCGGACTAGCGATTGTATTTTTTGTCTCTGCGATTGTATTTTTTGCATACTATTTTACGTTTGGAGCGGGCGCCGCCCCCGTTTCGGCCGCAAACATAGACATTTCAATATCCGGTCCTCCGCAGATCCCCGGCGGAGAACCCGCGCAGATACAAATCGCCGTTACGAATCGCAATCAAATCCCTTTACAGCTTGCGGATTTGATAATCACCTACCCTTCCGGGACACGATCTCCGACTGATTTATCGACCGATCTTTCCAGTCAGCGTATTTCTCTTGGAACAATAGAATCGGGTGGCCGACGGCAAGGAACTGTTTCCGCAGTATTTGCCGGAAACGGCGCAGACGTTACCATAAACGTAGATCTCGAATACCGTATCGGTGGCTCAAGTGCGATCTTTTTCGCTTCTTCGGAATATACCGCAACTTTAAGCTCTTCACCGATCGCGCTTTCGATCAAGGGGAATACAGAAACGGTTTCCGGTCAGCCGATAGAATTTCTCGCCACTCTCTCAAGTAATGCAAATACTACCGTAAAAGATGTACTTTTCTCGATTAGCTATCCATTTGGTTTTACACCGGCAGCCAGCAATCCGAAACCAACACGTCCCGCCGTCGAAGGAGCAGGACACATATGGGAAATTGGTGATATCCAACCCGGACGACAGCGTGAGGTTGTTTTACGCGGCTCACTGGTGGGCGAGGCTTCCGATGAACGCGTGTTTCGTTTCGAAATAGGAACGCGCAAGGCATCCGACGATAAAGACATTACTACGAAACTCGTAGAAAGCCCCTTTAAAGTAACAGTGTCGGAACCATTCTTAAGTCTTTCGGTATCCGCCAACAAATCGACCGGTCCCAGTGTCGTTGTTGCGCCTGCGACAAACGTGAATGTGGCGGTGAGTTGGCAGAACAATCTCTCGGCGCCGATACAAGATGCGGTAATTGTCGCTCGCTTGTCTGGGATAGCAATCGACGGCTCCACCGTCGTATCTCCCGACGGATTTTACCGCTCCTCCGACAGCGTTGTAATTTGGGACAAGACCACCACAAAAGGCGTTCTATCCAATCTTGCTTCCGGAGCAAAAGGATCGGTGTCGTTTACTTTTCGTATGCCAACGAGCGATGAACTTAAAAATATCGTCAATCCGACGCTTACGTTTACAGTCAATGCCGCGGGGAGACGTGTTTCGGAGAAAAGCGTGCCGGAGAACTTGCAATCTACCGCAACACAGCGCATCTCCGTTTCAAGCGATTTCAAAATCAAGGCACAGGGTTTGTATTATGCGAATCCATTCACGAGCGTAGGTCCTTTGCCTCCTAAGGCAGGAACAGAAACGACATACGGAATCGTATTTACTTTAACAAATACGACAAGTAAAATTGAGAATGCGAAATTGAGCGCGACGCTCCCGCCGTATGTTCGGTGGATAGGAATTTTCAGTCCAGCCTCGGAAAATCTTACTTTCAATCAATATGGCAGCACTGTGGAGTGGGACATTGGAAATGTTGAGCCCGGCGTGGGTACGGACGGCACATCGCCTCGGCAATCTGCAATCGCAATCGGCCTTACGCCATCTACTTCGCAGATCGGGCAAGAACCGCCATTAATCCAAAATATAAAATTCTCCGGTGTCGATTCTGCGACTGGGCAGATCATCACGCGTACCGTGCCTAATGTTACGACGAACATTATAGGAGATCCGGGATTTAGCGCTACGAACGCGACTGTGGTACGGTAGTGAATATGTCCGAAGTGACGATGGAAAAGATAGTGTCGCTTTCTAAGCGGCGCGGTTTTATTTATCCAGGCAGCGAGATTTACGGCGGGCTTTCAGGTACATGGGATTGGGGACATCTCGGTCTCATGTTAAAGAAAAATATTGAGAATGTTTGGTGGAGAATGTTCGTCGAGGACCGTGCTGATATGTACGGTGTCGATGCCGCAATTCTAATGAATAAAGCTGTTTGGGAAGCAAGTGGGCATGTGAGCGGATTTTCCGATCCGCTCGGCGCGACGCGTTTCAACATGATGTTTGAAACAAAGATCGGCGCCGGTGAAGAGGCCGCGACGAGTTATCTGCGTCCGGAGACTGCCGGAGGGATATTCGTGAACTTCAAAAACACTGTCGATGCATATCATCCCAAGCTTCCCTTCGGCATCGCGCAGATCGGTAAAGCTTTCAGGAACGAGATCGCTCCGCGCGATTTCATCTTCCGCGTGCGAGAACTCGAACAGATGGAAATCGAATATTTCGTCAGACCGCGGGAGTGGGAGAGCGCGTTTGAGGAATGGCGAGAACGCGCGCTTGCGTACATGGAAACGGTTGGAGTGCCGCGCAACATGGTTCACGAACTCGAAGTACCGGACGGCGATCGCGCTCACTACTCAAAACGCACTATTGATTTTGAATTCGATTTTCCTTTTGGAAGAAAAGAACTCTCCGGACTGGCGTACCGGACTGATTTTGACTTATCGGCGCATGCCAAAGCCTCCGGGCAAGATCTCTCGTATCTTGATGTGGCCACGGGCGAGCGCTTCGTTCCACACGTCATAGAGCCATCGTTTGGCGTTGAACGCATGGTTCTTGCCGTCCTTACTAGCGCATATACGGAAGATGAACTCGGTGGCGAGCCGCGCACCTACTTAAAATTCAACAAAGCAATAGCGCCTATTAAGGCCGCTGTTTTTCCGCTTCTCAAAAATAAGCCAGAATTAGTCGCCAAAGCACGCGAAGTATATGCAATTCTTAAAAAAGAAGGATCCCGCTCCGCCGGCTGGCGGATAATGTGGGATGACAACGGAAATATCGGCAAACGCTATCGCCGTCAAGATGAGATCGGCACGCCCGCCTGCATCACCATCGACTTTCAAACTCTCGAAGACGATACCGTAACGGTGCGCGATCGCGATACAGGGAAGCAGGAGCGCGTGGCGATCTCTAAATTGACTGAAATCCTGAAATGAATTTCTTTCCAAGAATGAAAAAGTCGCCACACAGCTCGTCGAATCGGAGAAATACTATTGGGAACATTGCTCTGAACATTACGCCGAGATTAATCTTGGCGTAAATTACTACGAGCTCGACTACGGCCGAGCAGTGCCATTCCCCCTCATGCTTCAAGGGGCGATCCACAATTTGTGATCCCTATAAAATAAAGCTAAACGCCGAGCTAATCGATCCAAGCACGGTAGAGTAGAATAAGTCTATGTTCAACGAATTGCAAAAAAGAATCCTGACAACCGGAGCATTTGCCATTACTCTAATTACATTTGTATATTTTGATCCTTTGTCAGGATTAAAAACAAGTAATGGGATAACCGACTCAGGTGCTGAAACATCCAGCATTCCTGTATCACCGAAAGAAGGATTCAAGACGGGACTCCTGACTTCGGAACACCGCAATTGACCACCTAAAATAACGAGGTTTTCTAACAC
>CAYHIZ010000065.1:0-5074 GCA_964356695.1 uncultured Candidatus Saccharibacteria bacterium | reverse complement strand
CAGCCGAGGTGTTTTATCAAAAGACGGGTGTTGCGTTATTTTCTTGAATGTAGCTTTTTACCTTCGCCCATTAACTTGTGTCGTAGGTAAATGGAAGAACGGCGACATGCCCCAACTCTATGCAATAGACCATCGGCGGTGGATGCTGAGATCATTTTCCTACCTGCTACGTGCCGTACAGATCGTGATGCGTGCCGATGGCGACGAAGAGGAATGTGTCGGGGCTGATTTCCCGATATGTCGCGCGATAGTCGCCGGTGATATTGATACTGCGATGTCCTGACCACCTGTCCGTCAACGCATGATCGTGCAACAATACATGCCGGCGATTTTCCATGAACAACCTATTACGTGCTATGTATGCTTCTTGAAGCTTGACGGGTAGTTTTGCAAACTGTTTGTCGAAGCTCTTGCTGTGAAATACTTGCATATTGACACCCTATTTTCTCGCGCCCATGAGACTGCGCAGGTGTCGTTCCACTTCTGTCGCAGTAGTAAACGGTCCGCTGAATTTCTTTTTGTTGTTCTCACGCACATCGCGATCTACCTCTTCCAATATCTTCTCTAGATACGGCGTCGGTACCAGCGGTTTCTCGACGATCAAGCGCTTGGATGCGACGAGATCACGGAATGCCTGTTCCGTCACGAGCGAGAGCGAGAGCCCGAGATCGCGCGACACTTTCATCGCCTCATCCTTGAGCTTCTTGCTCACTCGCACATGCACCATCGTCGTGTCTGCCATATATCAAAATTGTATCTATATGATATACGCTGTCAAGCCCTCCTTGCTTTTCTTATGTCTTCCCCAACCGACTCTTCTTCCATTCCTCAATCTTCTCATGATGGCCTGTAAGAAGGACTTTTGGAACCCTGTACTTTTTCCCCTTCCAAGCCAATATCTCCGGTCGCGTGTAGACCTCCGGTGATGCAACGCGACTTATTTCCAACGATTCTGATTTCCCCAAAACGCCAGGTATGAATCGTGAAATAGCGTCGATCATTGTAGCCGCCGGAAGTTCTCCGCCGGTTAAGATATATGGACCGACAGAGACTTTCTTGGCCTTGAGAATCTTCCGCACCCTCTCGTCCACTCCTTCATAGTGTCCGCAAATAAACGCGACATCTTTCTTCTTTGAAAGATTTTGAGCCATAACTTGGTTGAATTGCTCGCCGTCGGTCGAGAAGAAAATCGTATCGATTCCCCTCTTTTTTCCAACCGCTTTTTGCGCCGCACGCAAGATCGCGTCCGGCTCCAAGACCATTCCCGGCCCTCCGCCATAGGGCCGTCTATCTACCCTGCCGTATGCATCTGTCGTGAAATCTTTGGGGTTGTAAAAAGATACTTTGATTTTCTTTTCTTTCTGAGCGCGACCAATGATCGAACTCGCCAGATACGGCTCAATAGAATCTGGAAACAGCGTGATAATGTGAAAATGAATCATCCCTCGTTCTTTAGTTCGTTGATGAAGTCATCTACCGATCGACTTGTGGTTAGCTTGCTTGCACTGAGTTTATCGAGGGTGTCGAATCCATCCGACGTAACCGCTCGATCGCTTCCCTCTGGCTCCTCAATCTTCAAATTCACTCGCGCATTGTTCTTCATTCCAACGACACGAAGAACAGTGCGAATGGCCTTTGCTGTCTGCCCCGAACGGCCGATGACCTTGCCCATGTCGTCCTTGTGTACGTTAAGAGTAAGAAGCACCCCCATCTCGTCTACAGTGCGATTAATTTTTACAGCATCGGGATTATCAACCAATGCCTTAACAACATATTCCAAAAACTGATGATCTTGTTCCATGTGATTGATATATCTATCGTGTTAATGAAATTTCAGTATATCAGACTATCGCGGGTTTAACGTCATCGTTTAATTCGGGAGCAGGAATCTCTTCTACTACTTTTGCGATTTCGGCTACAGGCACTGTTTCTGCCGTCTCTTTCTTCGGAGGACTTTTTTTGGGAAGAACGTTTACTTTTTTTCCATCGATAACGCCGAGCGAAATTAGCATGTTATGCATAGTGGGAGATGCTTTGGCGCCTACGGAAAGCCAATACTTGACCCGCTCGGCGTTCAGATTGCGCTCTTTGGTCTTTGGATTGTACGTACCGACTTTCTCGACAAACTTTCCCGTCTTAGCGGCTCTCGCGTGCTCGGTCACTATAATGCGAAAAGCGGGCATATTCGTCCGCCCCGTCCGCTGCATTCGTATTTTTAACATATCCGCGCAACTGTATCAAAACAATCAGAAAAATCAAATTTTCCCTTGTAGCCAATAATAAACATTATTGAAATCCTTCGGGTAGCTAGTAATTAAAGATACGATATCGCCGGGTTAAAGAAAAATCGGCGGGAGGTGTGCCCCCGCCGATGAATTGGCTCTCATTAATCAGGATCGAATCACGCGACATACTGCTTGAGGACAGCGATCCGGTCGGCCGCAGACTTCGACTCCGTATTCACGCCACCGGCGCGCGCAAGTGCAGCAACGATGTCGGGATCCGAGGTGATGTCCGCGTCAGGCGACGCGAGTCTTGGTCGCCGAGTCGATCAACTGCGTGATGGCGGTGAGCCTCGCTTCCGCGGGCTGTATCCACTGCACGTTGATGTCCTCGTATGCTTGCTGGTTGTGCCAATAGGCCGCAGCCGGCAATCCATCGACGTTCGGATCGTTCTTGTCGATATTGTCGAATCGATTGAACGCCTTCAGCGCCCGTTCGACCATATCTTTCAGCGACTCGATGTTGGCGATAAGCGTAGCGGCGTCCTCGGCTGAAAGCCGTGGCCTCACCGCATCCGCGAGCGCCGACAGCTCCTCGATCTTTTCCTTATCAGTAAGATCGAGTAGTCTGCTCAAGCAGGCCGACCGCACACGCCGAGTGACCGACTGAACGCCCTTGCTCTCCATCTTGTCTTCGCGAATGCGGAGAAAGTAAAGAACAAAGATGCTGACTGCGCCGATGCCGACAACGATGACGACCATGCGCCCAAACCACGACGTGTCGGATGCGTCCTGATGGACGATAGTCGTCGGGGCCGTCCTCGTCTGCACAGTCGCGACAGGCGCCTTCAGCACGTCGCCGAAGTCGCTAAGGATTCGCAGGAACGCCCTCGTGTAGGCATCTTGCTCCCCGTTGGCGTAGGCGATGATCGCGGGCCTGATCGCGTTGCCGGCGATAGTGCGCCAGATTGGATCAAGCTGCGCCTTGAGCTGGACACCGTAGTAGACGCCGATGTCGTGTGCCTTCGCGTTGTAGGCGACGATGAGCATTGTGCTCTTGCGATGACCACCGCTCTGCCACGAGGGGCATTGCTGCTGCATCGCAAGGACGTATTCGTCGAGGTTCGCGGCGCCCATGTATGAGTTTGTCGTGCGGACAACGACGTCCGCGCCGGCATTCCCGAGCGCGCGAGCCTCTTTCGCAACCGCCATGTCATCGCTTACGATGTTCGCGCTGTCGACGAAGCGATCATCGCAACTAGCCGCACTGACGGCCGAAGCCGTCATGACAGTAGTAGCGATGATCAACCATCTAAGAAGCTTCTTGAGCATTTCGGATTCCTTTTCGTTCCTGGTGCTAAGAGTCAAAGAACTCGGCACCAGCGACGATAATGCCACGAATATGTGGCACATACAAGTTCCCGTAAAATAAAAACCACCAGGCCCGAGAGGGTCTGGTGGCCGAGCAACTAACTTATGAGTAGTTGCCGAGATCAGGCTGAGTGGTGGTCCTGAAAGAACCCCCACCGCCATCGTGATCGTCATTGCTCGTGTCGATGCGGAAGGATCCTCCGCCGCCATCGCGATCGTCGCGGTTCGTATTGACCCCGAACGACCCGCCAGAAAGCGGCTCTTCGTGGCGATGGCCCATGTGCGAGAACGAGTCATCCTCGTTCCGACGATCATGGCGTTCGCCGCGATCAGGGTTGAGTAGACTGTCGAGAATCAAGTAGTCAAAAACATTGAAGCCCCCGCTGTCTGTGCGGTGCTCCCCGCCATGGCTCGGGACCGTGGACCGAACTGCGTTCGACGATCTATTCATCGCATCACGCAGTTCTTGAGGAACGGGCTTGTTTTTTGACCGATACCGCGCCTGCGAACGCTGAATCCCTGCGATCTGCTGCACGAGCGTATTTTCTTGCATCGACAGCGAGCGTTCCTTCTCCTGCAGTTGAGCCAGCTCACGATGTTCGTCCGCGAGACCGGACAACGAAGCCGGCAGTTCAGGTGCGATGCCGAGCCAACTATTGAAGTGAGTCCGCATCAGTGTCAATCTATGAACTTCTTCAGACTGACGGAATTTCTTTGCGCCTCCAGTGAGCCATGTCCAGAACGGCACAGAAGCACTGAAAGCACTCTCGATAAAATCCATGACCGTTCGTGTCATGAAGATCGGGTAGTCGCGCTTCAGTACGGCGATCGTCTTCGGCTCAAGATTCGGGATTGTCATGCGTGCAAGCTCTTGCTTGTGCGCGACGACCATGCTCGTCTTGCGACGATTGACATCAGTCGTCTTGTGCAGGGCGTCGCGCAACTGGTTCAGCTCCAAGTTAAGCTGAGCCAACATGCAATCGGCGTCTGCAAAAAATTGCCGATCATGGTCTTTTTTAGACGTAGTCATGATGTTCTCCGTTGATGTTAGTATTGGGGTTGTGCAAGAAGACGTCAGCCGTCTTCCCGCCGTTGCTGGAAGTATGCGACGAAGTAGTCCTTCAACTGTTGGTTGTCCATGTCTGGATGCCACTCCAGCGGACGACCATGCAGGGCTACCACATCACGATACGGATCGAACCCAAGGGCGATTACTTCGAGCATGCGCTGAAAGTATCGACGATTCCCGAGTTCTCCATGCCAGAGATGCACGATGCGACCGGGGACTGCTGTGAAGCTGCCCGCGACCATTGCATGAAACCTCTCTGCCCATTGCCTTAGACACTGGTACTGACGCGGGCTCTTGCCGAGCACATTATGGATGCAGAAATCATTCATTCCGCCGTATATAGCGTGGGACATGAAGTGGGATCATACGCAATATCGGTGGTAGATAGTGGCGGACGGCGATTTCATCCATA
>CAYHIZ010000064.1:0-5181 GCA_964356695.1 uncultured Candidatus Saccharibacteria bacterium | reverse complement strand
AAAGGGTTTTATGCGATCTTTTAGCTCAGATTTGGGGAGAGTCCGAAGTCAGGAGACGAGAGTAGGCGGTACATCAAAATAATGCAACACCATTTTGAGCCGCAATATAGAGTTATCCACAGCTCATGAGGGTTCTATAGTCGAGCTTTGCGAAGCGATCCAGAGGTATGTGGTAGGATTCTGGATTGCTTCGCTCCGAACGTGACCAATTTTTCAACATGGTAGTCCATGTTAGAAAAATGGAAATGCCCTTGTGGTGCAAGGACAGCGGGTCGGGAACGGCTGAATAGTTACGGGAGCGCGATTGTCCCTATCGAGTTTAGAGGCTACAATGCGCGGAATGAACGGTCGCAATTTTCGAGAGCTTCTGGAAGGGAAGTGGGGTGAGAAAAAGTTTGTATGTGTCGGTCTCGATTCCGATATTACAAAGATCCCAAGATCAGCGGAGCGCGAAGACACGCGGACGACCATCGTATCGTTCAATCGCGCCATAGTGGATGCTACGAAAGATATTGTATGCGCGTACAAGCCCAACGTGGCTTTTTATGAGGCGCATGGAGATCAGGGGCTCTCGGCTTTGCGCGAAACAATTATGTATATACGCGAAGCCGCGCCCGATGTTGCGTTAATCTTAGACGCGAAGCGCGGAGATATTGCAAATACGAACGAACAATATGCGAAAGCGGCATTTCAGTACCTGCAGGCCGACGCAATAACAGTTCAACCATATCTTGGACGCGAATCGCTCGAGCCGTTTTATTCCCTAAAGGAGAAGGGCGTGATCGTTCTCTGTCACACTTCCAATCCGGGGGCAAATGAAATACAGGGTTTGGATACAGACGGCGAACCTTTGTACAAGGTGGTAGCGCGACTCGCATCTACAACATGGAACGGGAACGGAAATTCGTGCGTTATGGTGGGGGCGACATATCCAAAAGAGCTTGGAGAAGTGCGTGCAATCGTCGGCGACATGCCAATTCTGATAGCGGGGATTGGCACGCAAAAGGGCAGTCTCAAGAAAACAATAGAAAATGGTTTAGATAGCAGAAAACAAGGTCTCATTGTCAATTCCGCCCGCTCGATCATTTTTGCGTCTCGTGATGCTGATTTTGCCGAAGTTGCACGCGAAAAAACGCAGAAACTTCACGACGCCATAACCGAGGTGTTGTAAATCCCGCGAGATTTCTGGCTCCTCGGCTCGGCAATGCAAAAGGGTACTTTCGCATTGCGCTCGCCCTACGTCGCCAGTAGAATATACATTTATGACCGAATCAGAGGTATTGGATTTATTGCAAAAAGTTGGTGCATTCCGCACCGGGCATTTTGTATTCACACACGGGAGACACGGTGATTCTTATGTGAACAAGGATGCTCTTTATCCATATACGCGCGATACATCTAAATTATGCCGCACTATGGCGGAGCGGTTTCGTGATAAAAATGTAGATGTGGTTGTCGGTCCTGCTGTCGGGGCCGCCATACTTTCGCAATGGGTTGCGTATCATCTTACGGAAATGAACGGACGCGAAGTGTATGGAACATATGCCGATAAAGATCCTTCGATGGGCTCGGGGCAGGGGGGCTTTATTTTGAAACGAGGGTATGACAAGCTCGTCAATGGCAAGCGCGTACTGATTGTGGAGGATCTGACGACGACAGGAGGCTCAATAAAAAAAGTCGTGGAAACGGCGCGTGCTCTTGGTGCGGATATTGTCGGTGCTATTGCAATAGTAAATCGTGGCGGTGTTACAAAAGAGCTTGTAGGAAATCCGCCGGTTTTTTTCTCACTCGTCGAGCTTCATATGGAATCTTGGGACGAAGCGGATTGCGAACTTTGCGAGAAGAATATTCCCGTCAATATCGATATCGGTCACGGTCGCGAGTATGTGGCGCGAAAAAAGTTCGGGTATCCAAGGAAGTTTGTGAACACCCTACGCAGTTAAGCCATTTCACTGGTATCCTCTCGGGATATGAATACACCACCATCGTCGGCGGCTCTGGCCGCCCATTATTCGCTTGCACTCGGACTCACCGAGCCGTGGAAAGTCTCGGGCATCACGCTCGATATACAAGCAAAAACTCTCGACATCGAGGTACTGTTCGACGACAGGAGAGCGGCATGTCCCGACTGCTCTCTCGCCTGCCCTCTATACGATCTGCGCGAGCGTAGAAGCTGGAGACACCTCGACATGATGCAGTTCACAACGATCATCCATGCACAGACACCACGCACAACCTGTCCAACACATGGCACAAAGACCATAGACGTACCGTGGGCCGACGCGCACTCCCGCTTCACCCTGCTGTTTGAACACTTTGCCATTGAAGTCATACAAGCAACGGTAAGTATCTCGCAAGCGCAATCGCTCTTGCATCTTGCGTGGGATGCGATACAGCACATCAAAGAGCGTGCAGTTGAACGAGGTCTCACAAGGCGCACCACAGAGAACATCGTGCATGTCGGTATCGATGAGAAAAGTTTCCTCAAAGGGCACCGCTACGTCTCTCTCGCCACCGATCTCGATCGAGGCCGCGTACTTGAAGTGGTGGAACACCGCACTATCGAGGCAGCCGCAGAATTGCTCAAGAAAGCCATTCCAGAGGCACAGAGAAAGCACGTGTTGGCCGGAGCAATGGACATGTGGGAGTCGTTCATGAAAAGCTTCGGCACCGTCTTTCCAGACGCCACCATCGTGCACGACCGGTATCATATCTCGTCGTATCTTGGAAAAGCGGTCGATATGGTGCGCAGAAAGGAGCATCGTGCGTTCATGAAAGACGGCAATGAATTGCTCGTGGGCGCGAAGTACCTCTTTCTCAAAAACACAGAACAGCACACCAAGGATGAACGCGCCCGATTCCGCGTGCTCATGCAGGGCGAACTCAAAGTGGGGCGAGCATGGACGCTCAAGGAAACGTTCCGGCACTTCTTTGAGTATGACTATGTGGGTGTTGCGCGGAAGTTTTTCAACTGTTGGTACTTCAGAGCCACTCATTCTCGACTCAAGGCGATGATTGACGTCGCAAAGATGCTGAAGAGACATCTTGATGGACTGCTCTCGCATTGTTTCCACAAAATATCCAACGCGGTCACTGAAGGGCTGAACAGCAAGATTCAAACCATCAAGGCCAACGCGCGTGGCTTCCGCAACTTCCAGCACTACCGAGTCGCCATACTCTTCAGCTGCGGCAAACTCAACATGCTTCCGTAATAATTATGCCCGCCTGCTATCCACAGACTTCCTTGAAGAACCAAAAGTTCTAGATAGTGACGTGATACACTGTGGCTACTTATTAAGTAAAAGATTTAAGTATTTATGAAAAATTTCTTATGGGCTCTCGCTGTGGTGATTATTTTTGGGGGAGGGTATCTACTTTGGACCGATAGCGCTAAAGCTCCGACGGTTGAATCTGCTGTAAATTCGGAGACTGTCATCTCGAACACGGATGTAGACAACGATGAAAACAACGCAGGTGCGGAAGATAATTTTTCCGCTTCTGTAGCGTATTCAAGCGAGGGATTCTCTCCGAGCGTTGTCACTATAAAGAAAGGAGAGACTGTTCGATTTCTAAATACTTCCAATGAGAAAACATGGCCGGCCTCTTCGATTCATCCCGGACACCGTGCTTATCCAGGTTCCGACATAAAGAAGTGTGGAGGGGAAGATCGGGGTGTGATTTTCGATGCGTGCCGCGGTTTAATTCCGGGCGAAATGTGGGACTTTACCTTCACGCAAGTCGGTACGTGGAAATATCACGACCACATGCACGCAGGAAAGACAGGCTCAGTTACGGTAACGGAATAATTGCATGAAGCGATCCGCTTTGCTTCTTTTGCGGTTAGGAATAGCTTTTGCTTTTCTATATCCGCCGGTTGCGGCGTACATCGATCCGTTTTCTTGGATCGGATTCTTCCCGCAATTCCTGCGGGACGCAGTCGGAAACGACACTCTACTTTTGCATTCTTTTGGAGTGGTTGAGGTCGTGCTTGGCGTGTGGATACTTTTTGCTCGCAAAGTTTTCATTCCCAGTCTCATCATGGCTTTCGTGCTCTCGGGCATTGTTGTATTCAACTGGGGCGCAATGGACATCGTATTCCGCGATATTTCGATTGTCGCGATGGCACTAGCGTTGTTTGTGATAAGCTATGGCGATGAACGGAGAAAGTCCGGATCTTCCGGAGGAATTGCAACTTAATCTACGGCGTGCGCAGTCTCTTCGCTACGGAGAAAATCCACACCAAAGCGCCGCTCTCTACGTTGATCAAAGTCACAAGGGTCCCGGTGTCGCCTCTGCGCGCGTGGTACAGGGTAAAGAATTGAGTTTCAACAACCTGCAAGACGCTGATTCGGCCTTTGAATGCGTTAGCGAGTTCCAAGAACCTGCGGCGGTTATTGTGAAGCACATGAATCCGTGCGGTGTGGCGGTGGGCGCAGATGTCCACACAGCATATTTGCTAGCACTTTCATGCGATCCCATATCTGCCTTTGGCGGTATCGTTGCATTGAATCGTTCTCTAGACACTGCAACGGCGGAAGAATTGATCAAAATATTTCTCGAAGTCGTAATCGCTCCGTCGGCGGATGAGGATGCACTGAAAATCCTCGCAGCAAAATCAAATATGCGCGTTTTAATCACAGGTACTATGCCGGACAAGATGGAGAAACGAATAATAATAAAATCAATTGCAGGCGGCTTTCTCGTGCAATCTTCGGATGACAAAGTATTTGATGGAGAAGTGAAGACGGTTACTAAACGCGCTCCCACCGAGGGTGAGCTCGAAGACATGATTTTCGCGTTTACAGTTTGCAAACACGTAAAATCCAACGCAATTGTGTATGCCAAGAATGGCGCGACGGTCGGCATTGGTGCGGGTCAGATGAGTCGCATTTACTCCGCCAAACTCGCCGCGCTCAAAGCAAATGATTTAAATCTTTCTCTAAAAGGTTCGGTAATGGCATCCGATGCGTTCATGCCATTTCCCGATTGTGTGGAGGCGGCGGCACAAGCGGGGGCGACAGCGATCATACAGCCCGGCGGTTCGAAAAACGATCAAGCATCAATCGATAAGGCCGATATCGCCGATATCGCGGTGGTATTCACCGGCATCCGGCATTTTCGGCATTAATTTAAGCAACCCGGCCAGAACTCCCTGCCCTCTGGGCAGGGATGAATGGTCGA
>CAYHIZ010000063.1:0-5206 GCA_964356695.1 uncultured Candidatus Saccharibacteria bacterium | reverse complement strand
TTCTCGGGACGGAGCGCCTGGTCGAGCGAACGCGGACTTTTTTCTATTTGATTTTTCATATTTCATCCGTTTCCGGCGTGTCGTCTTCGCGAGCTTTGCGAAGCGATCCATGAGCATGTAACAGAACTCTAGATTGCTTCGCTCCGCTCGCAAAGACGAATACTGGGAATTGTTGAATACTTACGATGCAAGGGGTTGACAATTGGATATTGCGTGATATGCTCTCTCCCAGTTCAGAAGTAATCTTGCGAGATTACTTATAAATTCACATACTCCGTTTTAGAGGCACACAGCTTCGGACGATGGTGGCTTTTTCGAGGACGATGGCGGTAGACTGCCTTGTGCGGTCTCACGGCCCCTATCCTTAGAACCCGGCCGCAACATTCTACCCGAATGCATCGTCCGAACTTGCGTGTCTCTATTCTTTTATGACGATAACATTCCATTGCGCCCGCGCAACAGGATTGTGTGTTCAAATCACGAAATAGTTTCCAACATAACTTCGTCGTGCAAGTCAACGACGCGACCGAGTTCGTCGAGCGAAGTAACTCCTTGCAAAACTTTTACCGCGCCGTCTTGCGCCATGCGACGGATCCTTTGGTGGCGCGCGGCGTGCCAAAGATCGCGCTCGCTGGATGTCTTGCGTATGGTTTCTTCTATTTCTTTATCCATTAGTACCACCTCAACGACGGCGATACGGCCCTTGTACCCGGAGCCACGGCATGCGGGGCATCCCTTTGCCACCCACATTACCTCTTTATTCGCCGGCAAATCTTCCGGATGTGGGATGTTGTTAAGGAGCGGCGCCATGGTTTTTATTTCTTCGGGAGTCATCACTCGCGATTCACGGCACTTGGGACATAGACGACGCACCAAGCGTTGTGCCATGGCTGTCGTAATCGCGGCGCCCAAAATGTCGGCATTCACGCCCATGTCGATGAGTCTTGGAAAAGTGCCGGCGGCATCGTTGGTGTGCAGAGTCGAGAATACCAGGTGGCCCGTAAGCGAAGCATGTACGGCGGTTGCCGCCACTTCGCCATCGCGGATTTCTCCGACCATGATCACGTCGGGGTCTTGACGCAGCGTCGAGCGAAGCCCTTCGGCGAATGTATACTCTTTCGATACTTGTGTTTGCACTATACCCGGCAGGTGATATTCGATAGGATCTTCGATTGTGACAATCTTTATTTGCGGACTATGTACCTGTCGAAGGAAGGCGTAGAGCGTCGTAGTCTTTCCGGAGCCGGTTGGTCCGGTGTTCAAAATCATCCCGTTTGGCTTGGCGATCTCTGCCTTGAATATATCCATCAGATATTTATCGAACCCAAGAGCTTCCATGGGAAGCGCGATTGTTGTCGGATCCAAAACGCGCATCACGATCGTCTCGGCGTATGCGCCGGGAAGCACGGAGGTGCGTATTTCGATTTCTTTGTCATTGACGACAATCGAGAATCGGCCGTCTTGCGCCGCGTTCTTGATGTTGAGTTTCAATCCGGACAGGAGTTTGATGCGTGCTGAAATGAGGGCGTATGTTGGCGCGTCGAACATTAGAACTTCCGTCAATACGCCGTCGAGGCGATAGCGCATGCGGACATTCGTTTCCTCCGGTTCGAGATGCACATCGGACGCGCCGAGCGATAGCGCACCACTCATGATTATTTCAAGGACGCGCGAGATGCGATGGGTGTCTTTGCTTCCTGCGTGGCTTCCGATCTCGACGCTTACGTCGTTGAGGGTCTTCAATTTTTGAAGCATCTGCTGAATGGTTTCGTTGGAGAGGGTTAGAATCCCTGCCTCCGTTTCGGTCGCGTATGAAATGTCGTGATAACGATCCCATGCATGATCGAGCGAGGCGCGAGAAACGATGAATCGACTCAGCGTATAACCAAGCCGTTGCAGTTTTTCTAAAGATTGCAGTGTGTCGTCGCGCTCCGGTGCGCGCATGGCGACAAAGAGTTTCTTATTTATCTTTCGAAACGCCGCTATTTCCGCCGACCGCGCTTCTTTCTCCAGCACAAGCCGCAAGGCATCGGAATCTATGGATTTTTTTGTGAGATCGACATATTCGACCCCGTATTTTTGGGCGAGCATTTCAGCAAGCTGTTCCTCCTCGCGCGCGCGCAGTTCTTCCAAACGCTCTTCTTGCTTCTTTTCATTGAATTGAGTCATCACGCGTTCATTCTATCTCATAAACGGCGAATCCTCCGCTCCGGCCTCGTCAACGCTGGTGTATAGTGAATGCCATGTCCCGCACGAAAGTAGTCGCATTCGCTCTCGGCATCCTGCTCGTTCTTCCGCTTTCCGCCTCCGCGATCACCGAGCAAGAGCGCACCACCCTCATCCTCCAGCTCGTCCAGAAAGTTCTCGAGCTCCAGAGGCAGATCGTCGCGCTCGGAGGGGCGTCGATCGCGATTCCACCGGGACTGGTCGCACTCGCGCAGGGAAACGGCACCGAAGGTGCCGCTCCATCTTGCACCCTCTCCCGCACCCTCGCACTCGGCACGCGCGGAGAAGACGTGCGTTGCCTCCAGCGTTTCCTCATCGCACAAAATCTTCTCGCATCTGACTCGGCGACTGGCTACTTCGGCCCCCTCACGCGCGCCGCCGTCATCGCGCTCCAGCGGCGCAATAATCTTGAACCCGTCGGCCATGTGGGCAAGATGACCCGCGCGCTCGTCAATGAGGTGATATCTGCGACGCCCGCCAGCACCACTACATCAAACACCCCGATCACCGCAAACACCCCCGCGCCATCCGTTGCGGGCGGTGGCGGAGGTGGAGGCGGATCACCCGCACCCGCAAGCAGTGGCGGCGGGGGAGGTTCATCTGGTGGAGGAGGGGGAGGATCACCACCTCTTCCCGCGTCCTGCACACTCGACGGTGTCAGCATTGCACATGATGCCTCGCAACTTTTCTACTCCACGACGACAGTCAAATATCCCGCCACCTGCACGAGCGTTTCCCAGTCCCGCACCTGCACCGACGGCACACTCTCCGGATCTGACACCTTCAACAAACCTTCGTGCAGTGTCACAGGTACGCAAGGTCCTCTCGGATGGTGGAAATTTGACGAAGAATCTGGCGCGGTCGCAAGCGATGCCTCCGGCAACAATAATCCGGGGACGAAGGGTGCCGAAGCCGTATGGACGACGGGAAGAATTGGCGGCGCGATCTCTTTCAACGGGGCAACCAGCAGCTCCGTCGCGTTCGGCGACAATCTCGACCTGGTGGGGTCTGACCTTTCTCTCAGTATATGGGTGAAACCCGACGTGCTCACGAGCTTCATGGGATTCATAGACAAGCTCTCGGGCGGCGGCAACTATCGGCTTATCGGGTACGCCAATGGCGTCGTCCAGTACGGCGTTCGCAATGCCACAAACGGCTATAGTTATCTCTCCTCCGCCCCAGACATATTGCATCCCGGCGTGTGGACGCATATCGCGACGGTCCACACGCATGCCGACAACAGGGCGACGCTGTACATCAACGGTTTCGCCGTCGCGACCACGACGCTTACTCTTGTCCGTAGCGACGGGTTGGTGCCGTTGCAATCTGGATACGCGACCAACAATAGACAATATTACAAAGGCGCGGTTGATGACATGCGCATATACGATCGCGCACTCTCCGCAAACGAAGTGCGAGCGTTGTATACCGATGTCTCTCCATTGGCGCAAGCAAGAGACGCCTACATCGCGATGGCGTGGCCGACTTTGAAAAAAAGCTGGATCACAAAGATCAACAGAGCGACAAACGCGGCCGACGATAGCCTCATCTACAACGTGCAGTTGGCAACCCACCCACTCTTGGATTACGCGATCGACACCTCCAATATTGCGATCTTGCACGACATCGACGAAATATACGCGCTCTTTCTAGACCCGCGCTTCCTCTCGCAAAAGAGCGAATACACGTACTGGAACGGTTACAATTACAGCACGACACCTACTACCTATGCGTACAAGACGGTCCCCACGAGGAAATACTATGCATGGTTTGACAGTAACAAACTCGAGAGAGTACTCGACTCATCGCAATTCATGTATGCCGTCACGCGACTGGCCGTCATCCTTCAGGGAGACGCCGCGCGATCCTCTAAATATGCCCCAGTTATCAAGGATTTTTATACACGGATAGTGTTGGGCTTTGAGGATGGTTCCGATTACGGCGTCTTCGAGCGCCGGGGATGGTCATGCAAGGTCGATCATTTGTCTCCGGTGGAGAATTTCAATCACGCCACATTCATCTCCCACTTATTGAATAAGAAATACACTGGACCATATAGCTATTGTGACCTCGTGACGGATACGGACATGTTCATCATGGCGGGGACGTTGGAAATGCTCGCGTTGGATCAGGCCAAGCCGACGCTCTTGGGTTTGACGGCTAGCGAGCGGGATCGGTTGCGACAATATGTGACGACCTCGGCCAAGCTCATGCAGGCAAGATTCACTCCGAAGACAGTGCAGTTCCTCGGGAGCGATTACCCCTCGCTCGTATTCGATGCTGGTGCATGGGCCGATCATCCCGATTACAAATACGCGGGATACGAGGGCGATGCGTTTCCGAACGCCTCCACGACCCCGCCCGCCGTACCTGCAGGCATCTCGTGGGACATGAGCCATGGGCGGCGATTTGTGCAGGTGATGGAAACATTCTATCGAAACAGAGGGCTGACCGGAGGATTCCCCACGCTCACCGACATGCAGAAGATCGGCAATCAGCTGGGATTTGGCACGTTTCGCGGAACGCTCGCGCGCCCGAAATTCACGAACTTCATCGACGGTAGCAACGGATGGCACCGGGTCGGTTACTCCAACCGTGTAGGTTTCGGGTACCACCCCTATGCGCAATCGGAGAGCTTTGCTGCGGGGGCGTATTGCCGCTTTGCCCAGTACAGCCCCGGCATCCAGCAGATATGCGATGGAATCTACACACTTACCGTAACGAGCGACCCTGAGCTCGTCGCATATAGGAAAGATACGTTCGAGTACAATGGGACAAGTGATTACAAGAAAGCCTTTAGTGCGTCCTTCGATGTCAAAAAGATCAGCGCCTCGCTCCTGAGCTTTTACGCCTCGCTTCGGTAGACCTTGCGCCGGTTTCTTGCTGATCGAACGAAATACGATCGGTAATCGCTGTTTTCCTCATCTCCTGACTTCGGACTTGGGACACCCTCATGATTTGTGGATAACTCCGTAGAGCA
>CAYHIZ010000062.1:0-5229 GCA_964356695.1 uncultured Candidatus Saccharibacteria bacterium | reverse complement strand
GCTCTTATACTGATGATGGACTCAACAAACGTCGAGCGTCCCGGGTTTTCCATATCCGAACGCAATGTGTTCCGCACACTGGAAGATTTAATATCAAAGAATACGCGCGGTCGTATAATAATCGGTACATTCGCCTCACAGCTCGAACGAATCATGCGCATAGTCCGCATTGCCGAAGAGTACGGCAAGAAAATCGTGGTAGACGGCCGATCTATGAAGACCAACATCGACATCGCTCGCGAGCTCGCAATCCTGAAGCACAAGGATGACACAATGGTGCAAATCGAAGACATTGATCGCTACCCCGCTAATAAACTCGTGATTCTCGCGACAGGCGCTCAGGGCGACGAATTCGCTTCTCTAATGCGTATAGCTAACAAAGCTCACAAGCACATCCGCATCAACGAGAACGACACGCTCATACTATCGTCGTCGGTCATTCCCGGCAACGAACGTGCAGTGCAAAAACTCAAAGACAACATCTCGCGTCAAGGCGCACGCATCATCACTTATCAAACCAGCGACGTACACTCTTCCGGTCATGGTAATCGCGAGGAATCTATTTGGTTCCAAAAACAGATTCGTCCGAAGTTCTTCATGCCCCTGCACGGTTACCATTACATGTTGCGCGTTCACGCCGATATCGCCGAGAGTATCGGGATGCCACCAGAAAACATAATCGTGCCGGACAACAGCGCGATTCTTGAAATCAAGAACGGCGAAACAATCAAAAAACTTGCCATCAAAGCGCCCGCCGAGCTTCGCGTGGTTGAAGGCAATACCGTCACCGAACTCTCCGATGTGTTGATGCGCGATAGGAAAGCGCTTGGGCAAGAGGGATTTTGCGTCGTTGTGGCAACTATAGATCGTCGTACAGGAAAACTCCATAAATCACCCGACATAATTTCGCGCGGTTTCGTATATCTGCGCGACAACAAAGAACTAATGGATCAAACTCGGCTCATTATAAGAAAGAGCGTCGAATTTTCTATGAGAAATATGCGTGTCGCCGACCTCGACTCCGCCCGCGACGAGCTCGCCGAAAACGTCGCCCGCTTTCTCTTATCACGCACCATGAAGCGACCGATTGTGATCCCTGTGATTGTGAGTGTTTAAATCGCTTGACAAAAATTACACGGCACTGATGATGATGGCAGGTGACCGCATCCCGCGCGTCACACAATAGACATGGCTATGATGGGAGGTCGTCATGAACTGGATGCCCATGTTCTTGATCGTCGGACTTTTTTTCGCCGCCATATTCGTGCCAGCGGCGAAAATCGCTTTTTTGTTGCAAAGCACTTCTAATGAAGTCGATTTTGCGACTATACAAGCGAAATGTTCTCTACCGATTTTCATAACGTGTCTTATTCTAAGATGGGGAATGGCCACCCGTCGCGTGGATGCTCATTATACGGTACGAGCCCCTCCCGGGTTCGAGGTAAGGTTCACAACCCTACCGTTGTGCGCATTTCAGTGGGTACACGATGACATGCCGTTCGACATGCTTCCGTCCGTCGCATGATCGCAAGGTAGCGTTAGGGCGGCGTTGATTGCAAACAACGCCGCCCCTTTCTTTACATTTCACTGCGTTTATTAACACATGAAGCGGTCGATTGTCACATCTGCGATTGAGGTAAGTATTCACCCGCTCCCAGTATTCGTCTTTGCGAGGCTTTTGGCCGAAGCAATCCAGAGCTTATGCACATATTCTGGATTGCTTCGCTCCGCTCGCAAAGACGGCGCGCTGGGAACGAGTGAATACTTACCGATTGAGTGTTTGACCATTAGTGTCCCGTTAAAAATCGAATAACTGAGCCATATCGTGAAAACCCTTGACATCTTTTTGTATCGGAACGGCAGAAAACAGCTCAACCACGCCGTTCTTGTCGAACAGCGACACACTCAATATCTTTAATATTTCGTAGAGATTGCGGCGGATACCGAGCTTCTTTTTGATAATCGCCACCATGAGGTAGGCGCACAGCGCGATGCAGATCTGCGTCTTCACGGCGTTCTCCGAGTGCCCCCAGAAGCTCTTGATCTTGAGATGTTGCTTGATCTATTTGAAAAACAATTCGATCTGCCAGCGGTTTTTGTAGAGGAGCGCGATCGACGAAGCGGATACAGAAGTGTTGTTCGTGAGAAATAACATACATACGTCCGTCCGGCGCGCGGTACTTGATACGACGCAACGTATCGGGATATTTCTCCGGTGTGTCGGCGCCCGTGAGAAAGACGATCTGATCGGCGATAACGCCGCTGGTACGGTCGACGGGATTCGAGTACCGACGCTCCATCCTCGTATTCTTCTTCGCCCGTGTGACGAAGAACGCCCCTGCCACATGGATGCGATGCAGGCGGCCGAAGTCGAGGTACCCGCGATCCATGATGTAAAACGCTCCGGTCTCAAAAACAACATGATCGAGGAAGTTCACGTCGTTCACCTTCCCACTGGTAAAGTCGAAAAACGCAGGGATAGAGCCACGGATGTCGAGCCCGAGGTGGAGTTTGACCGCCACTTTCGTCGAGACGTACGGTGCCCAATGAAAGAGCGAGAGGCACAGTTCGATACTTGTCGAGTCGACGCAATAGCACGAGCCGGTGATATCATCCGCGAGATCGGGCTCGTCGACGTATAGCGCTCTCGCCTCGTCGATGAGCGAGAGCGCGAGGTCGCGCCAGATTCTCCAATCGCGCCGTTCGTTCGCGCGGGCAAGTGTCTGTCGTGCAATGATCGTCCGGAATCCGAGGTGATACAGCTTCTCCCGATGTGCCGAAAGACACGCGACGACATCGCGCAAAGATTCGCGATACGAAAGCTGTCCGAACGCCATCGCAAAGAATTGCTCGCGGCAGGAGAGTCGCTTGGCGTAGCGCTCTGCGTCGTAACGGGCGACGCATGCGGTGAAGGCGCGTCTCGGGAGATGCTCCATGATCTGTGCGAATACATGAGTGCCTGTGTGCATATGGCGATATTGGTGATGGTTGATAGTCCCCGCAGTATCGCCCCTTTGGCAGTGTCTTCGAATTCAAATCGTGTACGGCCCCGACAACGAAAAAACCCCGCTGTTGCGGGGTTTTTTCGTCATCAGGTTGTTTTTAACGGGACACGCATGCCCCATTACCTCATTACCTCCTAATCTTTACAGACCCAGAGTACATGAATTTTGTTCTGTTGGAAGTGGTGGTGTGTAAGCATCTATTGTCGGTGGTGAATAATACAGTGAGCAGGTGGGTTCTGATGCGGCAGATTAGTACTCTAATAATGTGGCACGCGTGCGTGGCCCCACCAAACCGTATCCAGTAGTTTGTGGGTCTCCATACGATATGATTTGACTCGTATTTTGGAATTGTTTGACAGCCGCCTCTGTCAAAGCTCCGAAGTATCCTGTCGCTGAGTCAGGCGATAGAAGACTCCTGCTGATTAGTGCTTGTTGCAAACAGACAACGTCCGCGCCCCGTAGCCCGCGATATAATGGACGATTGATTATGCAAGATTGATTGTATTGAGATTTATATGCCTGTGGCGCGACATTGATCTGTGCATATCCACCACTCATCGACGGTAATTGCTTCTGAAGTCTATCTAATTGCGCTAGTAATCTTGCTATCAGTGCTTGGTGATCATCATATGATATCGTTTGAGAAACGGCATAAGATGCATTGTTCACGGCAATGATCATTGTTGCACTTGTCATAGTATTCCCCGCCGCGTCTCGTGCTACTGCTGTGAGAGCGTGTGCGCCGTTGCCTGTGAGTGTTGTGTTCCAGTCTGTGCTGTATGGATAAACTAGATCTTCTGCGCCTAGATTCACGCCATCGAGCTTGAATTGCACGCCTACGACACCAACGTTGTCTGTGGCGTTTGCGTTGATTGGTGTTGTTGTGCCAGAGACTGTTGATGCGTTTGCTGGTGCGGTGATGGAGACGGTGGGTAGGGTGGTGTCTGAGAGATTGATGACGTATGCGAATGACGCGACCGATGATGATTCTGTTGGATAACATGCGATTGCTTTGATTGTTGTTGATACTGTGATGTGGATTGGGGTGGTATAGAGAGTGCCTGTTGTGCAGGTGGGATCGGTTGTTGTCGTGGTGTAACGGATTGATGATCCAGGTGCGATGAGGATTACGTTTTGCGTCGCTGGGTATGTGCTGGCAGGTGGATTGGCGATTGGGGCTGGGAGGACATTAGAGACCATTACCGTAACGGTACTCGTCGCCTTGTTGCCCGCCGCATCACGCGCGACTGCGTATATGGTGAGAGGACCGTTGGGAAGAGATGTCGTGTTGAGAGTGGTGGTATATGGAAATGTGGTGTCGTCGAAGATGACCGTGCTCATTGAGCTTTTGAATTGCACTCCGACTACGCCGACCGCGTCGTTGGCTGTCGCGGAGAACGGAACGGGGCTTGAAATGACGGCGCTTGCGAGTGGTGCGGTGATGAAGACGGTGGGAAGGGTGGTGTCTGGAAGATTGATTATGTATGCAAACGTTGCAACCGCGGATGATCCTGTCGGGTAACATGCAATCGCTTTGATTGTTTTGGTGGTAGCGACTGAGATTGGGGTGGTGTATACGGTGCCTACAGCACAAGTTGGCACTGTACCGTTGATAGTATAGTTGATATACGAGGAATTCAGTGCGGAAAGTCGCACTGTTTGCGCGACAGTATATGTTCTTGGGATTGGAAGGGCTGTGGGAGTTGGGTATGTATTTAAAGCTGTAAAACTAAGCGTCGTATCGTCAAATCGTGCAACTGATGGTACGGTATTCTGGTAAATTTGTGCATACACTGAGACATACCTCTTGCCCGCAGGCACGATATACGACCTTGTCAGATTTGTCCATGATGCAATGGATTCATTGGGAATGTTCGATCCTACGTAGGTAATGTTCGTTTTATTTGCATCAAGAAAAGCGAGAGCATATCCAACATAACCGTTGCCCGAGACGCGATATGCCCATCCGCCAAATGTGATCGCTTGTCCAGGAGTAACAAGAAAATGCTGACGGTCCAAGGCGTCCTTTCGGAAAAGTAATGGTTGCTCTCCAACAGGAGAAGTAAGCTCCGCATAATAATTACCACTGTGGGCAGCCCCTGCATTACTCACGGCTCTTACCGTGCCACCATTGACCCCGGACACCCATTCCTGAAGACCAGACTCGAAACCTGGGTTAATAGTGGGGAAAATCTGGGCTAATGCCAGTAATGGTGTAAAGAAC
>CAYHIZ010000061.1:0-5329 GCA_964356695.1 uncultured Candidatus Saccharibacteria bacterium | reverse complement strand
GCGTGTCGCTTGAGGTACCGCAGGGAGATTTTTTCGCACTGCTGGGTCCCAACGGCGCGGGGAAAACTACGATCATTGGAATAGTAACCTCGCTTGTCAACAAAACGAGCGGGAGCGTAGCGGTTTTTGGACATGACATCGACAAGGAGTTTGAGAAAGCGAAAACATATATAGGGCTTGTGGGGCAGGAAATCAACTTCAATCCGTTCGAAAAACCTCTCGACATAGTCGTTAATCAAGGCGGATATTATGGCATCCCGCGCAGTGTCGCACTGCCGCGAGCCAAAAAACTTCTCACCGATCTGGGTCTTGGCGAGAAAATGACGAGCAAGGCAATGGAGCTCTCCGGCGGAATGAAGCGACGGCTCATGATCGCCCGCGCGCTCATACACAATCCGCGCTTTCTTATACTAGACGAGCCTACAGCGGGAGTCGACGTGGAATTACGCAGAAGCATGTGGGAATATCTGCGAGGCATCACGGCAGAGGGCGTTACTATTCTGCTCACTACTCATTATCTCGAAGAGGCGGAACAGCTCTGCAAGCATGTTGCCATAATTAACAAAGGCGAAATATCTTTTTCCGGCACCATGCAAGATTTACTTGCACTGCATGACGAAAAAGAAACAAGGAAAAGCGAGTATCGCGGAAGCCGGCTTGAAGAAGTATTTTTGAAACTGACAAGCGAAAAATAATATGACTGGCTATCAAATGTGGATTTCGTTTTACACCATGCTCCGCAAGGACATCGTGCGCATGTTTCGGATTTGGGTGCAGACTTTTTTGCCGAGCGCCATTACATCTGTTTTATATTTTCTTGTTTTCGGCACAGTGTTGGGCTCGCGTATCGGAGAAATGCAGGGAGTGGATTACATGACGTTTGTTGTTCCGGGTCTCGTGATGCTCGCTATTGTTACGACCTCATATGCCAATACTTCGTTCATGTTCTTTACCTCAAAATTCTTTGCGCGTTCTATCGACGAGATATTAGTCTCCCCCACCCCGCCATGGATTTTGATCGCCGGTTTCGTAGCCGGCGGGATCGTCCGCGGCACTCTTGTAGGCTCGCTCGTGCTGATTATTTCCCTTTTCTTCACCGGGTTATCGATCAACATCCACAGTGCGCTTATAATTTTTGGATTCACGATACTAACGGCGCTCGTCTTTGCGCTCGCAGGACTCGTTAATGGAATTTATGCAAAATCGATCGACGGAATCAATATAGTCCCGACATTCGTGCTCGCGCCGCTGGTCTATCTGGGCGGCGTTTTTTATTCGGTGCATATGCTTCCGCATAGCTGGCAAGCCATCACATACGCAAATCCCCTATTCTATATAATCAACGGCTTTAGATATGGCTTCCTCGGACTCTCTGATGTACCGCTTTCTCTTTCGTTACTTGTTCTTTCGGCGATGATTGTAATTCTAATTGCAATTAATTGGTATCTCATACGCACGGGCATGGGGCTACGGCAATAGCCGACGATATCTTGTGGAAATCAGATTTCCACGGAATGCGAGTCTTTATGGGCGATCTGCGGCGCGAGGCCGATGTATGTTTCCGGCGTAAGCGCGAGAAGGCGTTGCTTCGCGCTTTCGGAAATGGCAAGTGAGGCGATGGATGCGCGCAGATTATCAAGCGTGAGCTCCTTGCCGCGCGTGAGTTCTTTGAGCTGTTCATAGGCTCCATCCACGCCCTCTGCGCGTAACACCGTCTGCACCGCCTCGGCAAGCACTTCGGGATGGCGTTGCAGATTTTCAAGCATTGTATCTGCATTCACTTTGATCTTGCCAAGTCCTCGTACGAGCGAAACACAGCCGATGAGTGAATGCGCAAAAGCTGTACCGAATGTGCGCTCGACAGTCGAATCGGAGAGATCGCGTTGCAAGCGCGATATGGGAAGTTTGCGCGAGAAGTGTTCAAAAAGAGCGTTGGCTAATCCAAAATTGCCTTCGGCATTTTCAAAGTCTATCGGGTTTATCTTGTGCGGCATTGCCGAAGAACCGATTTCTCCCTCTTTCGGTTTTTGCGTGATCCATCCATCGCTGATGTAGCGCCACATGTCTTGCGAGAAGCCAATAAGAATCGTATTGATGCGGCGGAGGTTGTCGAAAAGTTCGGCGTAAGTATCGTGCGGTTCAATCTGCGTCGTCGTCGGATTGAGCAAAATACGCACATCTGCTTCGTTGCGGGGCCCCTGCTCCTCCGTCAACGTACTCTCTAGTACGCCTCCGTCGTCGCCTTCCCCGCGCCTCGCATCTGCACGCATTTTTTCAATCCGATCTATGCGATGTATGAAATTGCTCGCGAACGCCTGCCAATCGACATCCGGTGCCGCAATCACATGCGCGTTCCAATTCCCCGTCGCTCCGCCGAATTTCACCAAAATCGTGCGTGTGCGCAGTTCATCCATCTGTCGCGCGAGTCGTCGTTCAAACACCCGCATTTCCTTCCCGAAGGTCGTGGGAGAAGCACTTTGACCATGAGTGCGCGCGAGCATCGCGGTATCGGCGTGTTCTCTGGCCATCTGATCAAGTGTCGCACTAATGCTATCCAATGATGGCAGAATGATTTCGCGCAATGCATGAGAGAGCAAAATGCCGTAAGCGACGCTGTTCACATCCTCCGAGGTGAGCGCGAAGTGAATCCACTCGCGCGCGTCTTCTAGAGAAGTACCCGCGATCTTCGATTTGAGAAAATATTCCACCGCCTTCACGTCATGATTCGTCGTTTTTTCATGCTCTTTTACTGCGCGTGCATCATCGAGTGAGAAGTTCTCGGCGAAGCGACGCACGAGTACCTTCTCCTCATCGGTGAGCTCGCGCATCCCGATCTCCGGTGTTTCCGAAAGCGCAATCAAGTATTCGCACTCCACGCGCACCCGCGCGCGAATGAGTGCGTATTCCGAAAAATACTCCGCCAAAGGCGCAGTCACCGCGCGGTACCGGCCATCGATGGAACTTATAGCTGTGAGATGTTCAAATGGCATATCAATGCATTTCTGTCGTGAAGCGGAAACGGCTGTATCAGCTTGTACACTTCCTTATGTACGAAGATGCTCCATTTTTTTGGTGAATTCATCGAGAGAAAGTAGCGTACCCTCCTTATACGCTTTTCGAGAACGTGCTAAAGCACGCTTTTGAATTGAGGTCAGCTCATCTGGCTCATCATCATGCGAGCGCACAAGAACCTCATACTCCTTGCGCGGCAGGAGGATGAAGTCGCCCTTAACGGCGAGAGGTTTTGTAATAGTAACCATATTCATATACTCGCCATTCTAACACATAATATTGAAGTCGCCTCGGCACCGATTGACACGGCGCGATTGACATACTCTGATGGCGGATACACTATGGTTGCAATGCCCCAGCGGATGGGGCGAGGAGGATTTGGTCATGATGACACGCGAACAAGCAAGGAAGGAAATCAATGACGTCTTGTCGAAGATCAACCAAGAATTCCTAGATGCAGGAGGTGACAAAAAATGGAGTCCGTTCATCCTTTCAGTACATGACTCGCTCTTGCGGGATGTAGTGGAAGAGGTTGTCGAGCCCTCTTGCCCTGGCGGAGACGGTGGGGACGAGGTGACGGAAGAAACAAAGACACGCCCAGAAGAAGCCTTCTACCTCCAATATCGCGATGATATCGAGTGACGGGTGAGGCAAATGCGAGCCCTCGGACTCGACGACGGCGATCCCTTCTCATGAGCGTCTCGTGGCACAACACAACGCGAAAGCTCCGGATGATTTCGGAGCTTTCTTTTTTATTTATGGCTTTGTTCGAGCAGTTCCGCGACGAGCGCGTATTTGTCCTCGATGCTTGCGAGCGTGTCGCCATCGCGGAATGATTGCTTGCTTACATCATTCCAATTCTTATCCCGCAAGCGCCAACTGTCGTTGTCTATCACATCAGAGATGACGACACGCCCATCCCCAGTAACGCCAAACTCAATTTTGAAATCTATGAGTTTGAATTGATGCTGTGCAAAAAATGTTTCGAGTGTAATAAGCGCATCGGTGATTGCTTTCTCCATTTCTGCGATTGTTGCTTTTCCCAGAACACGACCGCTCTCCACTGTGCGCCCGAGCGATGCCTCCGGATCACTCGCCTGTTTCTTCGGATGCACCAAGCGCCACGTTACTTCGTGCGGATTCTCGATGAAGGGATCTTCTTCGCCTTTCTGTGCGTCGAGTCCTTCGACGATCACTTCGCCCTGTGCGTCTTTCAGCCCGCCCTTGGTCGTCTTGAGGAAAAACTCCGCTACAGGCTCCTCAAAACGATGCGGCGGCTCTCCCTCGGGCACGGCGAATTCCGGCCGCCTTTTGAGATAACTTCCAAACGCATATCGCCGCGCCACCACTTCGAGCGGGACCATCGCGCAACGCTCGGCCAAGAATTCAGTGTCGTTCAGCTGGCGCACATACGCCGTTGGAATACCGGCACGATTCAGCATTTCAAACACGCGACAAGTCGTCGTGTTGGAATACTTCGCCTTCGTCGCGAACTCTTTGGTGAAAGAAGGGTCGTCGAACGCCGTGATCGTGTTTTTGTATGCGACGATGCAGTGCTTCGCATCCCCCTCCGCGCCATATATCTGCTTCGTCTTGCCTTCGGCAAGCAATTCTCCGCGGGCTACTTCATGTGGATCAAGCATATTGACTTTTTATCTTTGATTGCTAATATAGTGCTATCACGATGAAAGAGGTTCTCGGCGGGGTTGGTCCCGACGAGAGCTTTTTTCGTTTTGCGGGACATATTCCAGCTTTCCTCGCGCTCTGTTGAGAAATTCGAATATATTGAACTCCGGCGTACTGAGGCGCTTGAGTAATGCAGAATATCGTTGCTCATTCGGTACGAGAACTTTCGCGAGCTTATTCTGATCGCGCAGATATTCGACGAGACAATGGAAATCGCCGTCGCTTGTGACAATAATCGCTTTCTCGAAATTATCGTACTGGATCATCGTATGTAAAACTAGTTCCGCATCAACGTTCCCCTTTACCGTTCCGTCCGGTAATGTAAGTGTCGGTTTGAAAATGCACACATACCCCATTCTCTGCAGGTTCGCATACAACATTTCATTGCCAGGCACATACCCTATAAACAAGAACGCTTGGGAGACGCCGAATCGCTCCGCAAGGTATGTACGAAACCGTTTCCAATCGAGCTTCCACCCCAGCCCGCGGATTGCGAGATTGACATTCTGACTGTCGATGAACGCATAATTATTCCCCGCCTTGCGCATGGAGGGAGTGTAGCATAATCACTCCCCCGGCGGGGCGAGCGTAATGTTTTCCGGCTCGAAGATAACGCGGCGCGGACCTTCTT
>CAYHIZ010000060.1:0-5334 GCA_964356695.1 uncultured Candidatus Saccharibacteria bacterium | reverse complement strand
CATAGTTATCCACAGTCCCCTGGTAGACCACCTCCATGCTCGCATCAGTCAAAAATGGATACGAATAAATATCGTCGCGAATAAGATCATCGGTGAAAATGACATATTTTATCTTCTCATCGCGCAACGTCGCGATGGTGGAAGCAATTGAGGAATGATCGTTATCAGTCACGGCTGTTTCAATTCTGTCGTAACTCTCGCCATAGACGCCGTGGCTTGATATTCCACCGATCTCCGCACCGCTTGCGGATACGATTTCGCAGTCAAAGAAATTAGGTGCGGTATTTGCGGTAATAAGATTGTTGTTGAATGAAAGTGAATAGTATAAATGCCACGGCAGGAAAACCGCCTTGCAGTCGGGATCGGATTTCAGAACCTCATTCGTTTCGTACCATGAATCCGGATACCACACAGGCTGTAATTGCCTGAATCCGAAAAGCATCGGCGTGTAAAGAAACGGAAGACTGCAAAGAAACATCAGGGCGATAGTACGAAACTGCCGGTCGGCAATCTTGCTCAAAATCCATCCGGCGCCTATTCCGCCAAAAAGCGCGTACACGAGAGCCAATAACGCACTCCATTTTTGAGTGTCGCGAAAGCCTTGCCAAAATGGCACATGCTCGAACAGCCAGAGGTTGAAATTCCTTACAAAGCTATCGCCGATACCAACGGAAAAAACAAGGCTCAAAAGCGCGATGCACAAGAGCCATATTGATACTAACCGGGTCGAACGCTCGCGCAGACCGCGCCAGACGCCGCACGCGAGGATAATTGCGAGCATCAATCCGGCAAACATCCACAGCAGTACGTTGTCCTTCGGCCATGTGAAGTATGTCGACCACACCTCACGTTCTCCCCAAAATCCATAAAGTGCAGCGACGTTGCCGATTGGGCCTAGATATGGATCGCTCGCCGTTTTGAATGCTTCCCAGTGCGCGGTGTCAAATGTATCGACGATATTGTTTCCGGTGAGAATCGGTATGATCCAGTAAAGGGAAATGGTTACGATGAGAAATGCCGCCGCAACGCTTCGCGTTGCGGCTATTCGGTACAACGCACGTTCACCTCGTGCTAGCTGATGTATCGCGGCGACCGTTGCTGTCGTGGCGAACACGAGCACTCCCATCACGAAAATATGAAGCGAAAACGCGCTGACGAGAATGAGAGTAGCGGTCGCCTCAAGAATTGGACGCCACGAGACATCGCGCCAAAAGCGCAACAAGTAGTACACGAGCGGAAAGAGAAGAGCATAGCCTGCGAGTACGCGCCAGTGTCCGGCAAGGAGTCGTTCATACACGAATGGATTGACTGCAAAGAATAGCGCCGCGAAGTACCGCTCGCCGTAGACGCTCTCAAAAGGATAGAATCGGAACGGTAAATAAAAGAGCGCAAAAAAAAGTTCGAACAGAATTATTTTCTCGACGACCCAGCCATCTGCGACGAGGTGCGCAAGGTAGATCGCGTACGACACGGGGAATCCGGTAGCAGAGATGCCGTCAAAAGACGGCATCTCTGCCCTCGGTCCAAACACCAAATCTAGCGTAAGGACATACCCAGGCAAAAGCATTTGCCACAGGATCACCACCGTCCCTCCAGCAACAAACAAAACATGCTCTTTTCCTTTCAAGAAAGTCGAGAAAACAAGGTGCATATGCGAAAGTTATTGCAGAATATCCGGCTTCAGTCTTTTGGCCTCGCTGTTGCTGTTTTGAAAGAATGGACGTCATTGCGCAAGGATCAACGCGAGAAATTTCTTCTTATGCGGATCAAGGTCGAGCCTGTCCCAATACGTACGCAGTTCTTGTTCGTGTATCTTCTCGTCGCGGATACCGAAGTTGATGGCCTGTTCAAGACGCCATATCGCGTATTGAACAGGACTCTTTTTGAGTTCAGTCGTATCCACAGACCAATGCTTCATGCGACGCATTATACCACATTGAGGGCGTCTCCGCCCTCGGCCCAAAGATCATATCGAGGGTAAGTACATAGCCCGGCAAAAGCATATCTACGTCCCCGACTTATTCCCAACAAGATTGAGAATGAGCCGAACAACCCGCTCTTTGTGTGAAGGATCGCTTTCCGCGACGAGAATAGTAAGAGCGGTCAAAGCCGAAGGCGTGAGCTTATGCACATCCAAAATGCCCGCGTATCGCAGGAACCACACGAATGCGTATGCGCCACTGCGCTTGTTTCCGTCGGAGAAAGGGTGATTCTTTACCATGAAGTACAAAAGGTGTGCCGCTTTTTCTTCAGCGCTTGGATAGAGCTCTTTGCCTCCGAACGACTGCATGACGTTGCCCACGATACCGGCAACCGACCCCGCCTGGCGTTCCGCGCCAAAAAGCTCGCCCACTTCGCTCTGCATGGCGAGCGCGCGTTTGAAATCAGCGAGACTCGCTTCAATCTTCTCTGCGGTGAGCGCGACGCGCTTCTTCGTGAGCTTCCCCGACAACATTTCTTTGTCGTATGCATCGAGCGAGAGCCATGTATCGGCAAAGAGCGATACGAGCTCTGTCGCGTCTACCGCCGTCATCGCCGAACCTTCCGGCAAAAGTTTCTGGATGTCGTGTACGATGCCGAGAAAGTGCTCATAATTTCGGGCGATGCGCTTCTTGTTGATGGCGTAGCCGTCAATGATGTAGCTCCGGAGTGTCTTTGTCGCCCACTGGCGAAATTCAATGGCTCGTTGTGAGTTTGTGCGATAGCCAACGGCCAGGATGATATCGAGAGAATATATTACAACAGGTTTATCAGAATTTGCAATGTGCATTTTTTGCACATTGCTTTTTTTACTAACTTCACCCTGTTTTAACACATTTTGAATGTGGCGGAGAACAACCGTTCTATCGACTGCAAACAATTGCGTTATCTGCGCCTGTGTCGCCCAAATTGTCTCCTTATTGAAGTCTCCGCGCAACTCAATAGCACCAGACTTTGCCTGATATATGACCACCGCTTTGCTCCGTGAGGATTTTTGTGCCATACGACCCATTATATATTCTTTTTGACTTGCCGGAGATCGATGATTCTATTTGCCACCGGATTTTGTTCTGGCGAGGAAGAGCGTTTGAATTCAATAATCTGGAGTACCACGGTCATGACGAGGAAGTAATACGCATACACCGCCATCTGTTCTGCATCCGCTTGATACTCAAGTGAGAGAAGGATTGGGCAGGCAGTTAGGGCGAGGATGGCGAAAGAGCCTACGATACGACTTAGACATATGATTAGACCAGCTGGACCTCTTTGCCAAGAGTATGTGCGATCTTGCCGAGAGTGTCCACCGAAATCCCACGATCGCCGCTCTCTACCCGCGCGATCACCGACTGCGGCATATTAGCGCGCTTGGCAACCAAATGTTGCGTAAGACGTTGTCCTGTTCGGAGTTCGCGAATCTGTTTCGCGAGTCGTAAGCGAACAACCTCCCCCCTGTAGGACTGCTGGAACGCATTGCTCTTCGACGCTTGCCGGAAAACATCCTCAAGTGAATGCCATTTCAAATCTTTTTTTGTAATTTTTACCGATTTCATATCGCCAATGTGACTATTTTATAAACTTTTTCGGCATACTCGATCTCTTTTACGGGTGTTTTTGCACTTCTCTTTCGGAACCCTCTCACTAGATACAAACCGCCCCCGAAATGAAAATAGGTCAGCCGATGATGTCTAATAATTAACTCACGAATCGGACCTCTGAGTTGTTTCGTGCGCACCGAGACAAAATCTCCAGCCTCAAGTGTCGCGATATGCGCACGGATAGAACCTTGCTCCTCATTAGATTGGATCTGGATATACGTAGCTGCAGGATGTAAAACATGTACCAGCATAATAAAACTTGATACGCTCCAGTATAATGCATTATCCAATCACTGGTGCTAATATAGCAAATTGGCTATATCACCGCAAGGGAATCGCCGCCTATTCACAAACCATACGAGGCGTCAGCACCGTATTGGTCATTGTTTTTTAGGATGCGCTCACAGATCGATGATTCTATTTGCCACCGGCTTTTCTTCTTCCGTAGATAATTCAGGGTGAAGCTTGAATTCAATAATCTGGAGCACTACGGTCATGACGAGGAAGTAATACGCATACACCGCCATCTGCTCTGCAAATGCATCTTCGCCCACGATCAAAAGAAAAGGGCATGATGCGAGCGAGACAAGTGCGCCCCCTGCAACGACGCGGCTATCCCAGCCGTAGAGCAAAAATGCAGAAAATGTAATCAGAAAGAAAATAGATTCCGTTTTGAATTCCCAAATGATGAGGAGAGTCAAAAAAATGATTAGGAGTGCAAACGATAATGCGTCTCGCCGCATATCCCCTAACCCTCGCGCAATCCCCCATTGCACGTACCGCGAATTAAGTCCGATGATAGATATAAAATAGACGAAGAGAACAATACCACTCAGCTCAAGACCCGCCTCCCACAACATCATAAGAAAACCGAGTATGACGAAGAGGACGATCTCTAGACTAAACCTCTTAATCATCGCTACGAGAAAGTACGGAGATTCTCTCACCGGCTTCCACTCGTAAGTTCCAAGGATCAGCCCCACTGCAGTAAGAACGCTGAAAGCGACGGGAAGCGAGACTTGCAATGAGTACAAAAGTGTGGCTAAAATGACGAAAAGAAGTAGTTCGAGATGCTTACGCCCTATGTAACGGGCTATGTAACGGATTGCGTCTTTCATAAATTAATCGCGACCTACCGACATCCACTGTTTAACATATGAAGCTCCGAAAACCAATACTTAGTATTGACTTTTTATTCACATCGCCTAATATCACATTATAACTCCTGTTACTTCGGTGGCAGGACGCGAAGCCGCAACTTGTTTGCGGCTTCTGCATTTTAGGCGTAATCTTGAGAAATTGTGAATACAAGTATTGCATCGCATGTCAGATGACGTACAATGGCGACATGAGTATGACAATGGCTGAGAAAACACAGATCGTGCAGGCGCGGGTTGCTCCGAAGCTCAAGCGGGATGCCGAGCGTGTGCTAGGGAGGATCGGAATCTCGACGACCGATGCATTCCGGCTTTTTCTACGGCAAGTCGTCTCGCGCAAAGGTCTGCCTTTCGAGGTGCATATACCCAACAAAGAAAGCATAGCGGTGTTCCGCGAAGATGTCACAGCTTTGCCGCGATACACGGACATACACAAGATGCACCGCGACATCCTTGCCGGGAAGATATGAGGATCGCCCGGCCTACCGCCGGTTACGCGCGCGACTATCGGCGCACCATGAAGCGCGGATGGGATGTCGGCAAGCTAGATACGGATCATACGCAATATCGGTGGTAACCAGCGAATAGCGGCGGGCGCGCTT
>CAYHIZ010000059.1:0-5381 GCA_964356695.1 uncultured Candidatus Saccharibacteria bacterium | reverse complement strand
TAGAGCATCGTCTTGACGTGACGAGGGCCGAAGGTTCGATCCCTTCAGCGCGCACAATTTGTAACGAAAAACTAATGCCCGCTTCTTCCGAGTTTGCATACTTTCTCCAGCCAACGCGTCTTGCGATTTTCAGGAATATTTTCTGATGGCCCAAACCACGTGGTGTGTACTTTAAATCCGGCAAACCATAAAATTCCCCACTTAAGCTGGGAGTTGGCATTGCCCGGAAGAAGACGCACCAGCCACGGCGAAGTACCGCTTGTCATTATGATACGAGCCGTCTTGCCACGATATAGCCGATGCCAAAACATTGTTCGAGTGCCGTTTTTCATTTTGATGTAACGAAACGCGGAGCCTGGCAACCATGCACGATCAAAAAGACCTTTCACAAGCGCGGGTACGCCCACCCACCACACCGGATAAATAATTACAAAATGATCGGCGGCCGTTATGAGTTCTTGAAACTTGCACAAATCAGGTTCGCACACTTGCTTTACTCGATATCCTTGCCACAAAGTCGGATCAAATTGCATTTCTCCAATATTCATACGGTCCACGCTGTGACCCGCGACGATAGCACTCTTACAATACGCATCGGCAATTTCTCCGCAAAAACCACCTTTATCTGGATGGCCAAGGAGCACGAATATTTTTTTGTTAGTCATGCGATTGATCTTTTTCGAATTCTCCGACAGAATTGTGCTTCCCTATTTTGCCCAACAAAAAAGCCCGAAGAGTCTTCATGCTGAAGTAAAATCCCGCAAGGAATAGGATTGAGATCAATTCGCGCAATACGAACTGCGCCCATGTGCTATCGTGATATGAATACAAAGCCCACATTTCGAATACAGTCAATCCGATGCCGGAAGCAATAGCAGCCACTACAAAAATCGATTTATTGTGTGGATTCATTAGCGCGGCGAGCGCAACCAGAGCAAGAGCGCCCGCTATCTCAAACGGGAGCTCGGCACGGAGAAAATCCGAATAAAATGGTGCTCCAATCAGCATCAAAGCCGCGGTAGAGGCAAAAAGCTGGCGCACCGCGTCACCATAATAATGCGATATGCTGTTCACGAATCCGTATGGTTGATAATCAGCCATGGCGTTTATTATCAGCTGTTCCATGCCTTTTGGCAACAGTAACAAGCGCATCATTATCGTCATCGACAGTTGCCATGTTTCTTCTCTCATAACCGCACCTAACGCAACGATGAACTATCACGTACTTTAGAGAACTGCCTTCAAGGTCTGTCGGCTCCATCAACCCACGACATTCGGCTGCGCGATCCCCCGGGTACACATCCACATGCTTGCTCCACAGACATTTAGAGCAATGATTCGTATAACCATTTCCCTTTATAGCAAACCCACAGTGCTCGCATACGAAATCTTCTATACGGCGTTGAAATCGAGGCGTACTCATGCAAAAGCATCATTGAACTACGAGCGATGCAGTACGCTCCACCAAATCTCCCGATAAAGATGTACAAGAAACGGTGAACTCCAACGTTCCCGTGGAAGATTGATCGGATATTTTTATCTGCCTGCTCGATTCATTACTCTGCCCAACTAGAATTCCCCTTCCACCCTGTACTACGGTCACGCGACATATATTGCTCTGCGACATTCCGACACTATCCCACGAGACTACAGCAGATCTTCCGCGAGACACCTGACTAGGTTGAACATAAATAGACGCCTCCGCCAAACTAGTGGCATACGCGCCTCGCGTATCGTCTTCGAGATTAAGTCGAGCGTAGTCCTTTAGAGGGTTGGGGGAGGTGGGCAGTGCGGGATCTCGAATAGGTTGAGAGGATTGATAAGGCTGATAAGGTTGGGAGGGTTGATAAGGTGGTGGGTTTTGAGGAGGTTGAGAAGATTGAGGAGTACCTGCACCGCCCGTATATGCATTACCGTTATTCGGATCGTTGGTATTACCACTCGAAGCATTCGCGCCACCACTTGCATAACCGGAACCCGAAGATCCATACGAACCATCCGACACGGAATTTCCCCTGTATCCGCCGGTATTTGTGTATGGAGTATCGAAAGTGCGATTCGCCCACGCCTCCCTGTCTTTTGGATCAAGCGGTCCCAATGCCATACCGGAAACACCGCACAATAAAGTTACGGTAACATTTTTAATCGTTCCGCCTTTTCTTCCACCCTTAGTTCCACCACTCAAATAAGCCATGGATTTAGTATTGAGGTCGATTATACGACCAGGCACATTCAATGGCCCGTTGTCGTTAACACGCACCACTAGACCGAGGCCATTCGGTGCCTGCACAATCGCATGACATACTTTTCCTTGTCCATATCCGCAACGATATCGTCGCGCGAGATCAAGCTGAAGAGCGGCATCATACGAATTAGCGTTGTAAGGACCGCCCGTCGCGAGCGTACCTGTACCGCCCTTATAACCGTACCCGGGCTCGTATGTAGAAGCCTCGCCCCTGAGCGATGCCTTTATACACTGATTGGCGGGCGACTGATCAGCGGGCGCACCCGAGGGAGGAAGGGCAGCTTCGGCGATAAACCCGAACAGAAGTAAGACACCTGCAAAAATTGAAAAGCCAACGAGTTGCGGACCACGATACATTGTGATAATTATACCGTGAAATTTCAGCACAATCGCGAAGCCTGTTGAAATCCTACAATAGAACAACCGCGCGATTGTTTGCGACTTCCAAGACTCCTCCGTCTATATGAATATCCTTAGAGATCTCCGTTTCTCCACTTATCGCGATAGTCCCCGCCTTCAGTGTAGTCACAATCGGTGCATGATGTGCGAGAATGGTAAGCTCACCGCTCTCGCCGGGCAATGTTACAGAAATGGCATGCCCATCGAAATGTGTTTCGCCAACACTTGCTACGCTGAGGTGGAACGTATTCGCTTCACTCATACATTGCTAGCTCACTTCTCCTACTCCGCCCTTCATATAAAAAGCTTTTTCGTCACTCGCGTCGTGCTTGCCCTCCAATATCTCTTTAAAACCGCGCACGGTTTCCGCAAGCGGCACATACTTTCCCTTGGAGCCGGTAAAAGTCTCGGCTACTGAAAACGGCTGTGAGAGGAAGCGTTGAATTTTACGCGCTCGATAGACGAGTTTTTTGTCGTCATCGGAAAGTTCTTCGATACCGAGTATGGCGATGATGTCTTGAAGATCTTTATAACGCTGAAGTACCCGCCTTGTCTCATTCGCAACGCTATAATGTTCCTCTCCGACAATCTCGGGCGTAAGCGCGGTTGAGCCAGAATCAAGCGGATCAATGGCCGGATATATACCGAGACTTGCGAGCGCGCGCGAGAGTACGATCGTTGAATCGAGATGAGAAAAAGTCGTTGCCGGCGCCGGATCGGTAAGATCGTCGGCCGGCACATAAATCGCCTGCACGGAAGTAATAGAGCCATCGGTCGTAGAAGTGATGCGCTCTTGCAAAAGTCCCATTTCTTCGGCCAAGGTCGGCTGATAACCCACCGCCGAGGGCACGCGACCGAGCAACGAAGATACTTCTGATCCCGCCTGCACAAATCGGAATACGTTGTCCATAAAGAAGAGAACGTCTTTCCCTCCTTCGTCGCGAAATGCCTCCGCCATCGTGAGACCAGAGAGCGCGACGCGTGCGCGAGCGCCGGGGACCTCGTTCATCTGACCGAACACGAGCGCAGTTTTTTCCAAGACGCCCGAATCTTTCATTTCATTATAAAGATCGTTGCCCTCGCGCACACGCTCGCCGACACCAGCGAATACGGAATAACCGCCATGCTCGGACGCGACGTTGTGAATGAGTTCTTGAATTAGCACAGTCTTGCCTACTCCGGCGCCGCCAAAAAGCCCGACCTTACCGCCCTTGATGAATGGCGCGAGCAAGTCTACCGCCTTGATGCCTGTTTCAAACACTTCAGCTTTGGTGGATTGACGAGCAAACGCCGGTGGATCGCGATGTATGGGCAGACGCGGCGTATTTTTAGGAAGATTTTCCTTGCCATCAATTGCGTCTCCTATCACGTTGAACATTCTACCGAGAGCGATCTCTCCCACCGGCACAGAGATCGGGGCGCCTGTGTCGGTAACTTCCGTATTACGAGCAAGCCCCGCAGTCTCGCCCATAGAGATACATCGTGCGCGATTGAGTCCTAGATGTTGGGCCACTTCAAGTACTAGTCTCTCGCCCTTATGCGATACCTCCAACGCATTTTTGATCGATGGAAGCGCTACACCCCCACCTTCCGGTGGATCAAAACGCACGTCCACTACCGGTCCAATGATCTGAGTGATAGTGCCTTTCATAATTAATATTTCAATTCAACGTCTAATTTTCCTGCGAAAGTTTTCGCCCATTCCTCGTGCCGATTGAGCCGGCGATCCACAATGGCATCATTCAGATCTTTACGATCCAACCGCGTTGCAATCCCGTCGACGGCGATGAGGATTTCGTTGAACTTTTGTGTGTGTTTTTCGTCTACGGCATCAATCTTGTTATCCAGCCGCGCTTCCGCCTCGGCAAGGTCGTCCCTGGTTGCCATGTGCGTAATCACAAGATCCAGCTTATCGTTCAAATCTTCGAAACCGATCGGTTTCTTCGCTTTTTTGGTTGCAACCTGCTTTTTCATATCGTAAAGGGATTATATCCCTTATCCACGAAATTTCTAGTCGGTGGAAAAAGAGGCGCCGGCAATGCATCGTAAGCGAACCACTCCCACCGAGCGAATTTCTCCGGTTCCATCACACGCGCTTCTCCCGATACCCAATCAGCGACAAAATGAATTGTGAGATAGTGCATACCGATATCTTTATTCTGATCATCGAGCACGGCAACGAAACGCATATCCTTAATCTTAATTCCGGTCTCTTCCAATACCTCTCGCCGTGCGCCATCATCCCACGCCTCAAACATTTCGAGTTTACCGCCCGGGATGCACCACGTATTTGTTCCAAACTTGCCAGTGCGTAAACCGAGCAAAACTTTGTTATCCTTGCGAATCCAAACACCAGTACCTATACCCGGATAATCCATTCTCATGTAAATCAACTGTCTTTCTTACCGGACATTAATGACTGCCGTGTCGGTGACCTCAATCTTGACAGGTGCTATACACTTATCATTGCCGTATATCAAGTGCCCGACGTCGTCGTATTGATCACTGCACGGTTCGGTTCTAACGCGCAAAACTGCCTTATAAGATCCCTTTTTAGCGTATTTATGGGAGATTTCATAAAGGTTCTCGCCATTGCAAGGTCCGCCTGCACCAACCACACATATACCTGCCAAAGTATTATCATACTCCATCTTTCCAGTCGTGCCATCGCCAAAATCGATAGTGTCGGAGCAAAGTAATTATTGCATCTAGCGGGCGATCAAAAATCGTGGCGCAA
>CAYHIZ010000058.1:0-5594 GCA_964356695.1 uncultured Candidatus Saccharibacteria bacterium | reverse complement strand
CCTTCATAGACAAGGCCCTCACTGTTTGTGGAAAACGTCATCACAGTCTCTCCTATTCCACTACCCACTTGGACCATCCAAGCTGATTGAAGAGCATATCACCACGAGTATCATATGCAACATCACGCATCATTGGGTGGTGCTTGGCAGTGACGCCCAAATGATCTCAAAGAGCTGTCTTTGCATCTGAATAATACTCTCATTCTCGATGACGATCGCCATAATTGGCATTCTCACCTGGTTGATCATCAGCCGTTGCGGAATGATGACTGCGTTCGTCTTGAGTACCGTATTCTCCAGCAGTAGCTTCACTTGCGCGTTGAAGTTTCTCTCGTACTTTTTGTAATGTCGCGCCGCTTCCGAATCTTGCGTCAAGAGTCGCATCTTCACCGGCGTAGCCGCACGCCGCTCCCGGAAATCAGCCGACCACTTCTCGTCCATCTCGAGCCACGAGGCGATATCGGAAATGATGAGATAGTCGCACCCCGGCGGCGCATCTTTGAGCAGTTGTTCATACACGCCTTTCACCGCCTCGAGCCCCTGGTAGTATTTGAAAGTCCCTCCGTCATCTTTAAGGTTGTGCAATGAGATGAGCTCTGGCAAGGCCGTCTCAAACTCGCGTTCCCTCTGCTTCAATGTGAGCGAGAGTGATTGTGGATCTGCGGCCGTGAAGCGCCGCTTCCAACCCGAAAGCTCGATGCTCATAAGTCCCCGCTGTTTGAGAGTCTCGATAACAGAATACACGGTCGTGCGTTTAAGGCTGGTTGCTTCGGCCAGCTTCAGAATAGTACTTGATCCTAAAGATAGCGATGCGAGATACACGCTGGCCTCTTTTTCGGTGAGGCCGATATTGATGAGGTTGTGCAATAATTTCTTTTGCGCCATATTCCGTCGAAAGTTTGGTCGTCAGTGGAGTACACACTAACATAGCAAAATAGGCGTATTTTGTCTATTGCAATGTGAGTTGTCGACGGATATGACAACATATAAGAAATGCCGCATCATCTCTCTTGGTGTGAAGTAAACAGAGGAGATACGGCAATGATGTGTCATCTGCATGTGGACATGTTCGCTCAACCGCCAAAATCGTTGATCGACGCACTGCGGGTTCTCGGATTTTGGGATACGAGTTTTCGAGTCCCGTACCCAGATGGGCATGATGGATGCGTCGCCCACTGGACTTGGAAAACTGAAAACGCAACGAGTGCCCATCAAAAATGGGCCGCGCTTTCACAGATCATACAGGGGGCCGGCATCCCCGGTTACATCGAGCGTGAATTGATCAAGTTCGACCTCGACGAGCCGATCACGGTCGACCACCCGTTTGATCCGAGTGTGGAGAGACCCTTCATGCTTGAAAAGTACACTTTGTCGGAAGGCGGATTCAAAGAATCCGAGGTTCACATGACACTCGACAAGGACGCCTCCGACCCTCGCGTCATGGACTACTTCACGTCCATGGGAATGGTTCCCGCTATCATGCCAAAGCGTCACGCTGATGGTTCGCCGTTTGACGCGTTGATTCTGACGGCAGCGGGAGACAAGCGTGAGATTGCCCATGTCATGAAAGAACTGCGCGATGTTATCCCACGGCTCGGCGGCATCAAAGGATGCAGTATCAAGTTCGAGGTCATGGAAGGGCATCTGCTCTTCGGCGGATTCACTACTGCACGGCTTCCGCTGATCGTGAGAATCTAAACAAGGTGGCGATGCAGAAAAACTGGGGGCGAGCGGAAACGCTCGCCCTTTTAATAATAAAAATGTTTCTATCTCGATACAAAATCAAACGCACTGCGGGGAGAAACTCCGGTGACAGGAATATCCGGGTACGCTTTTTTGAAATGTGGGAAAATATCACTTTCGTTTTTTTGGTTCCACTTAAACTCAAAGGCTGCCGATGTGCCTTGATATTCTTCTATATAATCAATTTCGTGCCGAGCGACAGTGCGCCAGAAATACTGATGCAAGCCAGTGCCGCCGCTATGCGCTATGTGCTTCATGCGTTCAACGATCATGCAGTTTTCAAATACCGCCCCCACATCGTTGCGTGCTGTAGTTTGCATGGGAGCAAAGGCGTCGATCAGCGCATTGCGAAGCCCAATATCGATGAAATATATTTTCTTGGCGCGCGTTACTTCATTACGCTGATTGCGCGCATACGATCCGATCCGGATGATCACAAAATTCTTTTCAAGAAGATCGATGTATTTTTGTATCGTAGCGATACTGGCTCCCGTTTGCTGTGAGAGTTCGCGGAAGGACACTTCATTGCCGATCTGAAAAGCGAGGAGTTTGAGCAAGGCTGTAACTGTTTCAGGCTTACGCACGCCATCGAGCGAAAGCACATTCTTGTACAGGTATTGCGACACGAGCAATTGCAGGTCGCGTTGCTTGTCTTGTTCGCTTCCGCCCAGCAATCCGGGATAGCCACCGAAACGCATGTACTCTGGCAGATGCGTTTCAATGTCGAAGGCGTTTTCGTACAGTTCTGTGAGACCGAGGGGGTAGAGTACGTATTCTCGTGATCGACCGGTCAACGGCTCCGATATTTCGTTGGCAAGATCGAATGACGACGATCCGGTGGCGATATACTGTATTTCCGGCCGGTGGTCGAAGAGCGTTTTGAGGACTTGCCCGATACCACGCACGGTCTGTGCTTCGTCAAACACGACAATACGGTACCCTGCGACGAGAGAGAAAAGCTCTTGTGCATCGCGGCGAGATAAAAGCTCGTTGTTACGCACGATCTCGCAATCGATGAAAAGCACCCCGGAACCCTGATCTGCAGTTATGTGTTTGATGAGAGTTGTCTTACCCGCTTGCCGCGGACCATACAGTATGATGACCTTATTTTTGAACAATGCATTACGCAAGACAGATTCCAAGGCTCGTTTTATGTACATATAGGTAACATTAACAAATAGTGCTATATTTGTCAACTCATATTGTACAGTGCTTCTTGACACTCGTCACTCATATGCTTACATGGGTCGTGTCCATCAAACGATAGGAGATAACCCATGGACCGTAAAAGAGCAGAAGAACTGGCATTTCTGGCATTCGAAGCGTTTGTTGCCGAAGAAAAGTTCGTCAACAAGTTTTCGAAGTCAGAGTTTGTGGGTGAAATTTCTAAGGGGGAAGCCGTGTTCGGCGGGGCTTCAACCAAAGAAATTCAAGAATTCGCCGAGTTCGTATGGGACTCTGCCCAGCCGGAACGTGTTCCTGCCGAGAAATGAGTCGAGAGCGTAAGTAACCAAGGCCTCGGCTCGACACGAAAACGGCGCGACCACAGTTGGTTGCGCCGTAAACTTTGTACGGTTGGATATCTACGCGATCATCCCCGCTTTTTGGAGTGTAACGAACGTGCCACGCTTTTTCATTGTCTTAAGACCCTTTGCCGAGACTCTAACGGTGATTTTTTTGCCAAGTTCGGGGATGAACAATGTCTTTTTTTGCATGTTGACCTGACGGCGACGCTTGCCGGTTGGGTTAAATTTGGTGGCGCGCGTGCGGTTGGAGTAACCGCCTCCGACTTGCGATACTTTGCCTGTTATGTTGCATACGCGTGTCATATTAGGGCGTTATGTTACCATTCGTAGACTTGGTATGCAAATAATATATTTTGTCATTCTTATCTTTTCGATAATCGTTCACGAAGTGGCGCACGGTTGGGCTGCCGATAATCTTGGAGACCATACGGCGCGTTATGCCGGACGCCTCACTCTCAACCCAATTCCGCATATCGATTTTCTCGGATCAATAGTTCTTCCCATAATATCCTCGCTCTCTCCCGGCGGGTTTCTATTCGGCTGGGCGAAGCCAGTGCCATACAATCCTTATAATCTCTCTCGCGCTCCGCGTTGGGGCGAGACGATCGTTGCCGCCGCCGGGCCGGGGACGAATTTTGCTCTGGCCATCATTTTTGCTATTTTAATGCGTCTTTGGGCGGATCCTACTTTTGGTGATATTTGCTTCATCGGAATTTTGGTGAATCTTTGGCTGGGCATTCTTAATCTTATTCCCGTGCCGCCCCTAGATGGTTCCAAGGTATTGTCGGGGATTTTGCCTAGAGCGCTCGCGTACAGGTACGATCAGTGGAAGACACGCATGGAACACAATCCATTTCTGGGCTTCGGAATCGTACTAATTCTTGTAGTACTTTTTGGGAATACCATGGGAGACTTAGTTAACGTGCTTGCACACGCTATTGCAGGAATATAAAGCGTGTAGTAAACTCGCCTCACTTCCTTTGGGAGTTTTCATTTGTCTTTCGACGGCCTCAGGATAAACAAAATGTCTACAATAAATCAATTGGTACGGAATGGTCGGACACAGAGAACGTGGCGCACCAAGACTATAGCGCTTTCGCGTGGCTTTAATACGCTCAAAAATCGCCCGAGTTTTTATCCTGCACCCTTCAAGCGCGGTGTCTGCACTCGTGTTACCACTAAAACACCACGCAAGCCAAACTCGGCCATCCGCAAGATTGCGCGCGTTCGTCTTACCAATGGTATGGAGATCACAGCTTATATTCCGGGAGAAGGACATAACCTGCAGGAACACTCTGTTGTTTTGGTGCGCGGTGGCCGTGTGAAAGACATCGGTGTTAGATATACTATCGTGCGTGGCAAGCTCGACACCGGAGGCATCGACAAGCGTCGCCGTGGCCGTTCACTTTATGGCGCGAAGAGACCGAAAGCCGCTAAATAATTCGATAAAACTTAACACAACAATTTTATGCGTCGACCAGTAAAAAACAGAAAACATCCGCAACCGGACGAAGTGTACGGTTCTGTAAAAGTATCAAAACTCATCAACTACGTCATGGAGCGCGGCAAAAAAGACACAGCGCGAAAAATCGTTTACAAAGTGATGGACGAATTGAAAAAGGATGGCGACCCAGTAGCAATCATTGAAGATGCTCTCGAAAAAGCGTCTCCATCCGTCGAGGTGCGCAGTCGTCGTGTGGGAGGAGCCAATTATCAGGTTCCTCGCGAAGTAAATCCCAATAGGAAACTTGCGCTTGGTTTGCGATGGATAGTGGATGCCGCCGAAGGCACGAAAGGGAAGCCGATGCATGAATCTCTTCTTGCGGAGATCAAGGCCGCTCACAAGGGCGAAGGTGTCGCTGTGACAAAAAAGGAGACAACACACCGAATGGCCGAAGCCAACAAAGCATTTGCACACTTTGCGTGGTAACCCTTTCTCCGCTAAAGTCTAGGAGGGCAAAGCGGGATTAGTTTAATGGCAAAATAACAGTTTTCCAAACTGTGGTCGGGGGTTCGATTCCCCCATCCCGCACCAAATATAAGCGAAGCGCATATTTGCGCAGGATGAGAAACGCGCCTGCGCGCGTTTCGTGGGGAGTCGAAAGGCGGAGCGATGCCGAGCCATCAGGCGAGGTCGCGAGCCAGGGCCGTGCGGTTCTTTGCGCGACGGCGCAAAGGGAACGCCTGGCCCGATTCCCTCATCCCGCACCGTTCATAATGTTTCCCACATCCGCTCGAACCACATGCGCATCGAGTCGGCGACGGCTTGGTTTTGGATCATACGCAATATCGGTGGTAGATAGTGGCGGACGGCGATTTCATCCA
>CAYHIZ010000057.1:0-5630 GCA_964356695.1 uncultured Candidatus Saccharibacteria bacterium | reverse complement strand
CAAAAGCGCGCCCGCCGCTATTCGCTGGTTACCACCGATATTGCGTATGATCCGATATTTACATGTTCTGAATGGAAAGTATCGAAAATCGCTTGGTTACTTCAGTGCCTATGAGTTGAGTGTGAGAAAGAGTATTATTAGCAAATCGTTCGTTGCAAAACGGATATTATCAGCCCAAAAACATACTGTTACGCGAATTGCATTAGAGGGCAGAATTTAAGAGTGATAGGGTGTGCACATTACGGATCATACGCAAAAGAAGGCAAGTGAGATGCACCCTTAGACGGGAACACGGCGCAGTGGGGACGAAACAAGGGAAAACGACACGGAAAGATTGAAAAAGTGAAGCGAGATTTACACCAACGTGCGTATCAAAAACAAAACAGCTTGTGTAAGGGCTCGTCCGAAAATAACATACCCATCTTTCGCCCACTGCATCTTCATCTGCACTGCGCGCTCAATCGGGAAATTCCTTACCGTAGCTCTGCTACGTCTCGGAATTTCCCTCAATCGCGCACAGCACATCTGAAGCGCATTGAACGAAATCTGAACATGTTATTTTCGGACGAGCCCTAAGTTGGATTGACATATTTCGTTAGAATGGATTTCTAATACCGTTGCGGATCTCGAAATGCACATGAGGACCAGTTGCTTTCCCGGTGCGCCCAACGTATGCGATGACTTGTCCTTGTTGCACATGCTGGCCGAGAGAGACTATTACACTTGAGGCGTGCGAATAGAGCGTTTGACTACCGTTAGGGTGTTGAACGACAACGTAGCCACCATAACCACCGTTCCAACCGGTAGATTTAGCAACAATTACATCGCCCTCAGCGGATGCGAGTATGGGGGTACCGATTGGAGCGGCCAAATCAACACTATTGTAGCCATGTATTCCTTGAGTTCTTGTGCCACCCGCAATCGGCCGCAAATAATACCCAACCTGCGACGGGGTACCCGATGGCGTCGCGTATGAGGGCGTTCGTCCGACTCCCGAAGAAACTGGGATAGACAACTCTCCATCAGGAATGATTATCTCACTTCCCAAAGCAAGCGCCCCCTCGTCAAGACCGTTATAGCGTGCGATTTCTTGGGCATCAGCACCATACTTTTTAGCGATAGAAGACAACGTGTCTCCTTTGGCAACCTTATGCTCAACGCCCGTAACGGGGAGTATTGTAAGCGTTTGACCTACTTTCAGCTTGGAGGATCGAGAAAGATCGTTCCCCCAAAGAATAGTGTTGGACGAAACATCAAACATCTTTGCTATTGCCGACAGAGTATCGCCTGCGCGAACGACATATATACTGATTGTAGAATTTTTTGGCTTTATAATATCGGCGCCGGCGCCGGCAGGGCCCTCCTCTGGAACAAGGGCACTTTCGTCAACAATGATATCTCCTCCACCGCGACCAATTGAAGGATCGATGTTCATGGCAGGCCTTGGGAGTTCCATCGTCTGCAAGTTGCCCCCAATCTGAGAAATCTCTTTTGTAGCAGTCGCGCCTATGAGTGAGTTGATAAAATCCCCCAAGACACCCGCCTGAGCGTAAGCCGGTAGTGCGCAACTGGCCACTATAAAAACAATAGGGAAAAACGATCGAACCTGTCTGCGCAGGTAGGCGGTTTGAAGCACGATATGTCCGCCCCGAGGCAGGCTTGCCACACTTGCAGGGGAATCACTTTTTTTACCAACAATAAGTCTATTTTTTGCAATGGCACAGTCAGAGAGGCTGGAATCTTGGCTTTATATCTCACGACCAAGAGAAGGTAGAGAAGATAGACCAAGTAGGATGAGCTGTCGTACCATCGACCAGTTCACTCTACCCCCGCCTATGCCGGATAGTCAACCCATCATACATAACAACAGGGGATAATCATCTTGTCAAGGTTTATATACACGCATGTTATAGTTCGCAGATGAAATACCTTAATGATCTAAATGAGGCTCAAAAACAGGCTGTTTTGCACACTGAGGGTCCTCTTTTAATCGTTGCGGGGGCAGGGGCGGGAAAAACGAAAACCATCACTCATCGCATCGCACACCTAATAGGAGAGGGGATTCCCGCTTCGTCAATACTTGCGGTTACTTTCACCAACAAGGCCGCTGGCGAAATGCGTAATCGGGTACGGAATCTGCTTGCAGGGGAACGAGGCGGTCTGCCATTTATCTCCACATTTCACTCTCTAGGAGTCCGACTTCTGCGAGAGTTTCATGAGGAAGCCGGCATTCCACGCGGATTCAGTATTTGGGATCGCGACGACAGCCTGCGCGCGGTGAAGGTGGCGCTCAAACAACTTGGGACCGAGGAGTGGACACCGCGCCAGATACTTTCCGCAATTTCGCGTGAAAAGGGGGTGGGAGCGACACTTGCAGGATACCGCGAGCGCGCATCCAGTCGCCGTGAGCAGTTGGTAGCACTCGCATGGGAGCTATACGCACGTGCGCTTGTCGAAGAAGACAGTCTTGATTTTGACGATCTCCTTGTCCGTACGCTTGCGCTTTTGCAGAATTCGCCTAAAACACTCGCGCTTTTGCAAAACCGATGGCATTATCTAATCGTCGACGAGTATCAAGACACGAGCAACGTGCAATACGAGCTTGTAAAACTTTTGAGCGGGGAAAGAAACAATATATGCGTAGTAGGCGATTTGGATCAATGCATCTATACATGGCGTCAAGCAGAAATAGAGAACCTTTTATCGTTTGAACGCGCATTTCCAAAAGTGAAGACTGTGCGTCTCGAACAAAATTATCGCTCGACGCGAACCATTATATCTGCGGCAAATTCTGTAATTGAAAAGAACAGAAATCGCGTGCCCAAAACTCTTTTCAGCGAGAACGAAACGGGCGATCCCATAGTACTGTACGGCGCATCCGATGAACGATACGAGGCATGGTTTGTGGCAGAGAAGGCGGCGGGTCTCATTGATCGCGGTGTTTCAACACACCAAATTGCCATTCTTTATCGTGAAAACGCGCAATCACGCATACTGGAAGAAGCCCTCCTGCACGCAGGACTTCCGTATCGCGTACTCGGTACGAGATTCTTCGAACGCAAAGAGGTGAAGGATGCACTCTCGTATATGCGTGCGGCATTAAATCCGAAAAGTAAGGGTGACATCGTGCGCATCGTAGGAGTCCCGCCGCGCGGTATCGGAAAAGTAACACTCGATAAAATGCTCGCCGGCGAACCGTTGGGCGCCGCTGGCGCAAAAGTGATGGCATTCCAAGAAACAATGCTAAAAATTCGCCACGCAACGAACACTCTTCCCGCCTCAGAAGCCATACGATTCTGTATTGAGGCAAGCGGAATACAGAAAATGTATGCAGGGAAATCAGAAGAAGACGTTGAGAGAATGTCGAACGTCCGCGAGCTCGTCAATCTCGCCGTCAAGTACGAACACGACCCACCCCCTGCGGGAATCGAGCGGCTTCTCGAAGAAGCGGCGCTCCAAAGCGAGCAAGACGAAATCACAATGCATTCTGACAAAGGGGGGATTACACTCATGACCGTACACGCGGCCAAGGGATTAGAGTTTGACGCAGTGTTTATCGTTGGTCTAGAACAGGGACTTTTTCCGTCTATCCGCAACGACGAAAACCGCGATCCCGAAGAAGAGCGGCGGCTTTTTTACGTCGCGCTCACGCGGACGCGCAAACATTTATTTTTAAGCTACGCGCACGAGCGGAGCAAATACGGCAAGCGCGAGAGCGCTATGCCGTCTGAATTTCTATCAGATATAGATCAGCGTCTCTTTGCTAATTCCAACGATATGGAATCCAAACCTAAAAAACGTGGTCTTCTTGATGATTATGATGATATTCTCTAGAAAAAACTATCTATAGAGCGCACATTACGAAATCGCACAATTCTGTCTCTAAAAATGATCGATACCATCTTAAGTCTACAATATCCCCTTAAATTGTTCTTTTGTCTGACCTATTGTTTCTCGCGCGTTTGTTCCATCGGATGAGTATAGTGATTGCCAATCGTACTCCTTGAACATATTCTCCTTCTTCCACAGGAGAAAATTTGCATAAGAAATTGGTTGTTGTGGAGAGTTTCCAGATAAACTGATTAACGGAGTTTCTGGCTCTACTTGTTGTATGTATCTCGATGCGTCTTCTTTTTTATAAAAACTGTCTATTCGGTGAAGTGGATAACGAGCCGTGTTACTGTAGGTGACTACGCACCATATGTGTTCATCGGGTGCTTTTTCGTGATAAATCGTTGTAAAAACGTCCCCGTCCTGCCCCACTTTAATCGCCCCTTTGCAGAGATGCAGAATGTAAAGTCTGTCGTCAAAATATGAAAGACCGTTAAATTTAATCATTTTTTGGTGTTACGAGGTTGGCAAATGGTAGTTTTCCGTACTTGTTTTTGAATTCTGAGATTTCAAGACTCTCTGCCGTTTTGTAATCCTGATCAACCTTACATCGTACTGCCATTCTTTTTTGAATAGCATCATCTAATTGCCATAGATATCTTCCACCCCATGCACGTACTGGTTCTCCATTTGCAAATCTAGCACGGAGCCTAATCCGTTTACGCAAGTTTTTTGTTTCTCCTATATAAACAATCGTTGCTTCTGACACCCATTTTTCTTGTAAGCAGACAACGCGTACCGTTGGATCCTTGCCTCGGTAATGTCCGGCTGGGTTATCTTCCTTAAACAATGCCTTCTTTATTGGCTGATCGATTTCGTACCAATAAATCCCTGGTTTGTCAGGAATTTCATGGAATCTCTTTTCTAGTTCTTTGAGTTTTATGGGAGACATAGAAGATTTGGAATCGCTGAATTGGGAATAAATGCTTTGACAACTCCTTGCGACCCTGAGGAGACCTGGTATGGAGGAAAAACGACTAAAATCCCATCATTTTTTATTAAGAAATATTGCCAATTACCACCTTCGGGGATAGTTCCGGAAGTGACTCTAAGGTCAGTACCCAACAGCTTGATTAATTGTGTTCGGACCAAAGGCGTAAGTAGCTCTCTATAATTTTTTGAACAGAATAACTCGTCTACTGTTAGTAGTCTGTTCGATTTCAAATCCCAGTTTATCGTGACAGGCTCATCGTGATTGCCATTTCCGCCTTCTGTAAAGTCAGTTACGATTATCTCCATACTGACAATTCCATTTGTTACTCCTATCAAACGATAGATTGATTCTAATGTGACGCTTACATTATAACTGTCCGCGTAATCGCGAACCGTCGATTGGTCATCACGCCTTACTGTTTCAAGCTTATTGCGGTCCTTTTCTATAATATTTTGAAGATAGGTTTCTATATATTCATTCAATTTAGTCACACTAATACCGCCCAAAAAATGTGGGTATTCCATACTAATATGCACTTTTATTGTGTCTTCAACAATCTTAGATGTCTCCCAAGTTAGTAGTGGGTATCGCGTTAGTCCCGTCTTGAATCCTTCTTTCGGTGATACAGGAATGCTGGATGTTTCAGCACCTGAGTCGGTTATCCCATTACTTGTTTTTAATCCTGACAAAGGATCAAAATATACAAATGTAATTAGAGTAATGGCAAATGCTCCGGTTGTCAGGATTCTTTCCTGACTTCGGAAATGCAACACCCTCACTTCTTGTGGATAACATCAAAAAGCAA
>CAYHIZ010000056.1:0-5670 GCA_964356695.1 uncultured Candidatus Saccharibacteria bacterium | reverse complement strand
TATGGATGAAATCGCCGTCCGCCACTATCTACCACCGATATTGCGTATGATCCGTACAAGGTGATAAACAAGTGGTTACTAAATGTTCTGTATCCACGGCCTTGACCACATCAGATATAGTAAAGGAATAATGGCTAGGGAAAAAAGACCAAAGTAAGGGTAAAAATAACCAGAAAGGGTTCCGCCAACAATGAGTAATAGGAAACTGTTGATGACAATGCCGATAATAACATACTTTTTTCTTCGGTGCCCAATAAAACCAACTGCACCGAGAAAGAAGCCTGTGGCAAGTATTACCAGAAGGAGCATCCATAATATGCCAACGATGAAGTCGGCTCCACTTGCATCGTAGTGGGGTGGAGTCCCGCTCTCTGCTATTCGCCACCACACCCATGATAAAAGAAATATAATGAGGACCACTAGCCCTATAACTGCCGACGCAATGCCGAAAAGAGAATGCTTGAGTGTCATGCTTTGTGTTGCAGGATCTCTTGAACTCAATTGCTCCATCTTAAAAGTATATCACTTCCTAAGCTAGGCGGCGCTATAGGCCATTGAAATTGTTACCATTCCCCTCTCGGTTCGGCCAAAAGTCGGTTACCGTGACGCCATATGAACACTGGCGATAAAACAAGGAATCTTCGAGGAGTTGTTACAAGCATGGCTCAAAGCCAAGAAAGACAAGAAGAAGCGAGGCGAGATCATCGCTCATGTAGTCGCGGTGACGAACGTGCACCCGAAAGGAGTGGCGCGTTCGTTCAAGCGCGTACAGATGCGCGATCCGTGCGTGCAAGAAAAGCGCGGGCGGAACATGTACTACACGCTCGACGTGCGCAACGCACTCCACGAAATATGGAAAGCCGCGGACGAATCCTGTGGCGAGAATCTGCATCCGATGATCCGCGAGTACGTAGACATCCTCATGCGGGACGATATGTGGGATCACGACGAAGCCGTGACACACAAACTCCGTGCCATGAGCGCGCGCACGGTGCGGCGGATGACGGAGACATTCGAGAAATCGCGCGGCAGAGGCAAAGGAAAATCGTCAACCAAACCCTCTGCCCTCAAAAACATCATTCCGATCTTCAAGGGGCCGTGGAAAGATCTGCCGCCCGGGTACAAGCAGATCGATGCGGTGGCGCTCTGCGGCGATACGCTGTTTGGCGATTTCATCTATATTTTGAGCGCTATCGACGTATGCCTGTACTGGTACAACTTCCGCGCGCAGTGGAACAAGGGACAGCATGCGACCATGACGAGCTTGGAACATGTCGAGAGGGAAAGCCCTGTGCCTGTAATCGAGTTCCATCCCGACACCGGATCGGAATTCATCAACTGGGTGGCGAAAGGGCATTGCGACGAACGCGATATACGGCTCACGCGATCGGAACTGGGCAAGAAGAACGACAACATGTACGTTGAAGAAAGGAACGGCCACATCGCGCGTCGCTATCTCGGGTACACGCGGTTCGATTGTCCCGACTGTCTTCTTCTCATCAACACGCTCTGTGAGATTCTCGAATTGTATCTCAATCACTTCCGCGTGGTGAAGCGGCAACTTTCGCGAAAGAGAGTCGGCGCGAAGTACGTGCGCACGTTTGAGAAAGTCCCACTCTCGCCATATCAAAGATTGCTCGCGTATCCGCTCATCCCGTACGATGTGAAGGAAAAGATGCGGACTCTCCACGCGACACTCAATCCGTTGCTTCTCAAACGGAAGATTGATACTCTGCTGAAAGATATTACCAACCAACAATCGCGCCACAAAAACGACTCGTGCCGCCATTGAGGGATGGTAACCGTTACTTTTGCCTATATCGTGAACACCCGCTCCCTTTCTCTGGCACAACAAGGGCACTTCAATTTCTCTAACCGATACCTCGCTTCGCGAGTGCATTTGGATTTTCTAAGACGGGGGCATCTTGCGAGTACGCAAGTGCACTTGGATTTACTAACACTGAGTACAGTGAAGTAAATCTCGGCGTACCGTCAAGAAAATCTCGGCAGCATGCCACTAAGAGAAATTGATCGCGCATCATTCCGCTTAGGGCGGAAATGGCGCGTCGAAGGTGGGGGATATCCGACCATCAAACGTCACTTCAACAAGAACACACTTGAATACTATTTCACCTACATCGACTTTCCTCCGGGGGTGCGTCGGATGATCTACACCACCAACTCGATCGAGAATCTGAACAAGCATATTCGCAAAGGCACCAAGAACAAGCTGTCCTTTGAGTCACCCGAGCGATTACTCGATTACGTTTTTATTATCATTAAAGAGTTTGAGCACAAGAATTGGTCGCGATTTCCCGTTCATCAATTCTCACTTATCCACACGCGCCAGACACACTAATCTTTACAGACCCCAAATCAGTTTTTTGGACGATCCTTCGAGCGGAGAGATTTATATTAACGGACATGATACGCATACAATGAGCGTGCACGAGAAGATGCAATTCCGTCTCTCGACGTTTGGTTTCGTCTTTCAAGATTACGCACTTCTGCCGGAACTTACGGTGCTCGAAAATGTTGCGCTCCCGCTTCTTATGCAAGGTCTTACGAAAGCGGAGGCGTATGCGAGATCGACCGAGATGCTCAAACGCGCAGATCTTGGACATCAATCCGGCGAATGTATGCTAGATCGTCGGGTGGGATACGGGATTGCTTGGGACGGTAATGGTATCTCGTTTCTGCATGAGGAGACCGACGATTGCCGAAGGAACAACCCAGTAGCCCAAAAGCACCAGGATCTGCCAATCGAATATGAGCGAGACGACATTGGATAGGACGGATTCTGGTCCGAAGAGCGGAGTTTTCTGCGCGAAGCCTTCCGCGATTATCGATAGTAGCGCGGTGGCGACCGCTACGATGAATGCGATTACGCCGAAGACGATTCCGGAAGTGAAAGTGTTCGCTCGCGATGCAGTAGAAAGATGCCACCACGAGAATATGCCGGTCATGATTCCAGCCAGAACGACGTAGACAATATACTGCGCGTATTCATTGGTACCGAGCGGTAGGAATACAATCAACGTCCCTAAGATTATGTTTATAAGATAGTTACCCAAGAATGCGATTAGTATAGCGCGTTCAATGTGCATAATAATTTTTGATAATTAAATAATGAATATAATAATATACTAATATCGTAAGGATTCCAAACTACCTTTGTGTAACTATTCAGCCATTCCCAGCGCGCCGTCCTTGCACCACAAGGGCATTTCCATTTTTCTAACATGGACTACCATGTTGAAAAATTGGTCACGTTCGGAGCGAAGCAATCCAGTGTCCTGCCTCATGCTCCTGGATCGCTTCGCAAAGCTCGCGAAGACGAATACTGGGAATAGCTGAATCCTTACTCCTAGTGTACTAGGAACTAGGAACTTCTAGTGTTACTATGGCAACGTGAAAACATCTCAAAAAATACTCGATTACATAGATAAAAACACTCAAGCAAGCGGAAAGGAGCTCGCTGATTATCTGGGAGATATCACTCTGCGAGCTGTACGGAAACAACTAAAGACTTTACTTGAGACAGGGAAATTGCGAAAAGTCGGCCACCCACCGAAGGTCTTTTATCTGACCGCACACGATGAGGAAGAATACCCTGTAAAAATTGGTATGCCCATAATTGATGACAGCATACGCCATACGATTGATGAGCGTTATCTTTTCGTCACACCGGATGGAGAAATGAAAAGCGGTTGGGCCGGTTTTGTAGCGTGGAGCGGAAGAACCAAGCAAGATCCAGTGAAAACTGCTCGAGAGTACATCGCCACCATCCGCAAATATGACGCTTTCATAAAAGACGGACTTATTGACGGCATGGAAAAGATGCAAAATACATTCCGTCACAAAGTATTACTTGATCGGATTTTTTATCTTGATTTTTACAGTATAGAACGATTCGGGAAAACAAAAATCGGTCAAATAATACTTCATGCCAAAAATAGCCAAGACAAGAGATTGATGAAGATATTGGCGGACGAGGTGCGTCCCAAGGTCGCGATGCTCATAGATAAGTATTCGATAGATGGCGTTTTATTTATACCACCCACGATAAGACGCGAGGTTCAATTTATGAACGAACTGAAAAATAATCTGAAGCTCCCAATTAGAACAGTGTCTGTAACAAAAGTGAAAACACGGATCGCCGTTGCCCAGAAAACTCTTTCAAAACTTGAAGATCGAGTGGAAAATGCCAAGAAAACCATTGTCATTGAAGATTCCGGAACTTACAAAAATATTCTCCTCATAGACGATGCTGTCGGTTCTGGATCTACGCTCAATGAAACGGCCGCACAGATCAAAAAAAGAGGTCTATGCAAAGGAAAGATTATTGGTTTGGCAATTGTGGGGAGTTTTAAGGGATTTGATGTCATCAGCGAGGTATGATAGACGTCCTAAAGATTCGTTTCGTTCTACGCGTATAATCTAAATACTGGGAACGACTGATACCAAGATGTGAGACTGCGCGCGTGGTGCTGCGACCGAGAAAAGGTTCCTGACACCTTTACTCTGACACCTTTACTCCACCCACCTTTACTCACCTTTACTCCTCTGAAAACAAGAACCACGCCGTGTTCCCGCTCAGGGAGGCATCGCGGCACAGTTCACACCCTCGTGCTTATTGAGTAATCATAAACGTGGCACTGTCAGCGGAAGTGATTACATTATGGACTGAATCTACTAAAATCACGCGAAATTTATAGCTTCCGGCAGGCGGAAATTTCATCACGCGCGAGCTACCTTTCTGGATATTAATAGGGTAGCCCAGTGCTCTTGCAAGATCAGCGTAGACTATTATGTCTTCGAAAATAAACCACGAATATGTTTCTGAAACACTAGCTACCTCAAGAATCTCACCGAACTCATTACTTGTGAATGTTGCGTTCGACGCTGAAGGAACAAGTCTAAGATTCACCGACGCACCAACAGGTGTGTTGATCGAGTTCCACTTTATGTTGAAATTGGTTCCAACTTTGACAGTTTCCCCACCCTGTGGCTGTGTGAACGTAATCACTGGTTGAGCATTTGTGACGGCTGCAACAATCGTAAAAACGCTACTTTCCGCGACATAGTCAAATGTATGTGTAGGATACGAATATCCAGACACCAGAGGAGAAGACATCGGCAGATGTACGCCCCCGCGAAGTTTATACTGCCCCGGAGTCAGTGCGCCGGAACCGACAGAAAGACTCCATATTTTGGAACTCGCAAAAAAATTTGTAGTATTTGAGACCATCTTGACTTTTGCGCCGTCACTTATACGAATCAAATCGAATTCTATCACACGATGGGGATCGTGTACGCTACCCCATGTCCCTGTCTTACTCCACGTAATTACTACATTGCTACCTTGCTGTATTGTCTGCCCAGTAACAGGAGCCGTAAATATAAATGACCGGCTTGGCGTTGGAGGCAGGGCAAAAGTTGGCGAGAGAGGAGAACCGGAAATGCTTACATTGTCAGCCACAACAACAGCTCCGAAATCAATATGGTAGGTGTCGGGAGCAATCGTGACAACCGCACCGAAGAAACCAGCGCTCGACGCGAATACGATGGATGCTAATACAACGAATGCAATGAACAAATATCGTTTCATATATTTGTAAACCCACCCTGCGCAGAGCGCAGGGCGTTGACGTCTGAGTCCGTTGATTA
>CAYHIZ010000055.1:0-5679 GCA_964356695.1 uncultured Candidatus Saccharibacteria bacterium | reverse complement strand
TTGCTTTTTGATGCTTTCTGTTCCATACGATTCCGCACTATACCCCAGCTTTGAATCGCAGTAAATATTGCCGTTGTTCCCAGATGTTCAATCATTTGGATTGCAAGCGGTGCTATTGGTATTACAATGCACCCTATGAAAAGATATTTGCATTTTGCATATTTTATTATTCCTATCCTTGTGTTATTTGCAGTGCTTTTCTTTATGCCTGTATTCGTAGACGCTCAAGGTAAATCTCTTCCGCCCTGTAAAGAGGGCGCAGATAAGAAATCTGGTAAAAAACCACCGCCAAAGTCAAAATCAGCATCAAAAATACCAATAATCAGAACAGATCCTAATAACGCATCATGTGAACCGAAAAAAGACAAGGAGTTTTACGACAGCAGTAAACCGTTCGGATACAAGTGTATTATGGATGGCAAACCAATTGAAAATATCTACAAGAAAGATTGTACTTATAAAAAAGATAAGATAGAAGTCAAGGCTCATTGTGTTTCGGCAGGTAATTGCAAGGGCACTCCTAATAAAGGGGAGAAACCTCCGGGCTCAAAAGACTCAAAAGACGAAAAACCGGTTGATTTAAAATTAAAAAACCCAAAGAAGGATCCGAAAATCGATCACTATGGGAAGAAGTATGAGGAAGAGGTTAAAGCGAAAAACGAAGAAGACTCAAAGATTAACAAGGATCTTAAAAAAATAACAGATGCAAGGGCAGCGGAAACAGCGAAACAGGAAAAAGCCCAGGATATTGCTGATAAAGCATTGGCCAAGCAAAACTTTAAACCAGTACTAACTCCACGTACACCCAGAGAAGCAAGTATTGATCGTGAGCGTGGGCTTGAGCGTGAACTTGATAAAGCACGTAGGGATCTACATCAGCGTGAGATTAAGCTTGATTCGAATCCTACGTATCCGAATAAGCTTGCGGTCGCTGTTGCGCGTGAGAACAAGAGCTATCTTGACTCACAGTTGAATGCCGCCCAGAAGGCTACATACGCCCTGCGTCCGAGTACCTTTCCTCCTCCTACACCATCCGCGTATTCGCCACCTACCACAATCATGGAGAAGTTGAGACATTTTCGGCAATGTTTTTTTACGGAGGATGCGCTCAAGGCAGCCTACCATTGTAATTGAGTAATCGTGGCTATCTTGAGAGTAACGGTCAAAACCCGAGGGTGAACGTCATCGGTTTTGCTTTTTCTGTGAGCCATTCTGAGGTGTTCAATTTTATGTCTTTTATAATACCTAGATCGCGATATTTGAGCACGCTATTTTTGATGGCGTAGTCGAAGATGCGTTTTGTAAGCTCCACGTCTTTTTGGCAATATTGTTTTACTTTTTCGATTTCGCCAAGTTTCCACCATTTCAAAGATTGGAGTCCGTCTGCGCTTTTACCCTCTCCGACAGTCGCTTCGGCAATTGTATCGAGCTTTATGCGCCTTCCCAGACTTTTCTGTATCTCTTGCATCAAGTCTAGACTTTTGATGCGAGTCAGATCGCCCGGATAGTATTTGTTTAAAAGCGGGATATCAAAATGATCGGAATTGTATCCCACTATCACATCCGTACGTTCCAAGATTTTCCAAAGTTGCGGAAGTTCGTTTTCTGCATAACAGGAGTAGAGATTTGTCTCGGAATCATGAATACATACAACAGCGATGGTCAGATCTGCCGGGTCATTGGAGCCAACGTCGCTCATCCAATTCGCGGTCTCGATATCAAAGACGACAATATGCATCTTGGGGAGTATACCATTCGACACCGTCTAAGAAGAAAATATTTTCTTTAGAGTACCAACTTCAATATGTGGTCCTTCGACTTTTTCCAACGGTCGTCCAAGATTATCAAGTGAATGCTCCAAGCGAACGCATGTCCAAATTACTGCCGACTCTGAAGATTTCATATACAGAAGTTTTATTAGTGGTCTCCATCGCTCCAGAAATGCGATTCTCTCCTCGGAGGGGCGGAGCGTTTCGGCTTCAATACCTGTATGGGCACTACCCCAAACAGTAGCAAGATGTATCGGTCTGCCAATTTTCTCAGAATAAAGATGTGCCAGCCACTCGTTTTTTTCCGCGGCGATTACGTTGCGAATTTTTAAAAGCAACAGTGCCCAGATTGTAGGGATTTCATTCGTTGTTTTCATAAGTGCCGCAGTTATATCTGATGTAGTGCCACCAGCAACTTGCCCTACTAGTGCTCCGACATTTGAAATCATACCGCCAGAGAGATAGGATACTAATGCGGTCGAGCTTAGCGTAGCCGGAGATTTTTCTGCTATCGTAATTCCAGCCAACACAATTACCGACTCTGCTAACGCCGATCCTACGGCAAGTTTTATGTTGTGGAATTTTCCGGGCCCTACGTCAACAACATATGTAGGCTTTTCAATATTATTAATAATCAATTTAGCTTGATGCATATGCGTCGCATGTGCAGGTCTGTGTTCATATTCGATAATCGATTCTTCATTGAACACACCTTCGATTGTGATTATATCGGGCGTAATGCCGTCAGAGGCATGTAGCGTACGATGAACATTATAAAGAATCGTGCATTTTCCTCCCCATCCTGGTACATTTTCTATTGATGCGTTGTTGTTTTTGTTATGACTCCATCCGTCACTGAGGTGGGCGTTAAATGCAGTAATGTTATTGGCATGATAGGCAAGTCCAACAATATCTTTCAAATCATCGAGATGTTCCTTTTTGAGCCATGACCAGTCGAAAGTTTTTTCCTTTTGGTCTTGTGTATCTATATGATTATCAGGTCTTCCTCGGCCAATCAATGGACTGCCAGCAACCATCACTCCCGCCGTTAAGCCGCCCCTTATAATTGCCCTCCTTGAAAATTCAATACCTCTAGGTGGCGGTGCATCTTTGTTGTCCATACATCAGCCAAGTGAACTGAAAAGATGCTCGGCGATTCGATCGGCGGGGAGCGTGATTTCTGCGCCGGTGGCGAGATTTTTCAGAGCGTATCGGCCGCTCTCGCGTTCTTTTGTTCCGACAGCGATCATAAACGGAATTTTCATCTTATCTCCCTGGCGGATCTGATCTCCCACACGCTTCCCGGAAAAGTTCACGGCGACAGTTACGTCTTCGCGACGCAGGTCTTGCGCGAGCTTGATTGCGTGCGGTGTCGCATCTTTATCAACGATCGCGATCATGATCTCCGTTGCCGGAGCGTAAGCGGGTAGGAGATTGTGCGTTTCGAGAAAGTCGCGAGCGGTAACGTCTCCCATAGCAAAACCAACAGCAGGTATCTTTTCATCTCCGAATAATGAGAGAAGATTGTCGTATCGGCCACCGCCGAACATTGATCGGCGATTGCTCTCGTCGGTATCGTAAACCTCGAACACCATGCCGGTGTAGTAATCGAAACCTCGCGTGATGGAGGTGTCTACGACCATGTTTCGCACCCCCATGTACTCTAGCTGAATGCGTAGATCTTCAAGATATGCGGTGGAAACCGTTTTGTCCAAATGCGCGATCAGGGAATCGGCCTGTTTATCGCCTACGCATTTTGCAAGTTCCTCTCTGAAATTATCCATCTTTGCCTTGCGATCAAGGAGGCGCGTGATCTCGGCGCGAAGGTTATCGGCAATGCCCAATGTGTCGTACGCAGAATCCAAAATGCGCCTGTCGGAGACGCGTATCTCGAAGTTGTGTTCATCCGCACCGAGAGAGCGCATGATGCTGTGCGCGATCGCTATTACCTCCGCGTCTGCCTCCACGCCTGCTACCCCGACTATGTCGGCATTTAATTGCCAATGTTCCCGCACTCGTCCTCTTTGTGGACGCTCGTAACGGAATACGTTGGCTACTGTGTACCAACGCGCCGGAAACGGAATTTCTCGAGCTCGTGCCGCAATCATTCTGGCGAAGGTTGGCGTCATCTCGGGACGGAGAGTTACTTCGCGGTCGCCTCGATCGGTAAACGTGTAAGTTTGTTCGTTAACTATTTCTTCGGAGGTTTTGCCTCGATATAGTTCCGCGGGTTCTAAAATGGATGCATTGTATTCTTCATATCCGAAAAGTTCGCAAACGCTCTCCATGTGTTCGAAAATATATTTCTGAAAGAATTGATCTTCGGGATAAAAATCGCGAACGCCCTTGTAACTTTCTACCGACAATTTTCTATCTTTAGCCATAGTTAAACTACTATACATCGTCTATGAAAAGTATGGAACCTAAAACGGTGCGGATGAAATCGGATCTCTTGCGCGTAGAATACGGAATGCTTTCTTAATGATAAGTTGCCTCTTGTTTTGAGCAATGTATACTGCCTGCATTATGGCAGTGCGCTATGTCATTGCAATGGAGGATGCGGGAATGGATGACGTTGCGCTTGTCGGCGGTAAAAACGCCTCACTCGGAGAAATGTTGCGCTCTCTCGGCGTTCAGGGGATACGTGTACCTTCGGGCTTTGTAGTTACGGCAGAGAGCTATCGCTTGTTTCTGAAAGAAGCCGGCCTCGAGACTTTTATAAAATCTGCTTTGCAAGGACTAAAGAAACACGACGTAAAACATTTTGAGCAGGTTGGAGCAATTATTCGAAAAAAGATAACGGATGCAAGATTTCCGGATTCGCTCGAAGCGGAGATAATCCGCGCATATCGCGGTATGGAAAAACAATACGGAAAAAACATCGACGTTGCAGTACGATCGAGCGCGACTGCGGAAGACTTGCCTGATGCGAGCTTTGCCGGCGAGCACGACACTTATTTAGGCATCCGCGGGCAGGCGAATGTGCTAAATGCAATACGCGCATGCTTCGCGTCTCTTTTTACTGGTCGCGCGATTTCGTATCGCATAGACAAGGGTTACGATAAGGAAGATGTCGCACTCTCGGTTGGCGTTCAGCGCATGGTACGCACCGACCTCGGAGCCTCTGGCGTTATATTTACCCTAGACACAGAAAGCGGTTTTTCCGATGTTATATTTATAACCTCATCGTACGGACTCGGGGAGATGGTAGTGCAGGGCAAGGTTGTGCCGGATGAATTTTTGGTAGCCAAACGTATGATAGGCACGGCAAAGCTTCCAATTATAGGGAAACGAATCGGAAGTAAGGAGGCAAAAATGATATACGCGCCTCGCGGTAGTGCGAATCCAGTAAAAATAGTTGAGACGACAAAAGTGGAACGGACTCGTTTTTCACTTTCAGACAAAGAGATTATGGTTCTTGCCAAATGGGCAAAAGAGATTGAGGATCATTATTCTAAAAGACGCGGGGCATGGACTCCGATGGACATTGAATGGGGTCTCGACGGCAAGACCAATGAACTTTTTATACTTCAGGCACGGCCGGAAACAGTGCAGGTGTCGAAAGACCGATCGAAGATTAAAGAGTATATACGGCGCGAAGATGGCAAGGTCATAGGAAAGGGTCTTTCTGTCGGCAGTAAGATCGTTAGTGGAAAGGCGCGCGTTATAGAAGGTACGCGCGACATGGAGAAATTGCTGACGGGCGAGATCCTCATCACCGAAATGACGGATCCGGATTGGGAACCTGTCATGAAAAAAGCGGTCGCTATAGTAACCGACAAAGGCGGTCGCACCTCGCATGCGGCGATCGTCAGTCGCGAACTGGGATTGACGGCTATAGTCGGCGCAGGGACTGCAACGAAAGATATCAAAACAGGACAAACGATTACGGTGGACACAACGTCCGCCG
>CAYHIZ010000054.1:0-5942 GCA_964356695.1 uncultured Candidatus Saccharibacteria bacterium | reverse complement strand
GAATTTTCGACCAAATTATTCTTGTCGCAGGCATCCTCGGTCCCGTAATGAGTTTTCCGCAGATAATACTCATTTATGGCGGACGCGACGCTTCAGGAGTTTCTCCAATAACTTTTTTCTCCTGGGCTCTATTCAATATTTTGTGGATATTTTATGGATTAGTGCATCGAGAAATGCCGATCATTATAACGAATATTCTTTGGCTAATTTGCAATACGCTCATTTTTACAGGAGCTATTTTGTACGGCTAAAATTTTCTTATTGCGTATTTCGAGAGTGATTTGATTAGATGGCCTCTTTTTTCTTGAATATAGCGAGATCTTTTGTGTTGTGTTCGATTTCTGTGAGAGGAAGAAGTAATTTTACCTGAATGTCTTTCGTTTGGTTGCCACGTTCTATCCGATAGTTTATCTCAGCCCCATCCTCTGCAATAGGTGAAGAATTTTGTTCCTTTGCCATTTCGATGAGTCTTTTATAATTTTCTACAATATTGTCAGTCGTATTAAATGCATCCAAAACAGCTTGTTTCGCTTCTTCAAATGTTACGACACCCTCTTCTTTCACCGCATTCTTTAGTTGTTCGTCGGTCTCGATTTCTTTTTCTTTCCAATAATCTGCGCCATCTCGCTCTTGGCGTACGCTGGGATATCCTTTGTCGGTCTCTATAACTCCCATAAAACGCATTCCACTGGCGCGTGCAACATTTGCTCGATTCACCGGAAGCAACAACCATCCGCCTCTTTGCACGTTTCTAAGCGTACGCCACGTGAGATTTGTTTGTTCATCCATTACTACCACTATGTCAACGGGCTCAGATAGCATTCGTCGAGCAGGATCACCCTTGAAAGCGTCCTGAATACCGCCATGTTTTTGCAACAGTTGCGCCTCCTGTCTTGTGTCTGTTAGAACTTTGAAATTCGGTATTGCATTTCCACTACTCATGGCGCGTGTGATCTCCAAGTCTAGATGCGGATTTTCAGTTGCTATTAGATAGATGTCGAGATTTTCCGGATTGGCGTGTTTGATACTTGGGACAGAGTTTCGAAATGCGCGAAATGCGCGCACCATATGACGATCTATTTTTATACTCGGGTGACTTTTTAATTGCGCCTCTTCTTCTTGTAGCGTTCTTTCGAACGTTTTATCTTCATCGGGATAACTATAGCTTTCAATTTTATTTTCTTTCGCATTATCAAATACATCCATTCCTCTTTTTATCCCGCCTCCGCCAAATGGTTTGTTCATGCGATTAGTATATCAAGTTTTCCAAAATAATCCGCAAGCGAAATCTAATACACAGCACGCACTGGACAGTGGATATGTTCGCGATAGTATCGGTTATATATGATTCAGGTTGGATTCTTTCCAGTACTATTCGCGGGAATCGTGTCTGTGGTGATTGGATTTGCATGGTACCATCCGCGAGTTTTTGGAAGTATGTGGATGCGTCTTTCCAATTTATCGCCGGAATCTGTAGAAAAAGGAAAACGCAGAATGCCCATGATGGTGTTCTTTGGATTACTCGCAAGCATGTTTACTGCATACGTAATGAATCACTTAGGGATTAGGTTGGAAGTCTACAGTATCATTGGCGCGATTGGGCTCGGATTGTGGTGTTGGATAGGATTTGTTGCGACAACCATGCTTGGTTCTGTGTTGTGGGAACAAAAATCGTTCAAATTGTATTTAATCAACGCCGGTTATTGGTTGGTGTCGTTTATCGCCATGGCGGTCGTTATTCTTCTAACGAGCGCTTGAAGATGAGTTACGTTAGGAATATTTTCACTACCGCACTGTTCCTTACGGCGTGCGTGTTTCTCATTTCGCTGGTCTATAAACCTCTGCAGATTCCCTCGCTTATAGAGGGCGAGGTAGATGTTTATGTGAATACGGTGGAATTGAAGGATCGTATAATACGAGTTGATATAGCAGACACGCCCGAGAAGCGAGAGGCGGGCCTAAGTGGTCGCGAAAGTCTCGCACAAGATGAGGGCATGCTTTTTGTTTTTCCGGAAGATGGGATTTATGCTTTTTGGATGAAGGATATGCGTTTTTCTATTGACATCTTATGGATTTCTCATGCAGGTATGGTTGTAGAACTGCAGAAATCGGTCTCGCCTGAGACATATCCCGCAACATTCGTGCCGAGCAAAGATGCAAGATACGTATTAGAGCTTCCTTCGGGATGGATTGAAGCGCACATTGTAGAGATTGGAGATATTGTGCACCTGTAAGCGAGAACTCATAGTGGATTTTGACCACTATGATTTCCGAGTTATACACAGGGGCGAGCTGGATGTTCGGTGCGAGTTCGGGGGTACAATGAACATCCTTAAAAATTTAATGTAATACGCATGACAAAAACAATTGCGGGAAACGGGATCATTGAGGAGAAGCATAATGTAAGTAACGTCATGCCTGTGGGTGCGCGAGCGCAGTCCGTGCATTCAGCCGTCGCCGTGCGTGTATATAAAAAATATCTTTCTCAAATACAGAAACGCGATGGAAGGATCGTCGCTCTTGAATTCCAGAAAATAGTTTCAGCGATCGAAAAATCAATGAAGGCCTCAAATGAGGGTTCGGAGGATGAGGCGGTTGTCGTCGCGCATAAAGTTGCAGGAGAAATGATGCGTATTGCGAAAACGTATAAGAATTTTCTGCCTACGGTAGAGGGGTGTCAGGATGAGGTGGAACGCCAGCTTATGCTTTCCGATTACGTTGCCACCTCCAAAGCATATATTCTCTATCGTGCGGAGAGAAGCAAGATTCGCAAAGAACAAGGAGAGGTGCCGGAGCGTATTGCCAAGCTTGCAGAGGAGAGTCGAAAGTATTTCAAGAATAATCCGCTTGGAGAGTTTGTATATTTGCGCACATACGCACGCTGGATCGAGAGTGAACAGCGCCGAGAGACATGGATCGAGACGGTCGATCGTTATGTGAATTTTATGAAAGAGAATCTGGGCGACAAATTAAAAAAACGAGAATATGCGGAAATTCGCGAGGCGATTCTCAATCAGGAGGTGATGCCCTCGATGCGTGCGATGCAGTTTGCCGGCGCTCCGGCTAAAAAGTGCAACACATGTTTTTACAACTGTTCTTTCACTGCGCCGGTAAAGCTCGAGGATTTTGCCGAGATTATGTACCTCTCGATGCAGGGTTGCGGGGTGGGATATGCCGTCGAAAGCTACAATATTCAACAACTCCCGCAGATCGACAGACAAACAGGAGAAAAATTAAACACGCACGTTGTCGCGGACACGAAAGAGGGCTGGTGCGATTCTTTGACGCTTGGCCTCAATGCATGGTACTCGGGGAGAGATGTTGATTTCGATTTTTCGCTGATTCGTCTCGCGGGTGCACGTCTTAAAACGATGGGAGGGAAGGCGTCCGGTCCCGAGCCACTTCGTAATTTGCTCGCTTTTGCGCGCGACAGAATTTTGAAGCGACAAGGAAGACGCTTGAGGAATATCGACGCGCACGACATAATCTGCAAAATAGGAGAATGTGTGGTAGCGGGTGGAGTGCGTCGCACGGCAATGATCTCGCTTTCGGATTTGGACGACGTTGAGATTCGAGATGCAAAAAAGGGGCAGTTTTTCCTCACAGATCCGCACCGAAGCGTTGCCAACAACTCTGCCGTCTACGAAACCAAACCCACAAATGCAGAATTGATGGACGAGTGGGTCGCGCTAATGAAGAGCGGTACTGGCGAGCGTGGCATTTTCAATCGCGGCAGTCTCGAAAAGACCATGCCGGATCGCCGTCTGAAGTTTCTCCAAAAGAAACATGGGAAGAAAAATGGATTCATCGGACAGGTTGGCACAAATCCTTGCGTTCCTGCCGATACATGGGTTACTACGGCAGATGGCGCTCGCCAGGTAAGAGATCTGATCAACGTACCATTCTTGGCGTTGGTTAATGGCAAAGAGTATGAATCCAAGAAGGGGTTTTTTGAGACCGGCACGAAAGACGTCTATGAAATAAAAACAAAAGATGGCTTCACGGTTCGCGCGACCGAAAATCATCAAGTATTGACCGTATCGTACAAGACGCGCAAAGTACAAAAGAACGCATGGAAGCGAATTGACGAACTCTCGATAGGGGATTCATTAGTCCTGCACGATCATAAACACTCTGTTTGGAAAGGAGCAGGCACCGACACCGAAGGTTGGCTTTTAGGGAGTTTGCTCGGTGATGGCAATATAGAGAAAGAGGGAAAAGCGAACCTTGATTACTGGGGAGATAACAGAGGCAATATGATGACGCTCGCCGCATCGCGTGTTCACGAAACCGTCGGCGGCAGGAGCGATCTGCGCGGACATCTCTCGCGCACGGGGTACGCGCGCGTTGGCTCTGTGGCGCTTGGAACGTATGCCGCTTCGTATGGCATGACATACGGACACAAGATCGTCACCGATGATATTGAGCGCGCATCCTCCTCATTTTACGAGGGATTCTTGCGCGGCTGGTTTGATGCCGACGGTTCAATACAGGGGACTCAAAAGAAGGGCGTGAGCATTCGTCTTGCTTCAAGTACGCGGGAAAATCTCGTACGGGCGCAGCGCATGCTTGCGCGTCTCGGAATAATCGCGTCTCTTTATGAGAATCGCCGTATTGCTGGATGGCGAATGCTTCCTGACGGTAAGGGCGGTCAAAAGTCTTACTGGTGCGAGGCGCAGCACGAGCTGATTATTGCCAATGACAACATGCAGACGTTTTCTCGACGAATAGGCTTTGCAGATACGGCAAAGAAAGAAAGACTTGTCCATGCGCTCGGCGCGTATATGCGAGTGCAGAACTCTGAGGCATTTTCCAGCCCTGTAGTTGGTATTTCTCTCGTCGGCGCAGAATCTGTATATGACTGCACAGTAGATGGTGCACATGCGTTCGATGCGAATGGTCTCTACGTCCATAATTGCGGTGAAATAATCCTGCAATCAAAGGAGTTTTGCAATCTCTCGGAGGTTATCGCGCGCGCGAGTGACACGGAAAAGACTCTGCTAAAAAAGGCAAAACTCGCGACGCTTCTCGGCACATATCAATCGACTCTGACAAATTTCAACTATATCTCCAAAGAGTGGAAGGAGAACTGCGAGGCCGAGCGCCTTTTGGGTGTTTCTATTACAGGGCAGTGGGATTCTCCTGCTGTTAGAAACGCAAAGACGCTTCACAAAATGCGTGCAATCACACAAAGGGCGAATCAGGCTTATGCAAAACGTTTTGGCGTTAATCCATCGAATTCAATAACATGCGTAAAGCCATCCGGCACCGTTTCTCAGGCCTTCGATTGTTCTTCCGGAATCCATCCGCGTTATTCGCAGTACTACATTCGGCGCATAAGAATCTCCGCCACAGATTCGCTTTTCAAAGTTGCTCGCGATCAGGGTATTCCGCATAGTCCCGAAGTGGGGCAGACAACGGGCGAAGCCAATACATATGTTCTGGAGTTTCCGGTAAAAGCACCTCCGGGTTCGATCTTCAAGGACGACATTTCCGCTCTCGAACAGCTCGAGTATTGGAAGACTGTCAAATTGAATTTCACGGAACACAATCCTTCTGCAACGATTTCAGTTGGCGATGAAGAATGGGTGGCGGTTGTCGCATGGCTATATGAAAATTGGGATATCGTAGGCGGGCTTTCATTTCTACCACGCAGTAATCACGTGTATCGTTTGGCTCCGTACGAATCTATCGACCAAAAGACTTACGAAACTCTTGCCGCGCGTTTCCCGCAGGTGGACTATTCCAAGTTGGTAATTTACGAACGTACCGACGAGACAGAACAAGCAAAAGAATTGGCGTGCGCCGGCGGAACGTGCGAGATTATATAGATAGTCCCGCCAGATACCCTCGATTCACAATCTGCGTCGCGGATTCACAATCTACACCGCGAGTTTGAGCGTCATCCTCCTGTCTTTTGGTTCGAAGAAAGTAATAACAAA
>CAYHIZ010000053.1:0-6240 GCA_964356695.1 uncultured Candidatus Saccharibacteria bacterium | reverse complement strand
GGATGAAATCGCCGTCCGCCACTATCTACCACCGATATTGCGTATGATCCACAATTGGGACCCGTGCGCCCGACCGATGTGCCGTCCAGACACTGCATTGTATCGGCGGTACAAGCGACCAGTGGTTGTAGCTGTCCTGTACGAAGTTCAGCGATCTGCTTATTCAATTCTCCTATCTGCCGCAAAAGCACTTGTATCTTGATCTGGATTTCATTGACAGTGAGAGCCGATGCGGTGGAAGCCGCGCCGAACGCAAGTACGCTGGCGCACACGAGTCCGAGAACATGTCGAGATCTACGCATATACATGAAGTTTTTATTAATATACCGTCATCATACTACGTTGTTATGTAAAATACCCCACCGCATTTCTAAAAATTTGCATTCCGGGACCTTCGGTTGGTAGTGGCTCACCCGCGCGGAGATGTTTTTCTTTGAGAAACGTCCAGTGTGGCAGCTGGGTAAAGCGCACAGCGCGTTCGGGGTGTGGCATGAGTCCGAGAACGCGACCGCCATAGCCGGTTATGCCGGCTATATTTTCGAGCGAGCCGTTTGGATTCGCGACCATATTGAAATGTGTTGCTGTCTCACCTACTGCGTATTTTAGAGCAATTGCAGAATCTTCCCTTAATCGCGCGAGTATCTCCTCTGATGCAAGATATTTTCCTTCTCCGTGAGCAATTGGCAAAGAGAGCGCGTTAATACCTTTCAACCACGGACTATCGTTTTTCACCTCGACATCAACCCAACGCACACGATATCGCGGAATGTCGTTCGCAACGAGCGCGCCTGGTAAAATTCCCGCACTAGTGATTATTTGAAATCCGTTGCATATACCGATCATCAGTGTATCTCTTGCAAGAAATTCATTTATAGCCGAGCCTAAATGTTGCTTCACGCGATTACCATACGCCTTTCCCGCCCCAGTGTGATCTCCATACGAAAAACCGCCGGGAAAAACTATTATCTGCGCTTGCTTCAAAATCTTCGTCTCCGCGATAATATCGTTGAGATGGATAATCGCTGTGGTTGCTCCCGCAGATTCAAATGCAAACTTTGTCTCATCCTCGGTATTGAGACCATAGCCGGAAAAAATTATAACGTGTGGTTTTTTCATAACTATTCAGCCGTTCCTAGCCCGCTGTCTTTGCGAGCGGAGCGAAGCAATCCAGAATATGTGCACGGACTCTGGATTGCTTCGACCAAAAGCCTCGCAAAGACGGATACTGGGAATCGCTGAATTCTTACTTTTTTTCATATTGACTTGTATTATGCGACTGATACAATGCTCTTGTATTTCTAGAGAAAAGCACCTTCTGCGGTTTCGTCCGCAGACGGTGTTTTTCTTTTGTGGTAGGCCAACTTGCGCTCAAGATTCGACATGAAGCGAATTCTCTCCCGTGCCGAACGTTTCAACAAACTTGAGCAGTGCTGTATATCCGGACTCAATACCGTTTCAAGTTTTTCGTGTTCGTATAAATATTGGACTAAAGAGTAAAAATCGCCGTCGCTTGAGACAACGACTGCTCTTTCATATTCACCGAGCGTCAACGTGGCATGTAGCACCAGATCCGCATCGCAATTCCCTTTTATTTTGCCATCGGCGTCAGGCACGGTCGGTTTGAATTTGAGGATGAATCCCGCTTTTTGAAGATTGTCGTAGAGATTCTGATTAAGTGCTACAAAACCTATGAACAGATACGCGGTCTTGAAGCCGTACTTCTCCGCGAGATATATACGAAACTTGCGGTAATCCAGTTTCCACCCGAGTTTTTGTATCCCGAGATTGAGGTTTTGACTGCCTATGAATGCTACATTATTTTCTTTTTTGTGCATATTGTTACCAATTCTTGAAGAACGACCTGTAGCTCTCGGTTAAATCCTGCAGCGAGAGTTCGACTTTTCCTCCGGGAAGCTCGATGGAAATAGATGCAGAACGGACGACTTCGCCAATACGCGCAAACGCGATGCCTTTCAGCATTGTCTCGAATTCTTTTTGCACGCTACTGCGAATTGATACGAGAATGCGCCCCTGGCTTTCGGAAAAGAGAATAGTGTCAGAATTTTTCGCGCCACCTGGTAATGTTCTGAGGTCTAAAATCACTGCCAACTGACCCGCAATAGCAGACTTGGCTACAGCAACAGCCAGCCCCCCGCGACCGACGCCAATCGCCGAAGCAACCATACCATTGTATATCGCGTTCGACATCGCATCATAGACTTGCATATTTCTATTCGTGTCCACGCGCGGAGCCTCGCCTTTATCAATCCCAAGCATCGTAAAATATTCCGAGGCACCGAGCTCCTCATTGGTTTCGCCCAAACAATAAATAATGTCTCCGGCGAGTTTAAAGTCGAGTGTTTGAGCCTGAGCGACATCTGGCATAACGCCAATGGCCGACACTAGAAGCGTCGGAAGCGCCGAGATGTGCACGGATTTTCCGTTAGCGTCGTATCCGCGAAAATCGTTGAACATACTATCTTTACCCGAGATGAATGGCGTGCCGTAAGCTGTGGCAGTGTCATAACACGCAATAGCCGCTTGTTTTAATTCATAAAGACGTTCCGGTTTCTCGGAAGAAGACCAACAGAAATTATCGAGAATCGCAAGATAGTCGCGCTTTGCTCCGGCGCACACTGCATTGCGCACCGCCGTGTCGATAGCAGTGGCGGCCATTGCGTATGTATCAATCTGCGAATACCACGGGCAATAGCCGTGGGCGAGCACAATACCGCGGTCCGAATTGAAGAGCGGTTTCAAAACCGCCGCATCAGAATTTACAAGACCTTTCCCATGGAGTGGTTTTGTAACGGAAGCGCCCTGCACTTCGTGATCGTATTGTTCCGATATGAATGAGGTACTCCCTATTGAAGGACGCGCCAGCATATTAAGAACCACTTCGCCGAGTTCCGAATGATTCAAAGTCGGACATTGGACCGTACGAGAAGCGGTATCCGGCTTTGATGATTTTTGAATATTTATCGGACGTCCATCATGTAGGAACGCAAGGGGTAAATCCATTACTATCTTTTTTCCGTAACGAACAGTGCATGAACCGGACTTCGTAAACTTGCCGATGCACGTAGCGAGAACGGCGTGGCGACCCATGATCTTTTTGAACGCCGGCCACTTTGACTTTGGGACGGAAAGTGTCATTCGCTCTTGCGATTCCGATATCCATATCTGCCACGGAGAAAGGCCGGGATACTTGAGTGGCACCTCTGCGAGATTCACTTCGCAACCGCCAGATTCTTGCGACATCTCTCCGACAGAACTGGAAAGTCCTCCAGCGCCGTTGTCGGTGATGGAATTGTACAGCCCCTTATCGCGCGCCTCGCGAATAATCGCATCGGAGAATTTCTTTTGCGTTATGGGATCACCTATCTGAACCGCTGTCGCCGGAGAAACTTTCGAAAGCGCCTCCGATGAAAACGTCGCGCCGTGTACTCCATCCAATCCTACGCGACCGCCGATTATTACGATGTAATCTCCCGGTTTTGCACATTTCTCGTACAACTTTCGAGGCCTGCCCCGTGAGCCCGCAGGGCTTTTACGGGGAATCAGACCGACCGTTCCGCCAAATACCAACGGTTTACCGCGATAACTTGGATCCGCGACTACAAAACCTAAGGGTGTTGGAATGCCACTTTCGTTGCCTCCGGAATTTATGCCACGCACAATACCCTCGAGAATGCGTCTTGCCGGAAGCAACGGTTGCTTTTTCTCGCGGTCGCGGAACAATTCTCGCGCACCGCGCGGATCAGCTACGCAAAAACCGTATGTGTTTGCGATCGGTTTCGCACCGAGGCCAAATCCCAAACAATCGCGATTGACGCCTCCGATTGCCGTCACCGAGCCTCCGAAAGGGTCGAGTCCTGACGGCGAATTATGCGTCTCAACTTTATGCGTGACGAGATATTTATCGTCAAATGCAATTGCGCCGGAATTATCCTTGAAAACTGATACGCAAAAATCGCCCTTTCCTTTTTGTTTTCTGATTTTCTCCGTCGCCCCTTTGATATATCGACGATAAATGCCATCACTCACCTCGTCTAGCGGATCCGCAAAGATCGTGTGCTTGCAATGTTCCGACCATGTTTGAGCTAAAGATTCCAGTTCAACATCCGTGGGATTTCGCTTGAGTTTTTTGAAAAAATCCCGAATGACTTTCATGGATTCGAGAGAGAGAGCAAGCGGCCCCCTAGCAGTACCGTCCGCACTCTTAATCCCCTCCTTGCTTATACACACAAGCTCGGCATCCGGAACATTCAGATCCACTTCGTCCGCTTTGGACTCTCCATACAACTCCACTCTCGGTACAACTATAGGAAACTCCTCGCCCGCCTCAAATATCGTCGCACGCTCTATCAGCGGATTGTGCAATTCGCGCGCAAATCGCTCGACGAGTGATTTATCCAGATTTCCATCCAAAAAAATGATGGAGGATGAATATACCGTTTCTCCTTCGCGAAATTTTCGCGAAAGACAATCCTCGATTGTTTCTTGCACTGTACTGCCAAGATTGTCTGTTACGCCGGGCAGATATCCTATTTCGAATGCGTACGACCACTTTGGAGGAGCAAGTACGTCGGTTGTAGAAAATCGTTCTATCATAGGACTAACCAGACGTGTCGCTACGCGCTCTATGTCTCTTGGCGAGAGCTTGGCATCGATAGTATAAACTGCAGAAACCGCAACGCTGTTAAGTGCGACCGCGGGAAATAGATTTTTGAGCGTGCGAAGAACACTTCGAGCACGCGCGTCCTCAATCTTGGAAGAAATCGCGATTCGAGCCGTCATATCCCACCATACTAGCATCCTCATTAAGAATAAAGCATTATGCAGGAATGGCACGCAAACATGAAAGCCTTCTTTTGCCGAAGTTGCTAAAAAAGATTGCGCCGAAAATAGGCGCAAAGGTCTTGGTGGAACCGGAATGGGGCGTTGCCGGACAAATTACTTTTAAGAATGGCAGGAAACGATATTTCCGATATAACACTCTTGATCTGAACCCGGTTGGAGCTTCTGATATTGCAAAAGACAAAGATTACGCAACTTTCTTTATGAGGCGAATGGGCTACGCAACCGTGCAAGGAAAAGCCTTTTATTCAAATGAATGGTGCAAAAAAATAGGCTCGAAGCGCAACATTAATTCCGCATACTCATACGCATGCACGCTCGGTCTTCCGGTTATTGTAAAACCAAACGAGGGAAGTCACGGTTCTGGAGTGTTCTTGGTCGGGAGCAAACGGGAATTTATGCGCGCCCTGCAACACATTTTCAAAGAAGATCGCGTGGCGCTGGTTCAGAAAGTGGTGCGCGGAAGAGATTATCGCATCGTTGTTTTGGACAACGCTGTTATATCCGCCTACGAACGAATCCCGCTATCTGTCGTTGGCGACGGACGCTCGAGCATTGAAAAACTTTTGAAAAAGAAACAGGGCTTGTTTCGCGCTGGCGAACGAGACACACTCATTCAATTCGACGACATCCGCATCATTCACAAGTTAAGGACGCAGAAACTCACATTGCAATCCATACCCATGCGCGAAAAACGCATATTCCTTTTGGACAACGCGAATCTATCTTCCGGTGGCGACGCTATAGACGTTACGAAAGAGATGCATCCAGAATTTGAGAAAATCGCCATAAAATTAACTCGCGATATGGGACTTCGTCTCTCCGGTGTAGACATTATGATTTCTGGCGACATCCAAAACTCACCCAAAAAATACGGGATTCTCGAAATAAACGCCGCACCGGGATTAGACCACTACGTAAAAACAGGTCCAGCCCAACAAAAAATCGTCGAGAATTTATATCTGAAAGTCCTCAAAGCCTTGTCCGACGCGCCTTTGCGAGATATAACTCCCATCGCATGAAGTCATAACAAATCTTTGCCATAAATCAAAATATGTAATCAATACAAGGCTATTTTGGGACAATTGCATGTATTCTGTAAAATAACACTTGACACAGCACAACTGCGGTGGTACTCTTTCCGCGGATATGTCCGACACGGAGTCGAGACATCGGCTGAAGGAGACGGCCTAAACCAACCATCGCCTTCAGAAATGTCTCTGCTTGCCCCGAGCGCAGTCGAGGGACTGAGAGGAGAGCGTTCTTTGACAAACACCTTGAATCCCGACACGATTGATCGGTCATAGTATTTCGCAGTATGCTTGCGAGGGATCATACGCAATATCGGTGGTAACCAGCGAATAGCGGCGGGCGCGCTTT
>CAYHIZ010000052.1:0-6393 GCA_964356695.1 uncultured Candidatus Saccharibacteria bacterium | reverse complement strand
TATGGATGAAATCGCCGTCCGCCACTATCTACCACCGATATTGCGTATGATCCTTGATTTTCAGGACATGACTGTTAAGATGACTGCATCACCACGGAGAAGACCCTTGTACGGATACGTCCGTGCTGGGGGCTTTTTCATTTTTGCTTGTACCATAGTTTATGTTTTACATCTTCCAGATACACAATTGGAACCCCCGTCTTCTTCAGTAAAATGGAACACTTACGTACCGGTGCGGGAGAAATGATGGTGCATTTTACCCCCTTCTCGAGCCAAAATCTAACGAGCGAAGAGTAGTCCCCATCGCTGGAGACAAGAACAACAGAGGGTGCTCCACTTTCGTAGTGATCTCTTGCCGCTTTGAGTACTAGATCTGCATCGCAATTTCCTTTCGCATTTCCGTCTCCGTCGTACACAACTTCTTTGAAAATGAGCTTATAGCCAGTATTCTGCAACGACGTGTAGAGACTCGCGTGCTTTGGCATCAAGCCGATAAAGAGATGAGCATCTTCAACATCGAATTTTTGACGAATCCATGAACGAAACTTTCGGTAATCAAGTTTCCAACCAAGTCCCTCAACACCTTTGTGCAGATTTGCACCATCGATGTATGCCTTATTGGTGAGTGGCTTTACCATAACGGCACATTATAACAGTTGATTTTTTGCGCGCTTCTTTGAAGACGTGCCTTATGAATCGTATTATTGTAATGATACGATTTCGGAGAATTGACGGTAGGCTTTGTCGAAGGTTATTTCTTTACTCCATTCCCATGCACTGTGTCGCAGTTTCTCGTAAAGCTCGTCATTATCAAACAATTTCACAATGTTTTCCGCAAGATTCTCCGGCACATTTTCGGCGCAAATGATACCGGTTTCGTTGTGTCGCACGCTATCGCGCAGTCCGTCCACGTCGTACACAACCGCAGGAGTCCCCTGACTGTTTGCTTCCGTAACGACGAGCCCCCATCCCTCCTTAACAGAAGTCGCAAGCAATAAGTGGCAAGATGAAAGAATCTCCGCCTTTTTATCCTTCGAGAGCTTTCCCAATACTTGTATGTCTTTATTAAACGGCGATCGCTCGATAGCGCCCAATACCTTTTTGCCGTACGATCCTTCGGATTCTCCCGCGACGACAAGTCGTGCAGAGGGGCGCGATATTTTGAGAATCTCAAAAGCTCTGATGATGTCGAGCGTACGCTTCATCGGTCGTATCGCACCAAACGCAAGAATAGTCGGAACTTTATACTTTATACTTTCTAACTTTGAAACTGGCGTAAGCTCAATCCCCTCGCTGATAATATGAATCTTTTCTTCCTTAAAACCAAAACGCAACAAATCTCTCTTGGTGCTTTCCGAGACGGTAACAACAGTGGGAGATGAAAGTCCAAAGTTGAAAGATGAAAGTAAATACAAGTACAAAGGCTCGAGAATGTAGCCGATGAGTGAGAATGGGAACGGCATTTGATAAAACCAAATCTCACGGCAAAGCTGGTGGACGAACATGATGTTCTTCTGTCTCGCATAAAACTTCGCGAAGAACGGAATAGTATTCATCTCGTCAATGACAAGATCGGGCCAGTCTTTTAGATGTTGTGTGTAATACCGATACGCCTTCCAATACACGCTAAAACGATTGCCAGCACGAATTACACGAAATCCGTCGCGGGTTTCTTCGGATTGCGCACCCTCGAAAGCACTCGTAAATCTCGCTCCTTGACCGCAGGGCGTTAACCCTGCGGCAAGGGGAATCCGACCCTGCGCGGAGCGCAGGGCGTTTTCCCGCGAGATTTCTGGCTCCTCGGCTCGGCAATGCAAAAGGGTACTTTCGCATTGCACTCGCTCTACGTCGCCAGTAAAAAATATGACTTCGTGACCGTGAAGTACGAGGCGTTTTGCGAGTTCCTCGTTCACAATCTCTGCACCGCCCGCGCGAGGATGAGACCTGTCTTTCCAGTTGAGCCAGAGAATTTTCATGGCAATCAAAAATTCTTCTTGCGCACGACATAGAGCGGACGATTGGAGACCTCGACGTGGATGTTGGCGATGTAGAGGGCGATGATGCCGAGAGCCATGAGAACGATGCCGATGAGAAATACGTTGATGATTGCGAGCTGGGCCGAACCGGAGATGTTCCAACCGAACGCGTCGTTGAGAAAATAACGCTCGATGAGAACGGTAAACCCAAGCAATCCGGATGCGAGCACGATGAACGTCCCAAGATAGCCCGCGAGACGCAGTGGGAGGAGAGAATTGGAAACGAAAGAGTGGAACGCGAGACGCACCAATTTGCGAGAAGTATATTTCGCCTCGCCATAGAGACGAGCCGGCGCCTCGAAAACAATCACTTCTTTTCTAAACCCGAGCCAGTTGATGAGCGTGCGATTCATGCGCTGTTTCTCCGGCAACTTTCTGAATGCGTCAACGACGACCCTGTCCATGAGACGAAAGTCCGTCTCGCCCTGCTCGATATCTATTTCTGAAATGACTCGCATGATGCGATAAAAAAGCCACGAACCGCCTCTCTTGGCAAGCCCTTCGCCACGATTCTTGGTACGCACGCCGACGACGACTTCGGCACCTTTCTCCCACTGCGCCACAAAAGAAGGAATGAGCCGGGGAGGATGCTGAAGATCTGCGTCGATCATAATCACGCAATCACCCGTCGCCTCTGCAATGCCGGCGGTCGTTGCCATCTCTTTTCCGAAATTGCGGCTGAATTCGATGTACCGGACATTCGAATCTTCGGCTGAAAGCTGTTCTGCAACACGAGCGCTTTCGTCGGTACTGCCGTCATTGACAAAAATAATTTCATAGCGGTATTGCGAAAGTTCAGCAAGCGCCGTAAGTAATTCCGTGTAAAGGAGCGGGATGTTCTTCGCCTCATTAAGAAAAGGGACAACTATTGAAATGAGTTTTGATCCGGTACGCATAGAACTCATAGACTATACGATTCGCAAGCGATAATTCAGGAGATAATTGGCGACCATGAGAACAAGTACGGCCAAGGATGAATACATCAGCGCGGCAACGATTTCACCCAGCGACGAGTGGAAGAGAGTGACGGCGATGATTTCGACTCCGACGCCCATTGCGAGCAAATAAATGTATGAGGTATTCCGCGTAGCGATGAAAAAATTGATGAATGCTGTCGAAAGTGCGAAAGCCGACATCGCGATGGCGAATGTGCCGAGGTAATCCGTTATCATCGCGTAACGCGATCCTAGAAGTACCGTAACAACGAACTGCGGAGCCATTGCGAACAAAGCTATTGCCGCAAGACATGCTCCTGCTGTCGCACCGAGCGTGAGATATAAGACACGCCTATCTTTGCCGTTTCCGCGAGCGTTGGCATTCGATGCCATCGGCAAAAGAACCGTCGCGAGCGCGCCAACGCCGTAGATTATGATTTTGCCCGCAGTCGAAAGTGCCGCATATTGTCCTGCGATTTCCGGAGCGAGATAATGTTTTGCAAGCACGACGTCAATATTTGAAAGCAGAGCGAGCAAAAGTGCCGTTGCAACGAGACTCGCGATGGCGTTGAATGAAAAACGAGCTGTGATTATAGATGATCCTCCATGCGATGCGCTTGCGGTACTAGGAAACAACGAACGCACGGAATACATCCCGAATACATACGCACTCAATGCGGCGAGTACGAGGGCGCCCATGATTCCCGCAACGGAGAATCCGATAAGCACCAAAAGAACCGAGGCGATCAACTTTACTACAGAGCCAACGATATTCTGCTGTGCAAGCTGCCAAAAATTATGCATGCCCTGGAGCGTGCCCGACTGCAGTGCCGAAAGAAGCGCAAGCGGCACCAGCAGGCTGAAAATCAGAAGAGGCGCGCGCGCGATGTGCAGATAATTTGAGAATAGCGGCACTGCCACGAGGAATAAAAGCCAGCAAGTTCCTGCCGCGAAAAATGTGCGGTCTTGCAACGAATCGTAGAGGCGCTTCTGTCCGAGAGTGCCATTTAGAGCCTCTGCCGCCACCTCTCTCGCCATCAGCATCGCGAGAGCGGAGGCCGGAACAGAGACAATAAGCGAGAGCCCTAACAGTGCGACAACTTCGCCAAAATGCTCGACACCCACAAGACGGCTTATTACGAGCGTAAAAACGTAGTTGAGAATATTGACAGCAAGGGAGCCAGCGAAAACAACTGTACTGGCAGAGAAAAAAGCCCAATCAGATAGGGCAAAAACGGAACCGTATTGTTCTTTGAATTCGGATTGCATACATTTGAACCACCCGCAGTGCGAGGCGTGTGTACTATCCATGTTTTGCACCAATATGTCAAACAATGTCTATAATTTATGCCACAGCGCCCCGTCGCGTCGCGACGTATTTCCAAAGAATGATGATGAGGGAGATGATGAAGAACAGCGCAGAAAAGATAAAGGCGACAAATTCTCGATCGAATACATTGGGCATCCCGAAACCGCCACCACTTCCGCCACCCGCCAACAACGTCAGGACGATCGAAAGTGGCACCCACCAGTAGGCGAAGCTGATCCATGCGCGAAAAACCTTCTCGTGCATTTTGTAGGTGAGGAGGGAGAAAAGCAAAATTAAAGGGATGAGGTAATAGAGTATAGTTAAATTCTGTGATGCATAACGTTCCATCGTATTGCAAATGGTGCCCACATAACACCATTTTTCATTAAACAAAAAGAATGAGAGTAGGATAATAAAAAAAGCTGAACCGCCAATCCGTAGCATTATTTTCTTCGTCATAATTAGCTATATTTTCTGTTAATATTCCATTCTCACCTCTCTATCCTTTGTCACTATCCGAACCAACACCAATCCACGCCTCGTCTCCTTCAGTTTCTCTTTGTTCTCCTTGTCCACAAAATAGATTTTTGTCTCGTCTCTTTTCGCATCGTACTTCGCACGGAGCGCGAAATCTCTCTTCACTTTGACCTCCTGCTCCAGCTTTTTGAGCGAACCGTCTTTGTTTCGTTCCCATGCATACTGTATCTCATTCTTCGCGATGGCGTGCGCAGTGCTTGTGGAGAGCGTGCCGTATTCGATGGAGAGAAGCGTTGCTTTGATTTTTCCTTTTCGTCCATTCTTGCTCTCGTGTTCCTTGATCCGCTTGAATGAAAGTACGGTCGTATTGCCGGATTCATCGGCGAGCGTGTATACAAGCGTGGAAGTTGAAAGAGATGAGTCCGGAGTGACGGTGACGGAGAGATCGTCACGTCCGGAAAGTACCACGTCGTCGCTCGTTGTGGAGAATGAGAAAACGGCTTCGGGCGGTGTGATGTCGGGTATAACCGCCCCTCCTTCTCTCGGCACGAGCATGAGATCGGTGCGGCCGTCGCCGTTTTCGTCTACAAAGAGCGGCGAGGAGCTCGCGATACCGCCTGCGGGAATGGAGAGCGTGGCGACTGTCGTAGTGCCGGAGGGAATGCCGGCGAATGTCGTGCTCGCGGTGATCACACCTCCCCGCGTCTCGTCAACATCAAGGGTGAACGATCCCTCTGTCGTCCCACGCATAACGACGCGGATCGTCGTAGAGGCGGGTGCGGTAGCATATGTGATTCCGCCGAATCGTTCGTATCTGCTTCCGGGGATGTTTTCTTCGAGGAAGCCGGTCGATGTGGAGATACCGGTGTGATTGCCGAGGTCGTCGTAGATGTCCAGAGTGAGAGGCGAGTGGAGGGTGAATGTGAGACGATCATCCGTAATATCGGCTGGAGGTTGAGTGGTGGAGATAAATCGTGGCAATGTAATCGTACTTTCGTTTGTCATGATCGTTTCGAGTAGGGTACGAAGTTGGGAAACCTCAAGAATATCGGCATGTTTGCGATCCGCATGCAACAAACTTTGTGGAAGATTATTATTGAAATCTCCTAAATCCACCCAATACCTCTCCGCTCCGCTCGTCCACAACGCGCTCGGCACAACAACCGTGCCGTCGCCGTCCACGGTCATGAGCGGTTTGTAATCGAGCACGGACTCCTGTGCTATCACAGCGCAAGTGAAATCGGTACGACGCTCGGTGCAGGTACCCGCCGTGCCTTGGTAGTAGAGGAGCGTCCTCATTGTGTCTTCTCCCCATCCGGCGATCTCGATGATTCTGATTCCCGAGGGCGGAGTCCATGCATCGAGACTTGTGTCGTGAAGTGTTTCTGCTCGTTGAATCAATGTGTCATTGCCGACAATCGGATTTTTGATCTCTTCGGCGGTCGGCAACGGGGGACGCGATGGATCGGCGAGAAATATCTGTAGACTCTCACTTGAATGGATCTCGTTCCCGTACTTAGCGCGCCACGGTGCGAGGAGTGCGGAATCGTCAAACGCGATCACCGGATCGGCGGTATAGGCGAAGTATTGAGATGATGGAAGGAGATTGTACGCGCTCGGCATATTACGCGCCATC